>JBCDAS010000019.1:0-24370 GCA_039185235.1 Pseudomonadota bacterium
GGCGCCACCTGGCTTGCGCCACGATGGGCGATTAGACGGCCGGGATCGCTGGTTCGTGGCGGCGTCATCGATCACTCCTCGTCGATCTTGCAGTATCTGCCGCGATCATGTCATCAACCGGAGCCATGGATGCAACCGTCACGACACGATCCTGATGCTGCGTGGGCTGATCTTTTTGGCCTGGCTAGGTCTTACGGGCTCCGCCATCTATTTTGGTGGCGTCTACGGGGCGCAAAGCTATGAACGGCTGTTGAGCGATCGGGTCCGTCACGGATTGGAGATCAACGACATCGACTGGGTGCGCCTGCGCTCAGACGGCCTGCGGATCGAAGTCCATGGCAGGGCTCCGAGCTTGGAGCAGCAGGCGCTCGCGCTCGAGACGGCGCGAGCGGTCTCGCCAACAGCGAAGATCGTCGATTACAGCTCGGCCGTTTTGATGGCACCGCCAAAGCGAGAGCCGATCCAAGTCGAATTGCACCGTGGGCCCGATGGCCTGACCATCATGGGTCGTTTCCACGGTGCCGAGATGAAACAGAGTTTTGTCGATACGCTCAGGCGCTATCTGCCAAGCACCGAAGTCCATGACTTCAGCGGTGAGACGGCCGCTCGCCCGCGCCAGGGTTGGGGGCCGGAGCTGGAATTGGCTGCAATTGCGATCTCGTCACTGAAGAATGCGATTGTGAAAATCGAGCCGGGTCGGCTCACAGTCGATGGGGCGGTTCCCGACCAGGCTGCCCGTTCTGCCTTCAGCCAAGAGATCCTGGTTTTCGCAGGATCCGAGATCGCACTTGATCTTACCATTCGAGTGCCTCCGGTCGTCATTGTCCCTTTCGAGTTCTCCGTTACCAAGACCTTTGGTGGTCTTCGGGTCGACAGCTGTGCCGCGCGCAGCGTTGAGGAACGCGATAAGATCGCGCAGCTTCTGACCCGCTACGGTGTCGTTGATTACAGCGGCATCTGCGTGCCTGGGCTTGGCGGACCGCGCGGTGATTGGGCCGGGGCGGTCGAAGCAGGCCTGAGGTCTTTGGATCAGTTGCCGGCGGGGCGCCTTCGACTTTCCTACCATCAGTTGACCTTGGAGGCGGCTCAACCTTCGGAGGAGGAAGATCTTGATGCTGCCTTGGCGCTGTTGAATGATTCTTTGCCAGGCCCATTCACGGTGCGCACGCGGTCTTGGGATTCTGGGCGGACAGTTGCAGTTCCAAGAACCGGGTACTGGATGGACATCGAGATGGCTGAGGGGACCGCGTCCTTCACAGGCCGGATGCCAGGGGAGGAGGAGCGTGATGCTCTTTTGCTCTTTGCCCGCGCTCTCCTACCGGATGTGGACTTAGCGACGAGCTTTACGATCACCGAGCATGGACCGCCGCTGGATTGGCTTTTGTCAGTCCAGACCGCGATTGAGGGGCTTGCCGGGCTCGACCAAGGCTCGGCCCAGGTCTCGGCGGGGCGTCTCAGCCTGCAAGGGGTGGCCTCAGACCCTGAAACTGTCGGGCTCCTCCACCGAGATCTCGAAGCAATCTTACCGGATCATCAGATCCAGACGGCCGTCACCATCGATCTGCCGGATCTTGTCGCCGAAATCCCATTCTCTGAGCCTGCCTGCTTGAGCCTCTTGAACAGTCTGGTCGGGGAACGTCCAATCGTGTTCGAAGCGGGCCAAGCGGAGATAGCGGAGACAAGCCGCCCTGTGCTCTCTCGCATCACCGCGCTCCTCGAGCGCTGCGAAGTTGATCAGGTTCAAGTCACTGGCTTCACTGATAGCCAGGGCCGCGAGGAGATGAACCAACGCCTCAGTCAAAATCGGGCCAATGCCGTCGTCGATGCACTGATCGTACTTGGTATTCCTTACATGCGGCTTGCGGCAGTCGGCATGGGTGAGGCCGAGCCAATCGCCAGCAATGAAACGGCTGAAGGCCGGGCCCTGAACCGAAGGATCGAGTTCCATGCCATCGAGTAGATCATGCTAAGCTCTTCGCAACTGGCGATCGCGATTTCGGCGACGCTTACCGCTGCGATTGTGATCGGTTGGATCCTGCACTGGCTTTGGGCCCGTGCGGTTAACCCCGCAGGAGGTACGGCAGGCCGTTTGGCTGAGATGGCGTCGAACCTCCATCAAAACGATGCGGCCCGCCATGCAGCCGAAGAGGCGCGCGCCCTGGCCGAGACCGAACTCGCCGCCAAGACGAGCGCGTTTGAGGAAGAGATCGAAGCGATGCGCCTCCGCCTTAACGGTGCGGTCGAGGGTCGGGAGGCCGCGTTATCGCAAGAGCTGCACGAAGCCCGGCTCGACGCAGAAGCCTCTATGACCGGGCTCGGTAATGCGAGGCGTCGGATCGCAGAGCTGGAGGAGCGGATTGCGGAACTGGAAAACAGCCGCGGGCTATAGCAGTTCCGCCTTGCAAGCGTCCCTGATCCCTTACGGGATTACGGCGGGCAGAGCCCGCCACCCATGCAAGCATGGGCATGGACGCCCAGCGCCTAGCTCAAAGTTACGCGAAAGCAGTCCGGCTGGGGCGAACGCGCCCGGGAGGGCGCTAAACATAGGTGTATACGCGGGCTTGCCCGCGTATTCCTTTTGGTAGTTCAGTCGGACCAACGATCGGTCGCGCTCTCGTCGCTTTCCCGCGCATCAACCCATTTAGCCCCCTTCGGACCATCTTCTTTCTTCCAGAACGGCGCTTGGGTTTTGAGGTAATCCATTATGAAAGCACAGGCCTCCAGCGCCGCTTCGCGGTGGCGGGAGGCAGTGAGCACCAACACGATCTGCTCACCTGGTTCCAACCGACCAAAGCGATGCACTATCCTCGCAGCATCAAGCGGCCAACGGGTTTGCGCCTGCGCTAGAATCGCTTCTAAGGCGCGTTCCGTCATGCCTGGGTAATGCTCCAACTCCATGGTCCGCACAGTGTCTTCTGATCCCCTGACAAGGCCAATAAAACTCGCCACGGCACCGATTTGTGTGTTCGCGATGGTGAGAGCCTTGGTTTCCGCTGCAACGTCGAAGTCTGCTGATTGGACGGTGACGGAGAACACCTTAGCCTCCCGTCACCGGTGGGAAGAAGGCAATTTCACGCGCCTGACCGATCGGGCTGTCGAGCGTTGCCACCTCTTGATCGATCGCAACCCGCACCGCATCCATCTTCTCGAAGGCAAGCTCATATCCGCGGCCCTGATCTTTGAGATGCTCGACGAGATCCCGCGCAGTTGTCATCCCCGTGGTGTCAACCTGTTCCGAGGAGCGGCCGATCCGCTCACGCATCCAGGCGAAATAAAGAACATCCATATCTTAGCTCTCCCGCCTTTGAATATGGGTGATGCCTTTGCGAAAGTAGTCCAACCCGGTCAACACCGTCAGGCCCGCGGCGATCCAAATCATCAGATAGGCCAGTCCTTCCAGCAAATCCCCAAAACCGATCCAATGTTGATCGAGCGGTGCGGACTTTGCTTCGATAAAGAGCAGCGGGTCGCTCGCTAGCCAAAGCCCAAGGGCCAACAGTTGCGCGGTCGTCTTCCATTTTGCCAGCCGAGTGACTGCGAGTTTCACATCTCCCAAAAACTCGCGCAGGCCAGAGACGAGGACTTCTCGCATCATGATCAGAAGAGCAGGAACAGCGAAGCCCCAAGATTGGTTCCCTGGTTCAGCAAAAAGCACCGCCAAAACTAGAAGCACCATTACCTTGTCGGCGATTGGATCCAGCATTCGGCCCAGATCGCTGGTTTGCTGCAAGAGGCGTGCGAGCCACCCATCTAAGAAATCGGTGACCGCTGCCAGTGCGAAGACTACAAAAGCCCATCGATCAGCCCAGGGCTCTCCTTGCAAAAGCAAGAGACACACGACCGGCGCCGCCAGAATCCGTCCCAGGGTCAATCCATTCGGCAGGGTCCAGATCATTCAGCGATCTCCGTGGAAGAAGGCATAGACCGTCTCTGCCATGTTCGCCGAGATCCCGTCCACTGATTTCAGGTCCTGCAGACCTGCGCGGCTCACCGCTTTTGCCGAACCGAAATGGCTGAGAAGCGCGCGTTTGCGCCCAGGCCCGATCCCAGGGATCTCATCCAATGGATTGGCGCTGACGGACTTGGCCCGCTTGGCCCGGTGGGTGCCAATGGCGAAGCGATGCGCTTCGTCCCGCAGACGTTGAACGAAGTAGAGTGTTGGTGACCGGAAGGGCAGCGCAAAGGGGCGCCTGCCCGGAGCATGGAACTCCTCCTTCCCGGCATCGCGATCGACCCCCTTGGCAACGCCAAAGAGCGCCAGGTCTTCGATCCCGAGTTCGGCCAGCACATCTTTGGCCGCCGAGACTTGTCCCGCACCGCCATCGATCAGCACCAGGTCGGGCCAGGCTGAAGTGTTGCGATCGGGATCTTCTTTGACCAGCCGTTGGAACCGGCGGGTCAGCACTTCGGTCATCATGCCGAAATCGTCACCAGGGGTCAGGCTCTCATCCTTGATGTTGAACTTCCGGTACTGGTTCTTCTCGAACCCCTCAGGCCCCGAGACGATCATCGCGCCGACCGCATTGGTCCCTTGGATATGAGAGTTGTCATAGACTTCGATCCGCTGGGGCAGATCTGGCAGGCTGAAGGCTTCCTGCACGCCGGCCAACAGCTTCGCCTGGCTCGCGCTTTCCGCCATTTTCCGGCCCAATGCCTCCCGAGCGTTTTGCGCTGCATGGTCGACCAGCTCCTTTTTCTCGCCGCGTTGTGGCACGGCGACCACGACCCGGCGGCCTGCGACGACCGACAGTGCCTCGGCCAAAAGGGCATCCTGCTCGATTGCGTGAGAAAGGAGGACCATTCGCGCGGGCACTCGGTCAGCATAGAACTGGCCGAGGAACGCCTCGACAATGGTCGCATCCGTATCTTCAGCCGCGACACGAGGGAAGTAGGCGCGGTTGCCCCAGTTCTGGTGGGAGCGGAAGAAGAAGACTTGAACACAGGCCTGCCCGCCCTCGCGATGAAGGGCAACGACATCGGCCTCTGCCGTCACCCGTGGATTGATGCCCTGATGCCCTTGTACATGCGCCATGGCGCGCAGCCGGTCGCGATAGATCGCAGCGCGTTCAAATTCCATCGCCTCGGAGGCTTCGGTCATCTTCGCAGCCAGTTCACCCTGCACTTTTGTTGATCGCCCTTCGAGGAACCGGCAGGCATCTTCGACGAGGTCCTTGTAGTCACCCTCGCTAATCTCGCCGGTACAGGGGGCTGAACAGCGCTTGATTTGATAGAGGAGACACGGACGTGTCCGGGCCTCGAAGACACTGTCCGAACAGGTTCGGAGCAGGAATGCCTTCTGCATCTGGTTCAGCGTTCGGTTCACCGCGCCCGCGCTTGCGAAGGGGCCAAAGTACTTCCCCTTCTCGCGCCGCGCACCGCGATGTTTGCGGATCAGGGGGAACGGTCCCGCTTCGATCAGGATGTGTGGAAAGCTCTTATCGTCACGAAGAAGGACGTTGTAGCGAGGCTTTAACTGCTTGATCAGGTTCGATTCCAGCAAAAGCGCCTCGGTCTCCGTTTCGGTGGTCACAAACTCCATCGAGCGGGTTGCCATAATCATCCGGAGGATCCGCGTTGTATGACCAAGCGCATTGGCATAAGAGGCAACGCGTTTTTTCAACGAGCGAGCCTTGCCGACATAGAGGACCTCATCGTCATCGCCCAACATACGGTAGACTCCGGGGTGGTCGGATAGGCGAGACAAGTAGGACCGGATCACCTCCGGACCTGCCAGTTGCTCATGCACCTCGCTGAGAGGGGTCTCTGCCATCCAACCTCGCTCGAATCATCCCTGGGTTATCGTCTGATTTGGAATCTGCAACCCTCGCTGTCTGTGGAAAACTTTGTTGGTAAATCTGGGTTCAATTCGAATTTACCAAGAGTCTCAATAGGAAAGCAAAAGTTTCGTTCAAATCTCCAGCTACCGTAAGCGACTGAAAACATTGAAATATATTTTTTCAACCTTTGAACAGATTCTTCACAACAGCAAATCTGAAGTCTCAAAATTGAGCTTGGATCTGCGGTGGACAAATGCGGTGACTTCGGGTCGGTTGTCCCGAATCGAGGCAGTCCCTCACACATCTGGCGCGACATCCGGGGTCTGCCAGGTTAGGTGCTGCCCGCCGTCAATTGCCAGCATCTGACCGGTAAATGCTTTACATTCCAAGATGAATCGCATCGCGACCAGAACGTCTTCGGGGTCAGAGCCTCGCTCCAACACGCAAGCACTGCGCTGCATGGCAAAATGGCTCTCGCGCTGCCTAGTGGCGATGATGGTGGGTCCTGGGCCAATGGCGCCTATGCGAACTTTGGGACCGAGTGCTTGAGCAGCTGTCTTGGTGAACATCTTCAAGGCGGATTTTGCTAAGAGATAGGACATGAATTGGGGTGTTGGGCTCAAGATCCTCTGATCGATCATGTTGATCGCCACTGCCTGTGACACCGGCTCGCCCTTGTGGTCGGGAACTGGCGCCGGTGCCTGGGCTGCGAAGTCTTGGACAAGCATAACAGGGGCTTTGAGGTTGGAGTCCATGCTCCAGTTCCAGCTCTCTTCAGTGATCGTCCCGATCGTATCATTCTTGAAGGTCGATGCATTGTTGACCAGCACATTGAGCGGCCCGCCCAAACCCTCTGCTGCGCGGGCAACGAGCGTACTGGTTTCTTCGGGATCATCGAGATCGGCTTGAAGCGTGATGGCGAAGGCACCCTCGGCCCGGGCCATCGCGGCTGTCTCCTCGGCACCATCCGCGCTGTTGTTGTAGTGGATCGCGACGGACCAGCCCTTTGCTGCGAGGTCCACTGCGATCACTCGGCCCAATCGATAGGATGCGCCAGTGATCAGCGCCCGCCCCGGTTCCAGCATGTCTTCCTCGGCTTACAAATTCTGTGCGTAGGCGAGGAAGATATAGCCAACATAGGCGGCGACAAATGCCGCGCCAATCGGTCGCGAGATCTTGAGGCAATAGAAGATGAAAGGCGCGAGAACCGCCGTTGCCCCCACCATTACCCAAATGTCCCGCGACAGGATCTCGGGTGGGACTTCCATCGGATGGACCAAGGCCGCTGCTCCGATCACGGCGGTGATGTTAAAGAGGTTCGAGCCAATCACATTGCCGATCGCCACATCCGCTTGATTGCGCAGGGCGGCCATGAAAGTTGTGGCGAGCTCCGGCAGGGAGGTACCGATCGCAACGATGGTCAGGCCGATCAGCGCTTCCGAGACGCCGATCGAGCGCGCGACACCTTGGGCACCTTGGATCAGGATCTCAGCGCCGAGGGGCAAGCCGATCATGCCGACGATCAGAAGAGCGGCCAGCTTCCAACCTGCCATCTCTGGGTTGGCATCTTCGAGTTCTTCAGTGTCCACACTTTCGGGATGGCGTAGGCCGCAGCGGATCGAATCCGTCACCATGCCAATCGTGATGACCAACAGCAGAACGCCGGCCCAGAAGTTGATCACGCCCGTCAGCATAAGACCGGTGAAGACCACGGTCGCCCCGAGCATAATGATCGTGTTGCGATGTGCTTCGGGTCCGCAACCGGCAATCGGTGCGATCAACGCGGGAACTCCGAGAACCAAGAGCACATTGGCAATATTTGATCCAACGACATTGCCGATCGCGAGCCCTGGCGAGCCTTGCACGGCCGATTTCACCGAGATCAGAAGCTCGGGCGCCGAGGTGCCAAATGCGACGACCGTTGCTGAGATGATCACGGCGGGCATACCGAGTTTCAGGCTGAGAGTCACGGCGCCTCGGACCAGGGCATCGCCCGCGCCAACCAAGATGATCAATCCGAGGAAGATGAAGAGAAGATCCATCAAACCTCGCTCTCGCGGCATGGCGGGGATGTCATCTGCATCTCAAGGCTCCGTCCGGCAGGGGCAGGGGGTGCCGGCGATGCGGTAACTGTCGCAATCGGGACACTTGATCAGGGTTTCGTTCGGAGGAATTGGCTTTGCCGCGCGTCTCTTGGTCTTTGTGCCCCGCATGAACAGCATCCAGACAACACCGATGATCAGTGCTGTCAGCGCGATCTTGCCCAGCATGAGGACGTCTCCCGGAATTTCCCCCTCGACCCCACTTAGGAAGCCCATCCCGGGACATCAATGGTAACCTTCGATCTACTTTTCCCCAATTAGAGTTCCGGTTCTGCCTGTGATTGTGTATGGTACAGGACTGGTCCGGTATGTCCTTACCGGCAGCAAGAGAGAACGCAGGACGCGTCGAACCATCATCAGGATCTATCCTTCGATGAACCTAATGGACAAAGAGAGCCTGTTGGAGCTCCAGCTAGGGCAGCTGCGCCAGGAGCATCGGGCACTCGATAGCGAGATCACAGAATTGCGGGAGAAGGGCACCGACCCGATTACGCTCAGCCGGATGAAAAAGCAAAAGCTGGCGCTCAAGGATCAGATCGCCCGACTGGAAGATAAGCTCTATCCCGACATCATCGCCTGAGGCCATGCTTGCACCTGGCCGCGCGCCCGTATAGAGCGGGCGCTTTAGAATGGAGGCGGGGTGATGGAGCCTGTTCGGGTCGGGATCGTGATGGGAAGCCAGTCCGACTGGCCGACCATGAAGCTCGCAGCGGATACGCTTGAAGAACTGGGCGTGGCCCATGAGGTCAAGATCGTCTCGGCCCATCGGACACCAGATCGGATGTTTGCCTATGCGGAAACCGCGGCCGAACGCGGTTTGGCCGCGATCATCGCAGGCGCCGGTGGGGCCGCCCATTTACCAGGGATGCTGGCTGCCAAGACCCGTGTGCCGGTATTGGGTGTTCCCGTAAAAGGATGGGCCTTTGACGGGCTTGATAGCCTCCATTCCATTGTTCAGATGCCCAAAGGTATTCCGGTTGCCACCTTCGCGATTGGTCCTGCGGGGGCGATGAACGCAGCACTCTTCGCGGTTGCTCAATTAGCGATCATGGATCCTGCACTGGCCGAGCGCTTGGAGGCGTGGCGCGCGGCGCGCGCGGCAGCAGTGGCTGAGGAGCCTGCGCGTGACTGAGCCCCTGGCCCCAGGCGCGACCATTGGAATCCTGGGCGGTGGCCAGTTGGGCCGGATGCTTTCGGTGGCTGCATCCAGGCTGGGGTTTCGCTGTCATATCTATGAACCGGGCGCCGAACCCCCAGCGGGAGATGTCGCAGCGCAAGTCACAACTGCGTCCTATGACGACCAAGACGCGCTCGCCGCCTTCGCCGCCTCGGTCGACGTGATCACTTTTGAATTTGAGAATGTCCCGGCGGAGGCGTTGGACTTGCTGGAGGCGGAAGTGCCGATCCGTCCAGGACGGAACGCACTGGCGGTTAGCCAGGATCGCTTGGACGAGAAGCGGTTTCTTTCGGATCTTGGCATTGCGGTTGCACCGCATGCAGCGGTGGGGTCTTTGGACGATCTCGAGACGGCTTTCGCGGTCCACGGACCCGGTATCTTGAAGACCCGAAGGCTAGGCTATGACGGGAAGGGCCAGGCGCGGGTGAACGCGCGCTCGGATTTGGAGGGCGCATTTCAAGCGATGATTGGTGCGCCAGCGATCTTTGAGGCGTTGATCCCGTTCGAGCGGGAGATCTCGGTGATCGCGGCCCGTGGGCTGACCGGTGAGACGGTGTGTTTTGACCCAGGCGAGAATGTGCATCGTGACGGGATCCTGCATACAACCACTGTAAATGCGGGCGTTGGAAGAGGTGTGCGGACCGAGGCGGTTTTGGTTGCCGCGAAACTTCTTAACGCACTCGATTACGTAGGTGTCATGGGGGTCGAGATGTTCGTTGTTCCGGGACAGGGGCTCTTGGTCAACGAGATTGCACCAAGGGTGCATAATTCTGGCCATTGGACCATTGAGGCCTGTGTGATCGACCAGTTCCAACAGCATATTCGTGCCGTTTGCGGCTGGCCTTTGGGCGATGGATCGCGGCACTCGAATGCGGTGATGACCAATCTGATAGGACCTGATGCCGAGCCGTGGTCAGAGCTTTCGGAGCGTGCTGCCGGGCTTCATCTTTACGGCAAGCGGGAGAGCCGGCCCGGGCGGAAAATGGGGCATGTGACTGAGATTTCGCCAAAAGGCTGAAGCCCGGGGGGCATCCAGCGTGCCCCCTGCGGGGACACGACTGCCCGCCCACCCGGCCTTTCGTTTAACTAGAGCAAAAACGGATCTGACTGGATCAGTCAGATCCTAGGATTTTGCTCAATACATTGAATCTGGACCAAAATTCTTTTTCAACCTGAGTCAGGTTAAAACGATTTTGGTCTAGGCGCGTGCTTGCGGGGGTTTGACGCGGCTGAGAATCTGATTGGGGCCCCACATGGCGGCTTGGATCAGCGGGTTGCGTTGCAGCATCGCCTTGGTTTTCTCAAATTGCATCACATTCTCGATCCGTCGGCCCAGGAAGTCCCAGGTCTTCTCATAGCCCATGCTTTGATCGCCTAGCCAGTAGAGGACTGTGGCGGAGTAGACTGAGGTTAGGATCGCGCGTTTTGTGTACCAGTTGTAGTCCTCTGACGTGTCGCCGCAGGCAGACCAGATGATATCGGCTGTGTGCCAGATCGCCTTTGCCCCTTCACCCGAATAGATCGGCAGGCCGAGAAGGGTTGCACCGCGGCGCACGGCCTCGCGCTCATCGGCGACCAGTTCGATCCGGCGGCGCACAGCATATGCAATGCGCTCGCGAATGCGTAGCGTGGCGAGATTGGCTGCTGCGTTCGGCTCGGCCAGCTCGTCCTCTAGTTTCTGATCGGCTCGGTAGTGAAAGGCGAGCGCCATATCCACTCCGCCGCGGGGGAAGGCCAGATGTGCCAGTCCCGCATCGACGCCAGATTCGGAGATGGCGGCTTTCAGCGTCTCATTTGACCAGCCATCGAAGGCAACATGGGGCAGCACTGCATCCAACAGTTTCTCCCGCGCCTCAGCGATGTGATCGGCTTCGGTCTTCTGGTCCATTTGACCCCTCCGTCGGTTAGTTTTTCTGGTCCTTGGCCGGGTGGACATCTCCATCCTGTCTATGTATATAGCGCGCTCCTGCAATTCGAAACTCTAGCTGGAAAGAAGGTGAATTACGTGCAGGTTATGGTCCGCGACAACAATGTCGATCAGGCGCTCCGCGCGCTGAAGAAAAAAATGCAGCGCGAAGGCATTTTCCGGGAAATGAAGCTCCGGCAGCATTATGAGAAACCTTCAGTGAAGAAGGCGCGCGAGCGTGCAGAAGCGATCCGCCGCGCCCGCAAATTGGCGCGCAAGAAAGCGCAGCGCGAAGGCATGCTCTGAGACCCCGCTGAACAGCCTGAGAAGACCCCGACCCCGCTGGTTCCGCCCGCGGGGTTTTTGCTTGGAGATCGGATGCCGTTTCTCGCCGATGCCCGCACACCGCCTGGTCTGAGGCTTTATGCTATTGGCGATGTGCATGGCTGCCTCGACGCCTTGCTAGACATGCACGAGGCGATCCGCCAGGATCTGGTGGCGCATCCAGCCAAGGATTGGCGGATTATTCATTTGGGCGACTACATCGATCGGGGGCCGGACAGCCCGGGCGTGATTTCGGCCTTGGTGGAGTTGGTTCGTGATCGGCGCACTTACGCTGTCCTCGGCAATCACGATCAGTTTCTGATCGACTTTCTGAATGATCCAGGCGCGCCGAGTTTTGCGACTTGGATCGCGATCGGTGGAGCTGAGACCATTGAAGCTTACAAAGGGTGGTTCGACCTGCGGCTCAGCGATGACCTGACAGCGAGAAGGGTCTTGCGAGCCCATCTGCTCGAGGTGCTACCAAGCGCGCATATCCGGTTTCTATCCACGCTGCCGCATATGCTTCACTTTGGTGATTTCACTTTCGTTCATGCAGGAGTGCGCCCAGGTATTCCGCTCGATCAGCAGAGCGAGGAGGATTTGATTTGGATCCGAGAGCCGTTTCTCTCCTCCAAACAAGATCTGGGTGCTGTGATCGTTCATGGGCATACGCCGAGCGATCGGGTGGTTGTGCGGGCGAATCGGATTGGGGTGGACACAGGCGCTGTTTTTGGTGGTGTGCTCAGCTGTGTCGTATTGGAGGATGATCAGCGGTATCAACTCACAATACAAGGTCGGGAGCTGCTTGACTGAACGTTTACGGATGCAGCGGGAGCTGCTCTGAGAGCCAGGCTTGCCCTAAGGCAGGGTCCGCGCCAGCCAGTTGCGCAAATCCTCGCGAGCGCCATAGAGGTTCAGATCCGCGTGATTTGCCTGGGGGTAGAGCAAGAGGTTTTTTGGCTCCTCTGCTGCCTCATACAGCGCCAGGGCTTGCTCGACCGGAATGATGCGATCCTTTTCGCCATGCATGATCAGCAGAGGCGCCGCAATCTCACCGATTTGCCCGGCGCTGTCCCAGCGGTTATCCGGTAGGATCAGGCAGACGGGGAAGATCGGATAGTGAATCTCTGCCGTCTCGCACAGCCGATTGAAGGGGGCGCCCAGGATCACCGCAGCAGATGGCCGTCTCGCGGCCAGTTGAACCGCGACGGCTGCGCCCAGACTGTAGCCGTAGATCACCCGGCGCTCGGGCGGCAAGGCCATCTCGAGGAGCTGTTCCAGCGCGTCATAGACCAAGAGACTGTCGGCCATGATCGCTTCTTGTGAGGGTGTCCCTGGCATGCCGCCCGCACCGCGGTAGTTCATTAGGACGACGCCATAGCCGGCCTCTGCCAAATGTCGGGTGCGCGCGGCCGATGCGCGGATATTGCCGGCATTGCCCATGAAGGTGAGAACCACAGGGCGTTCTCCCTGCGGCGGGGCGACCCATAACGCAATGGGCGTGCCATCGGGGCTGAGAAGATGGGCGGGTAGAGCCGTTGGCAGGCCAGCAACAGGCTCTACCGAGGCGCTCGGAAAGAAAGGGTAGATTAGATCTGTTCGGTTGACGATCAGAAGGCCTGCCGCCGCCCCATAGCCTAGGCCAACGACGACAAACATGCCCACGATAAATCGCTTTAGGCGCAGCATTCGCCGCGCTGCCCTTTAGGTTCCGACGATCGCGAGGAAGACGAGGATGGCGACGCTAGCAGCGAGCACCCAGATCGAACCGGTGATCAGGCCCTTGAACGCCTTTTCTTGCTCGGTCGTGTCCATCGATCCATGCTCATGCTCGGCCATGGTGCTCTCCCAATTCTACGCGTGTTGTTCCTATACGGGGATCCTTGCCAGAGGGCAAACAGGAAACCCAGAGCCAAGCGCCGCAGTATGTTAAAGCTCTGGCGCCCGCCAGCCGACCATACCATCCGCATCAGCTGGTAGAGGTGCAGAGGAAGGCACGAAGAAGTCTTCCTGCAGATCGGAGCCCGGTGTCACCGAATAGCCCGCAAAATCGCTCACACCCGCTTCGGCCAGAACCAGATCGTCAAGGCAGAACCAGCCCGAGAAATCGGTCCCTTTGGTCAAGATCTCAACCGCCGCATCGCCCATGATCTCTGGCGTGCGGGAGACCGAGGCCATCGCGTCTCCGCCCAAAAGATTGCGCACAGCAGCAGTGTCGATGGTTGTCCTCGGCCAAAGGCAATTGACCGAGATTTTGCCCGCAAACTCTCCCGCCCAGCCAAGGCTGAGAATGCTCATCCCGTATTTTGCCAGGCTATAGGCAGCATGGTTCGCGAACCACTTCATCGAGAAGTCCAGGGGCGGTGAGAGGGTCAGAACATGCGCGTGGTCCGAGTTCAGCAGATGCGGCAGGCACGTCTTGGTCACCAAAAACGTCCCGCGCGAGTTGATCCCGGTCATCAGGTCATAGCGCTTTAGATCGGTCTGGCGCGTCTGGGTCAGCGAGATTGCCGAGGCATTGTTGATTACGCAGTCGATCCCTCCGAAGCGATCGGCGGTCTGCTGGACCGCGGCAGCCACTTGCTCTTCGTACCGAATATCGCAGAGCACAGGCAGCGCCTGACCGCCTGCCGCTTCGATCTCCTCGGCGGCTGTATAGATTGTGCCGGGGAGTTTGGGATGCGGCTCTGCCGTCTTCGCGGCAATCGCGACATTGGCCCCCTCGGCGGCGGCGGCTTTGGCAATGGCGAGACCGATCCCACGGCTTCCTCCAGACAAGAACAGGGTGCGACCCTTCAGACGATCAACCATTTGGATTCTCCAGTTTTTCTCTCAGTCGAAAGCCGATCCTGTTGGGTTCTGCCTTGGGATCGATTTTGGGGGTTGCGCGCAGCATGACGTTCAGCTGGGTGACATGCTGGACCAGCTGGGTCTTTGCCCCATCCGGTCCCTCGCCGTAAAAGGTCAGGATGTCAGGCGCGAAGTAGCCCATACCTTGGATCCTCAGTGAACCAACCTCCGATCCAGTGATGCCCATCGCAACCTCATGCTGTGCATCGAGCATTTCTTCGAATTTCTGGATGTAAAGGACCATGCGCTCATAGGCCCACTCGGCAGGTGATTTCTGATCGACAGGTCGCGCCGTGATCGCCGGAGGCAGTGGCTGGTTCTCGACACAATCGCCATCGTCGCAATCGGTGCGCACGGCATTCGAGGTGATCTGGTAGCCAAGATCTACGGTTTGAGTGGTTGGGGAAGTGGTCTTGCGCATGATCAGGCCCTTTCATAAACCCAGGCACCATCCGCTGTCAGGCGCCTGGAGATCTGGCCAGATTGGTGCAGGTAATTGGCATGAGCAACCGCCTCGACCAAGGCGAGGCCAAACTGGCTGCTCTCGACCTCGCGTTTAAAGATCGCGGGCATCATTCCCACTGCGGTCAGCGGCCCCTGCCCCAAGGCGGACATGATCCGGTCGAATGCGTTCAGATGGTTCTCGATCAACTGATCCAGTCGGAAGTTGAGCCCTCGGAACGGCAGCTTGTGGCCTGGGAGGACCAGCGGATCAGCGTCCAGCGCGCGAAAGCGGCGGCAGGTGTCGAGCCAGCCGCCCATGGGATCAGCCTCAGGCTCGGTCGGGTAGACCCCGATATTGGGGGAGATCCCGGGGATCACCTGGTCACCCGCCAGCAAGATATCCTCGGACCAGAGGGTGACATGATGGGGCGCGTGGCCATGGCCGAGGCGGATCGTCCAATCCCTCCCACCTGCGGAGAACTGATCACCCGCCTCCAAGACTTGGAAGCCCAGCGGGATGGGGGCCACGCAATCGGCAAAGTTGAAGGGCGCCTCAGCGCGAAAGTCATCCAGCGCTGCGCCCGTCACACCGGCGCGCTGGCGGTAGGTGATGGCCTGCGGTGGATGCATCTCTTGCCTATCGAGGGTCAGCATCCGCCCCAACAACCACGCAACGCGGGAGGCGAGGATCGGAACGCCGTTGTCCGCAAACCGCCCGATCAAGCCAATGTGGTCTGGGTGGTGGTGGGTCATTAACACTCGATGTACGGGCTTGCCGCCTAGCGGGCCTTCAATCAGTGCGTCGAGCGCAGCGCGCCCTTTCGCCCAATTCAGGCCGGTATCGATCAGCGTCCACCCATCGCCGTCATCCAGGGCATATATATTCACATGGTCGAGCTTCATTGGCAGGGGAAGCCGTGCCCAAAGCACGCCCTCTGCCACCTCAACCATATTGCCCGGTATGGGAGGCTCCTCCCACGGGTGGTGGATCACCGCCACAGGCGCGTTCATGCGCTGAGTTGCTCCTCATCGAGCGCATAGAGAAGCTCTGCGCCTTGCGTCGCCGCGGGCTCAAGCGAGACGGCTTGCGGTGCGAATTGCGTCGCGAAGAACCGCGCCATGACGCTGCGCGTGTTGTCATCAGGCGCCGCGAGCGCCGCCTTCGCCAGGTAATGCGTGCCGAGCGTCAGGGCCAGCATCCTGAGATACGGTACCGATCCTGCGAAACGATCATTGAGGTCTGGGGCAGCAAGATAGTGATCGGTTGCCCGCACACAGGCATTCAACGCCTCACCCAGGCTCGCACCGATCTCTGCCATTGCGCCGCCGGCAGCAGAACACTCGGTTGCGGTCTGCCCGATCTCGGCAAAAACGGCGCGTGCGGCAGCACCTCCATCCATGAGCTTTCGGCCGACCAAATCCATGGCTTGGATGCCGTTCGTGCCTTCATAGATCTGCGTCACTCGAACATCGCGGGAGAATTGGGCCGCACCGGTTTCTTCGACAAAGCCCATTCCGCCATGCACTTGGACGCCGATACTGGCAACCTCGGATCCGGTGTCAGTTCCGAAAGCCTTTGCAATTGGCGTGAGAAAGGCGCCGCGCGCTGCATGCGCCGCCCGGGTCTCCTCGTCCGAAGCCGCATGAGCCATATCCAGACTCAGCGCACAGTCGTAGCAAATCGCCCGTGCGGCCTGGGTCAGGCCCTTCATGGTCATCAACATGCGCCGGACATCGGCATGGCCAAGGATCGAATCTGATCCATCCGGTGTCCGCCCTTGTTTGCGGTCTTTGGCATAGGCAAAGGCTTTCTGGGTCGCTGCCTCCGCCACGCCGAGGCCCTGGACCCCAACCCCAAGCCGTGCGTTGTTCATCATCGTGAACATTGCCGCCATGCCGCCATTCTCGGATCCGACCATCCACCCGGTTGCGCCGTCATACTCCATCACAGCCGTGGGTGAGCCGTGGAGACCCAGTTTATGCTCCAGACTGATTGGTTTGAGACTGTTGGCAACGCCTGGGTTGCCATTCTCATCCGGTAGAAGTTTTGGGACGATAAACAGGCTTATGCCTTTTGTACCCGCAACACTGCCGGGCAAGCGCGCGAGGACCAAGTGGCAGATGTTCTCCGCTACGTCATGATCGCCCCAGGATATGTAGATCTTTTGGCCAGTGATCGCGTAGCTGCCATCACCGTTTGCCTCGGCTTTGGTTTTGAGGGCGCCCACATCTGACCCTGCCTGTGGCTCGGTCAGGTTCATCGTGCCGGTCCATTCGCCCGAGATCAGCTTTGGAAGATAGAGCTCCTGGATTTCTGTGCTGGCATGCGCTTCCAGAGCCTCGATCTGGCCTTGGCTCATCAGCGGGCAGAGCGAGAGCGATAGGCAGGCCGATGACATCATCTCATTGACCATGGTGGCCATTGAGATCGGCAGACCCATACCGCCATGATCGGGCCCGGCCGAGATGCCGACCCAACCGCCCTCGGCAATCGCTTCATAGGCTTCTTTGTATCCTGGAGAGCATCGCACCACGCCGTTCTCCAACCGTGCGGGATGCAGATCTCCCGCCCGTTGGACAGGCGCCAGCGCGCCCTCGCACATCTTTGCGGCCTCATCGAGGATCGCCGCGCGGGTCTCCTCGGTCGCCTCGGCAAAGCGCTCCGTGCCAGCCAATTGATCTTGACCAACGATGCGGGCGTAGAATGCGATCTCTTCAACGGGGGCTCGGTAGCTCACGAAGGTCCTCCACAGATTATTTTGTTCTCGAGTCTGGCTTGCCGCTTGGTGGCTGGCAGAGTAGTCGAAACCTCTGTTGGTATGAATAGCCTTACGCGAACGTAAAGATCAACCTTGGATGATGTCGCAGCCATGATGACCCGGGTTTTGCCGCCCGATGAGAGAGGCCTTGGACTTGCCGCTGCGATCCTTAGCGACGGCGGCCTGGTCGCCTTCCCGACTGAAACGGTCTACGGGCTGGGCGCCGATGCGCGCAATGGCCGCGCGGTTGCAGCGATCTATGAGACGAAGGGGAGGCCGGAGTTTAACCCCCTGATTGTGCACGTCTCTTCGCTGGGGACAGCCGACATATACGCTGACATCAAAGGTCCGTTGCGCAAACTGGCAGAGGCATTTTGGCCCGGGCCTTTGACTTTGGTTGCTCCTAGGAGACCGGGACCGCTCTCCGATCTGGTCACGGCAGGCTTGGAGACTGTAGCGATCCGTGTCCCTGCGCATCCGGTCGCGCGAAACATTCTGGATCTCTTCGATGGCCCGGTCGCGGCGCCTTCTGCGAATCCTTCGGGTCGGATCAGTCCGACGACCGATGCGCATGTTTTGGCGCATTTGGATGGTAAGATCGACGCTATCATGCGGGCAGGAGCGTGCCAGGTCGGTCTCGAGTCGACCATCATAGGGCTAGAGGGTGATCAACCGGTTCTTCTCCGCCCAGGCGGTCTGCCAATTGAAGTCGTTGCGGAGGCTTTAATGCAGAAAATCGGTCGACCGCTTGCGGAGACGATCACGTCGCCTGGCCAGTTGCAGAGCCATTACGCGCCGAGCGCTCCACTTCGCATAAATGCCATGTCGCCAGAGGAAGGCGAGCACTGGCTGGGCTTTGGTCCAGACGCATATGGCGGGAGCAATCTCTCCCGCATTGGTGATCTGCGGGAGGCGGCAGCAAATCTCTTTGGCATGCTCCATCGGCTGGATGGTGGGCCGCCCATTGCTGTCGCTTCGATCCCTGAGGAAGGGCTCGGCCAGGCGATTAACGATCGCCTTAGACGGGCGGCAGCGCCGCGTAGCTGATCCAGCCCGTGCTTTTCCAAAACCTCCCAAGATGCGCCCCCCGAGCCCCGGGCAAGCCCGGAGCCTGGCGGCCACGAAAGCGTGCCTTTGGCACGCTACAGGCGCTAATTTCTGGGCTAGGCGCCGGGCGGCCCGCTGCGAGCTTGCTCGCAAGCATCAGGCGTTTCGCCTGATGTGCCGCGTAAGCGGCTTGGGCCGCTTGCCAAGTCTTGCAGCTTAGATCAATCCATCATAGGCGCGGCGAGGGAGTTCGACTTCAATCAGTGTGAAACGATCGTTCGAGAGCGCCTGCTCCATCGCGAGTGCGGCCTCGCCTGGGCCGGACACAGTGATCGCATCTCCACCATAGAGTTTTGCCAGCCCTGCGAAGTCCGTTCGGTCGAAATCCACACCGGCGTTCTGCATGCCAGACCGGCGTTGTTTCAATTCGATCAGTGACAGAGAGCGATCGACAAAAACCACGATTACGATTGGCAGACCGCTGTCACGCACGGTCGCCAGTTCGCCGATGGTCATCTCCAAACAAGCGTCGCCGATGAAACAGATTGCGGGCCGAGTGGGGTCGGCGATCTTGTGTCCGAGCGCCAGGGGCAGTGCGCAGCCCATGGTGCATAAAGCAGTCGACTGAATCAGCGACCGTGGCTCGTGGCAGAAGAAGTGCTGGCTGAGCAAAATCCGGTGCGCGCCGCTATCGACCGAGGAGAGGGCGTTCTCCGGCAGGACTGTGAAGATCTCTGCCATTGCGTGATCTGGGCCCCAATTGGTGATTGGCTGGAGCGCTTTGATGAGCTGCGAGCGGATCTCGCTTACCCTATTGCCCCAATCGGTCTTGATCGTTGAGTCTAGCGCTGCAATCCCGCCAGTAACCGAGCAGACCCAAGCATCCGCGGCGAAGTGCATATCGTGATCGTTCGGCGCATGGGCGAATTCGATGACCTTCGCTGGATCCCATAACTCACGCCATCCGGTGCGCATCTCAATCGGATCATAGCCAAGCGATAGAATACAATCCGCGTCGTTGAAAATTGGCAGAACAATCTCGTCTGCCTTCGGGCTCAGCCCGTGCCCGCCGAGGGAGAGCGGGTGATCTTCAGGCAAGATTCCTTTTGCCTTATAGGTGGTGACAACAGGGATTTCATGGCGCTCGGCGAAGCTGCGAACAGCTGCGGGGCCTCCCGGCTCCTCGAGGATATCCAAGCCCGCCATGATCACCGGGCGCGTTGATTGGGCGAACCGTGTTTTTGCGGCTTCAAACGCTGCACCGCTGGGAGCTGTCAGACCCGACCCGGAGATCCGCGGTGCACGTGGTTCGGGCTGGTCTGCTGCTGCAACCGCTATCGGCAGATCTATATGTACCGGGCCTTTGCGTGGGCTCATCGCAATCCGAATCGCTTTGTCTGCCAAGACATCGACGGCTCCTTGAGGCGCGACAAAGCTCGCCTTGCATACCCGAGCAAAGACTGCGCCGTGATCGAAAACCTGATGCGTGTAAGTCAGAGCCTCGGCCGGATCGACCATTCCCGAGAGGACGATCATCGGCACCCGGTCCTGTTCGGCATTGGCGACCACGTTAAACGCATTGGCCACGCCAGGACCGACTGTGGCGACAAGAACTGCGGGAGCCCCAGTCGCGTGCCATGCCCCTTCGGCCATGAAACCGGCCGCATTCTCGTGCTTGGTTAGGATGAAACGGATCCCAGCCCGCTCCAGCGCATCAATGAGGGTGAGAACCTCGCCACCTGGGATCCCAAATGCGTAACGCACTCCGGCGGCATAGAGACGCTGAGCGATGATATCGGCGGCATTCATGGAGGACCTCGTGAGTAAATCGGACAACGTGTCCATACCGCCCGGGCCTTGGATCGCAAACAGCGTTTGCGACAGATCACGTCACTGCGAGGTGTCTTCGTCGAAGACATCCAAGCCCAGAGGCACTTCTCGCGGCGCCAAGGGCAGGATTTTGGTTCGGGGGCCCGTATTGGTCGTTCGGCGATTGCTTGCTCCGGGATCCGTCAGGCCGGTTGGGGCGGGCTCCAATCGCAGACGCCGTTGCCGCAACGCTCCTCCGGTCTCACGTAGATAAGGCGCATTGGCCGCGTCTAATTGGCGGAGTTGACGCTCGACGCGTTGCCGTTCCTGGCGTCGAAGGGTTTCCGATGGACTGCGGGCCGCCTGTCCGGCCCGCGTTTCTGCCTCGCGCAGTGTGCCATCGACGGACTGCGCCGCAACAGATGACGCCAGGAGTATCGCGAGAAAGCCAATCGTGAAGCGCATTGGCGGAGTATGACGGCCAAAGGAAGACTAGCCAAGGAGGAGGGAGGGCGAGGGGCTGCAAATACACACAGCCCCTCTGAGGAGGCCGGCCCAGCGACTGTGGGGGCATTCGCCAAGCCGACTTACTCGCAATGCGCATAGGAGGGGGAACGAAGTTATGCGCAGCATGCGAGATCTGATTCCCTCTCAGGTATGACGAGCCAAACGCAGGCTCTTGCGCGTTCCGTCGCTGGATTATTCGCCGAGTGCAGAGATTCTTTCGAACAAGTCCTGGTCGATCTCTAGCCCATGCATGATCCGTTTGGCGCGGATCTGCTGGCGCCTGCGGCCGGGCAGTCGCGCTTCGGCCTGGCCTTGAACGGCTGCGGCCATAACACCAATCCGTGCGAGGCCTTGTGCGCCGAGGCCACCGGGGTCAATGGCAATAATCACTTGGCCTGTCCCTGAGGCGCTGCCACCTGGTTCAAAAAACGAGGTTGCTTCGAAGCCGAAATTTGACCCGGTCAGAGCTGCTGCAATAATCTCGACCATAAGGGCCAACATAGCGCCCTTGGCATCGCCCACGGGCAGCATCGTGCCGCCTTGTAGAGCCATCTCTGGATCTGTTGTCGGCTTGCCGTCAGCATCCAGGGCCCAGCCTTCGGGGATCTCTTCGCCCTTTTGTTGGGCGGTCATGATCTTGCCGCGCGCAACTTTGCTGAGCGAGAGGTCAATCACCAGTGGCTCGGCCCAGGGGACAGGGGCTGCAAAGGCAATCGGGTTGGTCCCGTAAAGCGGCTTGCCGCCGTTCCAAGGCGCAATCGCAGCAGGCGTATTCACGAACATCAGCGCCACGAAACCGTCTTGGGCAAGCTTCTCGACAAAGACCCCGACAGCCCCCGCGTGATGCGAAGATCGGATCCCTGCAATCCCAATCCCATTGGCGTTGGCAAGAACCGGAAGTTGCTCCATCGCGATGTCGATCGCAGGGTAGGAAAACCCGTAATCGGCGTTAATCGAGATTGTTCCAGCGCGGGGGCGGCGCAGCTCTGGCACCGCTTGGCCATCGACTTTGCCCGAGAGCACTTGTGGCGCGTAGGTCAGGAGACGGCGCAGGCCATGGCCCTCCTGCCCGATCAATTCGGCTTCTACCAGGGCATTGGCAACAGAGGCTGCTTGGCGCGGCCCCGCCTTGCATCTCACCAGCGCATCGGTGGCCAGCGCGCGGGCTTCATCGACAGTGATCAGCTTCGTCGTCATCTCGTCGCCCTGCAAATAGGGCGCCGCCACACCGGGGTGCCGCGGCGCAGAGCGAACTTATGCCGAACGGTAAAGCTTTGTCATGACGAATTCTTTGTGACCAAGCGCTTCTGCCGCGGTGGCCCGGCCATTCGCGGTGCGGCGGATCATCTCGATCAGCGCATCGCCAGCCTCGGAGATCGTCATCTCTCGGGTCAAAACGCCGGTGACATCGACGTCGATATGCTCTGACATCGTGCGCAGGGTCCGTGGGTTCCCAGAGATTTTGATCACTGGCACGATCGGGTTGCCGATCACGTTGCCCTGGCCCGTCGGGAAGGTGTGGATCACGTAACCGCCTGCCGCCATCAGGGTCACGCATTCGGCTGCCGCCGAGGAGGTGTCCATGAAGTAAAGTCCCGGCCCCTTCTTCGGCTCCTCTGCCGGACCCATCGCATCGATATAGGTCGAGGTCCGTCCGATCTTCTCGAGATTGCCGAGCGCCTTCTCCTCGATGGTCGAGAGACCGCCCAGGATGTTGCCCTTGGTTGGCTGGCTGTCCGACAGGTCGTCCGTCTGGTGGGCGAAAATGACATCGTCCTGATAGGCCTGGAAGATGTCCATAAACGCCTTCGCCGCTGCTTGGTTCGCCGCGCGCTTCTCGCAGATATGCTCAGCGCCCGTGATCTCGGACGTCTCGCCAAAGCATCCGTAGACCCCGGTTGGCAAGAGCTTGTCATACATGTTGCCGACCGTCGGGCAGGAGCTGAGCCCCGTCGTCGTGTCCGACTCGCCGCATTTGGTCGAGATCCAGAGATCCGACATGGGGCATTCTTCGCGCTGGAGTTCCGAGGCCCAGTGAACGAATTCTTTGGCTTTCCACGAGGCCGCCGCGATGGTCGCGATATCGCCATTCTGCTCGATCGAGAACTCGGCGACCGGCTTGCCCGTCTCGCGGATACCATCGGCGATCACCTTGGTCCATTCCGGCTCGATGCCGATTACGACGACGGCGGCGACATTCGGATTAGCGCCTGTGCCAATCATTGTCCGGAAATGCAGCTCGAGATCGGCGCCGAATTGCAGGCGGCCATAGGAGTGCGGCAGCGCAATGGTGCCTTTGATGTTGTTCGACACCGCTTCGCAGGCCGCGTTCGAGATATCGTCGACTGGAAGGATCGCGACATGGTTGCGCACGCCCACGCGACCGTTCTCGCGGCGCCAGGCATTTATGGTCATATTGGTGTGATCTAGAGCCATGCTACCACCGCTTGGTTTTGAGGTTGTGGGTGTGGACGTGCTCGCCCGTACCGGCGGCGCCAATCATCTTGCCGATGTCTTCACCGTATTTGATAATGGTGTCGCCTTCGCTCAGATCCTTGAGCGCGACCTTGTGCCCGATCGGGATGTCGGCTTTGGCGGTCAAGTGGAAATCAGAGTTATCGTGGGTCACGACGCAGAGCATTTCGGTGCCCGCGGTCAGCCCTTCTACCACCACGACGCCGACATTATCGGTTGCGTCGTGAACCAGCAGATGTGGTTTCGACATGGGTGTCTCCTCAAGTCTTGTATAAGAGATAGAAGACCTATACGCTCAGCCCATGGAGATGTCGAGTCCAAATCAGCCGCTTTATGCCAAGATCCGCACCGACCTGATCGCGCGGATCGCCTCTGGCCAATACAAGACGGGATCGTGCTTGCCCTCTGAGATCGCCCTGGCCGAAGCTGAGGGTGTCAGCCCGGGCACTGTACGCAAAGCGATCGACAGTCTGGTCGCCGATGGCATCCTTCGCCGACATCAAGGTAAGGGCACCTTTGTAACCGAGCACACCGAAGAGCGGGTTCAATACCAGTTCTTCCGGCTCACGGATCGGGACGGCAACCGGGTGACGCCTGTCCCCGGAACACAAGACATCTTCAGCGATCATGTTAGCGCCGAGGTCGCCACCCATCTGGGCCTCGCGATCGGCGATGCTGTATGGCGGATCGAGCGCAAACGCCTGGTCGGCGACCAACCTGCCTTGCTCGAGACGATTGTGGTGGCTCAAGCTGATATGCCGAAGCTTGATCAAGAGAGCCCACTGCCAAATGCTCTCTATCCGTTCTATCAGTCCCGCTACGGCCTCTCCGTCATGGCCACCGAAGATGCGATCTCGGCAATCACGGCGAGCGCGCGCGATGCATCTGCTTTGGGCAAGGCCGAGAAATCCGCGCTGCTAATGATCGAACGTGTTGCGCGTGACTTGACCGGTCGCGCGATTGAGTGGCGCTGCACCCGTTGCCTGACTCAGCATCATGCCTGGAGTGTCACCCTGAAATAGAGACAGACCGTTCGGGATCTGCTAGGCGCGTCGCCACGGAGGTCTCCCAAATGATCAGATGGCTCTACAGTCAGCCTTGGCTGCTGCTCACGCTGACCGCGCTTTTCTGGGGCGGGAATGCAGTGGCGAGCAGGATGGCGGTGGGGGAGATTCAGCCGTTTCAGCTGGTTA
>JBCDAS010000020.1:0-23938 GCA_039185235.1 Pseudomonadota bacterium
GCCCAGAACGGGGGATGTCATGGAGATCCAAAAGGCGATGAATCGCGACTGGCTAGCCACTGCCCGCACGCTGTCCGAGGCGCTGCCCTACCTGCAGCGCTATGACGGAAAGACCATCGTCGTGAAGTTCGGTGGCCATGCGATGGGTGACGCGGCCTCGCTCGACCGTTTCGCCCGCGATGTTGTGTTGATGAAGCAATGCGGGGTTCACCCGGTGGTTATCCATGGCGGCGGACCGATGATCAATGAGATGCTTGAGCGCCTCGCCATCAAGTCCGAATTCAAGGACGGGTTGCGCGTGACCACGGCTGAGACGGTTGAAGTCGTTGAAATGGTCCTCGCTGGGGTGATCAACAAACGCATCGTTGCCGCGATCAACGGACAAGGTGGCCGGGCGGTTGGCCTTTCTGGCAAGGATGCAAATCTCATTCGTTGCAAGAAGGCGATGAAGACCAAGCGCGATCCGGACAGTCATATCGAGCAGGTTTTGGATCTGGGTTTTGTTGGAGAGCCGGTTGAGGTCAACCCCGATGTCCTGCGCACCTTCATCGACAGCGATCTGATCCCAGTGGTCGCCCCGGTCGGCGCGGGGCTGAGGCCGGAAGAGACATTCAACATCAATGGAGACACGGCCGCAGGCGCGCTCGCAGGCGCCATGCAGGCCGAGCGCCTTATGCTGCTGACCGATGTGCAGGGTGTGAAGAACAAAGCGGGCGAGGTCGTCACCCAGCTGACGCCGTCGGATATCCAAGAAATGAAGGCGGAGGGCACAATCGCAGGCGGTATGATCCCCAAGGTCGACACTGCACTTCAGGCAATCGAGCAGGGGGTAAATGGCGCGGTGATCCTGGATGGCCGCGCACCCCATGCTGTGCTGCTGGAGCTCTTCACTCAGCACGGCGCCGGAACCCTGATCCTGCCTTGAACACAAGGGCCACCAAACGGAGTGCGGCAATGCCGCACACGCCATCGTTAGCCGGGGGCTGTTGCACCGTCTTGATCTGTTCTGAGATCCAGGCAGACTAAAGATCATGGAACATGAAGCGACGATCAGATTTGGCGTCTTTTTCGGCGGCTTTGCGCTTTTGGCACTTTGGGAGCTTTATGCGCCAAGGCGGATGCTTGTCACCTCCAAAGGTGGGCGCTGGCTGACCAATTGGGGGATCTCGATCGTCAATACAAGTGTGACTGTCTTTTTAAAGGTCCTGTTGGGCGCTGCGGCGGTGGCGGCCGCGTTGGATGCTGAAATGCTTGGTTGGGGTTTGTTCAACAGCCTGGATTGGCCCGTCTGGCTGGAATGTCTCCTCGTCTTTGTTCTGCTTGATTTCGCGATCTGGGCGCAGCACTGGGCGAGCCACAAGATCCCGATTCTCTGGCGTCTGCACCGGGTGCATCATGCGGACCGCGACATCGATGTCACCACCGCGATACGATTTCATCCGCTGGAGATCGCACTGTCCATGGGCCTCAAGATCGGTTTGGTCTATCTGCTCGGCGCGCCGGTGCTAGCCGTGATCCTGTTTGAAGTGGTGCTCAACGGTGCCGCGATGTTCAACCATGCCAATATTCGCCTCGGCCGCTGGGACCGGGTTCTACGCCAAGTGATCGTGACCCCAGACATGCATCGTGTGCACCACTCGGTCATCCGCTCTGAGCATGACACGAACTATGGATTCAATCTCAGCCTTTGGGACCGCATCTTTGGAACCTACACGCCAGAGCCGCGTGCGGGGCATCTGGGCATGACCATTGGGCTTGCGGAGCATCAGACCGAGGCACCCACGCGTTTCCTTTGGTCACTTAAGCTCCCGTTTGGAAGATGACCCCAGAGGACGCGCTCGCCCCCTTTGGCCTGACGATCACAGGCCATTTGGATCCGCGGGACCTGGAGCCCCAATCAGACCTCGCCCAAATTGCGCTTGTCGGTGCTGATGGCGAGCGCATGTGGTCGATCTTCGCCGAAAGCCGCGAATACAGTGATGGCAGGCCCCACCCCATGGACCGCTGGAGCGCGCGCGTCATCGGTGAAGCAGCAGATAGATTGGGCGCTGTGGCTCTTTTCCCGTTTAGCGGGCCGCCCTGGCAGCCCTTTCAGCGCTGGGCTTCTCTGGGCGAGGGAGCCAAGATGTCTCCGGTGGCAATGCAAGTCTCTCCCACGCGTGGGCTTTGGATGTCGTACCGGGGTGCACTTGGTTTCGCCGAGCCCCTCTACTCCCAAGCCGATCGTGCACCCGACCCATGCTTGGACTGTGCAAGCCCTTGCCTCACCGCCTGTCCGATCGATGCCTTTGGGAGTTCTTTCTACGACGTACCCGCTTGCGCCAGGTATATTGGCACGGCCGAAGGTTCAGACTGTCTATCCGGTTGCAAGGTTCGGCTCGCCTGCCCGGTCGGGACTGCGCCCCCGCTCGCGCAACGCCAGTTCCATATGTCGGCATTTCTCGGGGCAAGACCTGCCGCAAATCCGGGCAACCAAGATTGACGGGATCGGTCTGGCTGGTTTCAGATCAGAGTTATGAAAAAAGTGATTCTGCTCCGCCATGCCAAATCGAGTTGGAGCGACCCGAACGTTGAGGATCATGACCGCCCGCTGAACAAGCGTGGCCGGGCAGCAGCGCCCGTGATCGCGCAGTGGTTGGCCCACCGGGCGCATCTGCCTGACACGGTTCTCTGTTCTTCAGCCAAGCGGACTCGCCAGACGGTCAAGCGCATGAAGATGGTGCTGCCGGATCTTCCGGACGCCAAGATCGACAAGAAGCTTTATCATGCACCACCCGACGAGATGCGCAGCCGTTTGGCGGAGTTACCGAAGAACTGCGACACTGTGCTTCTGGTCGGCCATCAGCCAGGGATCGGAGCGTTGGCCCGCAAGCTGTCAGACGCCCGGGTAAGACCGCGCTGCGCCCGCGCCTTTGAGCATTTCCCAACCGGGGCAGCCGCTGTTCTAGAATTCGCTATACAAGACTGGTCAGAGCTCGATTACCACGCCGCGAAGTTTGTCGATTTCGCAATCCCTCGAGAGTTGACCGAACGGGACGACAGTTCCTAGCTGCCGTCCCTCAGTCAAACCGCCACATCAAACAATGCCAATTGTTCCGGCAACCAGGCCGAACGAGACAAAAATGACCAGCGGATAATATGCGAGGTAGGTCATCGGGATACTCCAAGGGGTTCGAGGGGTGTGATCGCGAACACTCTTGATCACGCGGCGGATCATGCTGATTCGCGCCCGATGGGACTGTGACAGAGATCACATGGATCTGCGCATTTTGGGCGATCAAATGAAAAACCGCCGGGGCGCGGTTAAGCGCACGCCGGCGGTCTCGACCCTCGTGCCACGGCTCCCCCTCCGTTACTGGCCAAGGATCTATTCACTGGTATCTGTTTCGCCAAGAGCACAGGCAAAGGCAATGGCCACTCGAAGATTTATGAACGACTTGAACAGTTTGCATCAAACCGTGGCATTGTTGTAACGGCAACGCCGCGGCAGAGTAGCCGCGGCGCAACAAGTTTTTGATTTGTCGATTTATCAGTGGCCAAGGATTTGGCTGAGGAACAGCTGTGTCCGCTCAGACTTTGGATTGAGGAAGAATTCCTCGGGCTCGTTTTGCTCGACGATCTGTCCGGCATCCATGAAAATCACCCGGTTCGCCACTTTTCGGGCAAAGCCCATCTCGTGGGTGACGCAGAGCATGGTCATGCCCTCTTCGGCGAGGCTAATCATGGTGTCGAGCACCTCCTTGATCATCTCTGGATCAAGCGCCGAAGTCGGCTCGTCAAAGAGCATGATCCTGGGTTTCATGCAGAGCGAGCGGGCAATCGCCACACGCTGCTGCTGACCACCAGAGAGCTGGCCCGGGTACTTATGCGCCTGCTCTGGGATCTTGACCTTCTCGAGAAAATGCATCGCCGTGTCTTCGGCCTCTTTCTTGGGCGTCTTGCGCACCCAGATCGGGGCCAGCGTGCAGTTCTCCATGATCGTCAGATGCGGGAAGAGGTTGAAGTGCTGGAAGCACATGCCGACCTCTGCGCGCACCTTGTCGAGGTTCTTCAAGTCCGAGTTCAACTCGGTTCCGTCGACGATGATGTCGCCCTTCTGATGCTCCTCCAGGCGGTTGATGCATCGGATGAGCGTCGACTTGCCCGAACCCGACGGGCCACAGATGACAATCCGCTCCCCCCGGTTGACCGTCAGATCGATGTCGCGGAGCACGTGGAACTCACCGTACCACTTGTTCATGTTCCGGATCGTAATGGCGACCTCGTCGGAGACCACCATCTTCGAGGTGTCGACATCGTCCAGATTTTCAGCTGCTTCATTCATGGGTCAGGCCCCCTTAGCGATGGTCGGTCTTCAGCTTTTTCTCCAGGTACATGGCGTACCGGGACATGCCGAAGCAGAAGATGAAGAAGAATACGGCGATGAAGCCATAGAGCTCCCAAACGATCCCGTTCCAGGCAGCATCTGCCCGAATGGCACCAGAGAGACCTAACGGATCCAGAAGCCCAATTACGATGACCAGCGTCGTGTCTTTGAAAAGACCGATGAAAGTCGAAACGATATTTGGGATCGAGATCTTCAACGCCTGAGGCAGAATGATGAGCTGCATCGATTGCCAATAGGTCAGCCCCATGGCATCCGCTGCCTCATACTGACCCTTTGGCAAGGCCGCGATGCCACCCCGGATCACCTCGGCCATATAAGCGGAGGCAAAGAAGGTCACCATGATGCAGACCCGCAGGATCAGGTCGAATGTGGTGCCTGGCGGCAAGAAGTACGCCAGCAGAGTCGAGGCGACGAAGAGCAGCGTAATCAGCGGCACGCCGCGCATACACTCGATAAAGCCCACACAGATCGCCCGAACGATCAGCAAGTTCGACTGACGGCCAAGCGCAAGGCAAATCCCAATCGGCAGTGATGCGGCGATGCCGACCACACCGATGATCAAGGAAAGCAAGAACCCACCGAGCCGGTCGCTGGCCACTTCTTCCAAGCCGATCGGTATGGCCGAACTCAGCACTCCGTCGATTGGGACGACGGCGAAGAGGAACCAGAGGATCGTGGCCAGAACGCCTACGATCATCGTGACCAACGGACCAAAAGCGTCGCCAACGATACTCTCAAAGACGCCCTGCCCCTTGTTGATGATCAGATAGCCGATCACTGGGCCAGCGAGGACCAAAAGTGGCCCCCAGATCGTGCCACCCCAGATCAACCAATAGGCAATCAGAGGATAGACTACGGTATGGATGAACAGCTGACGCGGCGCGCTTTCGAAAAGCACTGGCCAGAGAGCGACCAGAAGCAGGAGAAAAGCCAGGGTTGGTCGCCAGTAGAGTTCCGATGGATAGAAGCCGAAGATAAACTGGTAGAACCGCTCGTTGATCACGGCGAAACAGGCCCCACTGGCCTCGGCCCGGCATCCACTCAGCGACATCTCCTCTGGGCTCCACGAACTGTCGAGCAACCAGGGTAAGATCTCGTAGAGAACCAGCGCGATGAATCCTATCGACAGAGCCGACAAGAGGGTATTCACAGGGCCCGAGAACAGATTGTCTTTCAACCACTTGACCGGACCGACCGTATTGGCTGGCGGCGGTTGCTGGTCGAGGAACTCGGTGCGGACAAAGCCGATATCGCTCATCTCACCGCTCCTTCAGTTTCACGGATTCGTTGTAGACGTTCATCACGAAGCTGATCGAGAGAGAGATGATCAGGTAGAACGCCATAAGGAGAAGGAGCGTCTCCATCTCCCGCCCTGTCTGGTTCAGTGTGATCCCACCCAGTGTCCCCGTCGCGTCCATGTAGCCTACCGCGATGGCAAGCGACGTGTTCTTCGTCAGGTTGAGGTATTGCGAGATCAACGGCGGCACGATCACGCGCAGCGCCTGAGGCAGGATCACGAGGCGCATGGTCTGACCGTTTCGAAGACCAAGGGCGCCCGAAGCTTCGGACTGACCTTTGGAGATCGCCATGATCCCGGCGCGAACGTTCTCGGCAATGAAGGCGCCGGTGTAGAGGCTTAACGCCAGCCACATGCCCACGAAACTATCGCGGATATAGGTGCCGCCTTGGAAGTTGAAGCCTTTGAGCTCTGGGTATCCCAGATGAAAGCCGAGGACCAAGAGCGCGACAATCAGAGGCAGGAAAATCACTCCCAGCCGGTACCAGATCACGGTCGGACGGTCGCCCGTCTCAGCCTGTTTCTGATCCGCCCAAGCGCCGATCTTGCCTGACACGAAGAGCCCCGCAATAAGCAAACCCAGGATCACAACAAAATCCAGGCTGATGTTGAACAGCCCCGCAACACTAACGTCGCCCAGGCTGTTATAGAACAGCGCCTCCGGCAGGTAGAGGCCACGGTTTGTCAGGACAAACGCGCCGGTCTCGACGCCGCGATACTCACGCACGAGCGGGAGCGTCTCGTTGACCAAGGCCACGAATAGAATAATCCAAAGCAGCGTCGGGACATTCCGGAACGTCTCAACATAGACGGTCATGATCCGGGCCACGATCCAGTTGTTTGAGAGCCGGGCAACGCCCGCCAAAACCCCAACGACCGTTGCGGTGATACAACCAACCACTGCGAGCACGAGAGTGTTCAAGATCCCCAGGATCGCCGCGCGCCCATGCGTCGAGCGCGAGTCATACTCTAGGAGCCGCTGGTTGATGTCATAGCCTGCGGGCTCCCAAAGGAAGGCGAAACTGAATTCTTTACCGAGGGCTGCGAGGTTGTTGATTGTGTTGTTTACGAGCCAGCCCACGGCCAGCATAAAGGCAAACAGCGCAACGATCTGGATGGTCATCGACCGGTAGCGGGTATCGTAGATCAGTTGGCTGAGCCGGAATTGTTCGACAGGTGGTGCGTCCTGCGCGACCGACATGGCGGTTGTCCCTCTCTGTCCCTTAAGTTTTTTAACGCGCGCCTTTTTGATGGCGCTTTAAGCGAAAAGGCGCGCCCCGTGGGGCGCGCCTGATGTCTTGGGTCCGATTAACGGAACGGCGGCGAGTAGATCAGACCACCGTCGCGATAGGACGCGTTCAGGCCACGTGCCAGGCCGATCGGGGTCGATGGACCGATGTTGCTGTCAAAGATCTCGGCGTAGTTGCCTTGGGTCTTGATCGCGCGCATCGCCCACTCTTTATCGAGGCCAAGCATGGCGCCCAGGTCACCTTCGGTGCCCAGAAGACGGTTGATCTCTGGGTTATTGGTGCCTTTGGCCATTTCGTCCACATTGCCTGCGGTCACGCCAAGCTCTTCAGCAGTAACGAGTGCGTTCAGGGTCCAGCGAACAATGTCGCCCCATTGGTTGTCGCCATGGCGAACGAGCGGGCCGAGAGGCTCTTTCGAAATGATTTCCGGCAGAACAACATGGTCATCCGGGTTCTCGAAGGTTGCACGCGTCGCGGCAAGGCCCGAGGCGTCAGTGGTGTACACATCGCATGCGTTTGCCAGGTACTTCTGCTGAGCTTCAGCATTGGTTTCGATCGGAACCGGCTCGTAGCTGATGTTGTTCGAACGGAAGAAGTCCGCCAAGTTCAGCTCGGTGGTCGTACCGGTTTGGATGCAAACAGTGGCGCCGTCGAGGTCTTTGGCCGAAGTCACGCCCAAGCCTTTTGGAACCATGAAGCCTTGGCCGTCATAGTAGTTCACGCCGACGAATTCGAACTTAAGGTCGACATCACGCGAGAAGGTCCAGGTGGTGTTCCGGGCCAGCATGTCGACTTCGCCCGAAGCGAGCGCCGTGAAACGAGTTTTACCAGTGGTTGGGACGAACTTCACTTTCGAAGGGTCGCCGAGAGCTGCAGCAGCAACTGCGCGGCAGATCGAGACGTCAAAGCCTTCCCACTCGCCACTTGCGTCCGGTGCAGCAAAGCCAACCAAGCCGGTTGAGACGCCGCATTTCACTTCGCCGGCTGCTTTCACATCCTCCAGGGTGGTGGCAGTTGCGAGCGAGGTGGCAAGACCTGCAGCAGCCAGCGTTCCAAGGAACACAGAAGTTTTCATTGTTTACCTCTTACCTATTGTCTCCGCGCCTTAAGCGCGTTCGGGCCTGTCGCCCGAGGTCGATCCGAGTTATCGGGGCTACCCCCGCTGTCACTTGTGCAGCACAAACAGGCCACGTCAAGCGAACGACCGAAGGCCCTCCAACGCGCTGTATCAAAGCTTGGAATGACGCAGCGCACAAGCGCTAATGGGAGAGAAAGGGTCGAATTACGACAGTTTAGTTGACCCAATCGGAGATGAATTGCGTCGAGATCGCGCGCCTCGCGAAAATGCACTCCAATAAGTGGCAATAAAGCTGAGCAGACATATGAGAAAGTGCGGATTTGGGACGATTAATAAAGGCATGCAACTCGTTCTTCGCGAATCGGTCTTGGCCGCTCAGAGGCATCAGTGTTAACGCAATGTGAATAGATCTCCGTGAAGTCCCATCAAACCACAAGGAACCGCTCTCCATGAAGGACGCCACCAAGGCCGTCATCGGCGGACGCAATCCGGCCGCGCATTCAGGCACCGTCAATCAGCCGGTCTACCACGCATCGACCATTGTCTTTCCGACGGTCGCTGAACTGCGTGCCTCTAACCAAATCAGGCCGGGTGACGGGTTGAGCTATGGTGTCCACGGCACTCCGGCGACCTTCGCATTTGAGGAGGCGGTGGCGCTCCTGGAAGGTGGCTACCGCACCCGTCTCTGCAACTCGGGACTTCAGGCTTGTAGCGGGCCACTCCTGGCATTTGCTGGCGCTGGAGACCATGTACTTGTCCCCGACAATGTCTACGGCCCGGTTCGCACATTCGCAGATGGGCTGGCGAAACGGATGGGGATCGAGACCAGCTATTATGATCCCGCGATTGGCGGCGCGATCCGCGATCTGATCCGGCCGAACACAAAGATCGTGTGGACCGAGGCGCCGGGCTCTTGGACCTTTGAGATGCAGGATATCCCAGCTATCGCCGAGGAGGCGCACAGAGCAGGCGCCACGGTGATCATGGACAACACCTGGGCCAGCCCGCTCTACTTCAAACCGTTCGAGCATGGCGTCGATGTCTCGATCCAGGCTGCGACAAAGTATATCGGCGGGCATTCTGACTTTGTCATGGGCACCGTCACGGCAACCGAGGCGGCCTATCCCGCCATCCAACAGGTCTGGCGAGAGTTGGGTCTTTGCGGCGCGCCGGATGACGTGTTTCTCGCAGCCCGCGGCCTGCGGACGATCGATGTGCGGCTAGAGCGGCATTGGAAGAACGGGTTGGAGATCGGCCATTGGTTGAAAGCGCGCCCCGAGGTTGCCGAGGTCATCCACCCCGCCATGGAGCATGACCCCGGCTATGCATTATGGAGCCGGGATTTCCTGGGCGCGGCCTCGCTTTTCGCGTTCACGCTGCAGGAGCAGTATTCGACCGATGCCTGCCTGAGCGCTTTCCTCGATCAGTCCGAGCATTTTGCCATGGGCTATAGTTGGGGCGGGTTCGAGAGCCTTCTGATCCCGGTTGACCCAAAAAGCCGGCGTTCCGCCACGCCCTGGCCAAAGCCCGACCGGCCACAGGGTCAGACGCTGCGCATACATGTGGGTCTCGAGGCGCCGTCTGACCTGATCGACGATCTGACCGAGGGGTTCAAGCGGATGGTCGCCGCTGCCTAGTTCCCAGGCACCAGTTTGCCTGGGTTCAGAATCCCGGCGGGATCGAAAGTTCGTTTGATCTCGCCCATTAGCTGCCAGGCATCCTCACCATGCTCTTCGGCCATGAACTTCTTCTTGGCGATACCGATCCCATGCTCACCCGAAACCGTGCCACCCATCCGGATTGTCCGGGCGGAGAGGCGATCGGCCAGAGTTTTTGCCCGGGACAGCTCCTCCGGATTGTCCGGGTCGATCATGTAGCTGAGATGGAAATTGCCATCTCCAGCATGGCCGATTAGCACGGCGTTCAGGCCGCTGTCGCGCTGATCCTCCCAACTCTCAAGAATGCAGTCTTGGAGCCGCGAGATCGGCACGCAGGCATCGGTGTTATAACCCGTGGTTCCAGGGAACATCTGTTTGACCGCGTAGTAGAAGTTGTGCCGCGCTGACCACAGACGGCTACGGTCCTCCTGTTTCGTTGCCCACTCAAAACCCATGCCCCCGTTGTCTTCGCACAGCGAGCCGACAATCTCGGCCTGCTCCGCCACCGCTTGCTCGGAGCCGTGGAACTCGACGAAAAGATGCGGGCCGTCATGCATCTCATAGCCCGCATAAGCGTTGATCGCCTTGATCGCCACTTGATCAACCAGTTCGATCCGGGCCACGGGGATGCCCATTTGGATCGTCTGCATGACGGTCTCGATTGCGCCTTCCAGGGTCTCAAACCCACAAACGGCCGCAGAGACCGCCTCGGGTTGGGGATGCAGACGCACGGTTAACTCGGTGATGATTCCTAAAGTCCCCTCGGAGCCCACGAAGAGCTTCGTGAGATCATAGCCATTCGAGGCCTTCCGGGCGCGGGAGCCGGTTCGGATGATCCGCCCATCCGCGAGAACCACCTCGAGTGCCATGATGCTCTCGCGCATGGTGCCATAGCGCACGGCACAGGTACCAGAGGCCCGGGTCGCCGCCATGCCCCCGATCGAGGCATCCGCACCAGGATCGATGGGAAAGAACAGCCCCGTGGCGCGCAACTCCTCATTCAACTGCTTGCGCGTCACACCTGGCTGGACGACAGCATCCATATCTGCGTCATGCACTTCGAGGACTTGGTTCATGCGGTCGAATGAGAGGGTAATGCCGCCCTGAACGGGAACTATGTGCCCTTCGAGCGAGGTGCCCGCACCCCAAGCGATGATCGGGCAACCATGTTCATTGCAGGTTTTCGCTACCAGTGCGACTTCCTCGGTTGTCTCGGGCCAAACCACCGCATCGGGCGGCGTTACTGGATACCAGGCCTCATTGCGCCCATAGGTGTCACGCACGCTGTCGGCGTCACTCAACCGATCACCGAAATGCGGTGCAAGGGCCGCGATAGCGCTGTCGATGCTCACAGGATCCTCCCTTGTGTTTTGCGCAGATTAACGGAAGTAAGGCTCTCGGCAAGTCAGATGGAGAGCCGGATGCCCTATCCCACCACATTCGAGGCGAAACCAATCCTAACGCGAGCGCAGAAAGTCCTGCCGGACTGGATCGACTATAATGGCCATATGAATGTCGCCTTCTACACGATGGCGTTTGACAAGGCACTGGATGAGATCTTTGACGAAGTGCTTGGCATCGGCGAGGAACAGGCCCGGATACAGAAGATGGGGCCAATGGCACTGCAGAGCCAACTCCATTATCTGGCGGAGTTGAAGCTGGATGAGCCATTTAACTGCGCGTTCCAAGTCTTGGAGGCTGATCACAAGCGGATCCACTTCTTTACCGTGATGCATAGCCTCGCGACCGGCACTGAGGCCGCAACTTACGAGAGCATTTCGATGAATGTGGATCTGGTCGCCCGCCGGTCCGCCCCCTATCCGGAAGAGGCCAACGACCGGGTGCAAGCCTTGGCTGCGGCCCATGCGACCCTGCCGCGCCACCCGAAGGTGGGTGCGACAATCGGTATCAGGCGCAAAGGGTAAGGGGATTTTCTTCGACCAGCTTTCTGTTTAGGCTCTCGGTACACGAGAAGATCGAGGCCGCTCAGATGGCGGACCAAATCAGGACGAAGAAGCCGCATACGTTGCGTGCGAGATTGCGCGCGGCCATGACATCGGTGCGTCAATCCTTCACGTTTCTCCCGGTTCTTTGGACGATTGCCGCGGTTTTGGGTGTTGCAACGGGGTATGCGACCTTGGGGTTTCGGATTGGGATCTCCGAGTTGCAGACGCTTTTCTACGGCGCCGATGACGAGATGATCCATTCCGTCGCCGCGAACCTGCCCTGGTGGATCGTGCTGACAGTGCCGATCTTGGGTGGCTTCGTCGTGGGCCAGATTCTCACCCGGTTCACGCCCGATGGGAAGGCCCGGGGGGTTGCCGATGTGATCCAAGCCGCAGCGATCCGGGGGGGCAGGATTGAACGGGGGCCTGGATTGGCCTCGGCAGCAGCGGCGCTTGTGACCCTTTCAACAGGCGGCTCATCCGGGCGCGAAGGACCGGTGATCCACCTTGGGGCTGTCATGGCCAGCTGGGTGTCGGAGCGATTGAACGCCTCTGGCGTCACGGCGCGTGACATCCTGGGATGTGCGGCAGCGGCGGCGGTATCGGCCAGTTTCAACGCGCCTCTTGCGGGCGCCCTCTTCGCGATGGAGGTCGTGCTTCGCCATTATGCGCTCCACGCCTTTGGGCCGATCGTCGTCGCAGCGGTTGCCGGTGCTCTGGTTAGCAAGATCCACCTGGGCGATACGGTCGAATTCGACCTGCCCGCCCATACGGTCGAGTTCTACTGGGAGATCCCTGCGTTCTTCATCCTAGGCATCGTTTGCGGCGTTGTCGCGGTCGTCATGATGCGTGGGATCTTCCTGGCCGAAGCTGTAGGGGACCGGGTGCAGAAGGCGCTTTCGATCCGCCCTTCGATGCGGCCCGTCGTGGCCGGCGCGCTTTTAGGCATCATCGCCATGCAGTTCCCACATATAATCGGGGTTGGCTACGAGACGACTAAGCTGGCGCTTCTGACCGAGCTGGCCTTCACCACAGCAGTGCTGTTCGCGGTCATCAAAGTTGTTGCAGTCGGGGTCACGTTGAGCGGGCATATGGGAGGCGGCGTCTTCTCACCCGCCCTAATGGTCGGCGCCCTGACGGGCTGTGCGTTTGGAGAGATCGCGACCGAGCTGTTCCCTGCCGTCTCCGGCAGCCAGGGGCTCTACGCACTTGCAGGTCTGGGCGCGGTCGCGGGCGCTGTGATTGGGTCTCCGATTTCGACAACCTTGATCGTCTTTGAACTGACCGGCGACTTCCAAGTGGCGATCGCCGTTCTAATCGCTGTCTCCGTCGCTTCGGTGGTGTCGGATCAATTGGTCGCTCGGAGCTTCTTCCTGACCCAATTGGAGCGCAAGGGATTGAAACTCGCCGACGGGCCGCAGGGCTATCTTGCGGCCACTGTGCCGGTGATCGGCCTCATGCGGGTCGGAGATCGACGGTTCGAGAAAGAGATCTGCCAAGACTTGATCTCACAGGGTCTATTCCTGACGTCCAGCGCAACGCTCGACTCGGCCCTGCCGATGTTCGATCAGACCCGCCAGATCTTTATTCCGATTGTGAGTGGTGATCCAACAGTCGAGGATCCAGAGGTCATCGGCGGGCTGTTTCGCGGCGATGCCTACAAGGCCTATTCAAGGGCGCTCGAGGCATCGCTGCGAGAGGAGCATACTTAAGCCTCAGCTACATTTGCCGCTTCCGCGTTCAGCATGCCGTAATTGGCTTCGCCAATTTTATCCATCAGATCAAGTTGCGTCTCTAGGAAGTCGATATGACCTTCCTCATCCCCCATGATCGCCTCGAAGATATTGGCGGATGGGATATCGTTGACAGATCTGCAATAGATCGCCGCCTCCTTATAGAGTTCACGGGCGTCCTGTTCGCCAGCAAGATCGCATTCCAGCGTCTCTTTCAGATTCTGACCGATCCTGAGTGGATCCAAGGCCTGCATGTTCGGAAATCCTTCCAGGAAGATGATCCGATCCATGAACTTGTCCGCGTGGTGCATCTCCTCGATGCTTTCTTCACGGGTCTTCTGAGCGATCTTGGTGAAACCCCAATCACTCTGCAGGCGGTAATGCAGCCAGTATTGGCTGATCGCCGTCAGCTCGCTGCGGAGCCCCTTGTTCAGGTACTCGATGACTTTCTCGTCGCCTTTCATTTCGCTGCCCTTCTTGGTCGCTTATGGGAGTTAACAGATCCGGAGGTAGATCTAATTTAGAATGATTCCAGATTGTATCGACAAAAAGTCGAATGCAACCCCCGCAATCAGCCTTTTTTCCCAGGGCGCGATAGACCTTCCCAGGCGTAATCATGACTTGCGGGTCGGAAGCCCGCATCCACGCGACAGCGCGGCGGATGTCATGGTCAGTCACCAAGGTACAAGAGCAAACGATCATGGCCGTTCTTTTCCGAGTCGTGGAAAGATTTCCACCCAAATCTGATAAACCCGCTCAGGTATGTCAATCCGCTCCGAAGCGCGCGCGTCGTGAAATCGGGTGTCTATCGCAATCAAAACCCAGTCGGTGACGAGCATGGCGAAACAATTCTGTAAAATTAGCTTTGCATAAGTGTCATATTTTCGTCATCCTGGCTCGTAGTCGGCCAGGTGGGCGACGACACAGTGACAGGTTCCAATGCTGAGACGACTGGCTTTTATTCTCGCGCTTTTTGCCACGACGCTTCCCACGCTCGCAGACGAAGATCACCGGATCAGAACAGATTACGCACAGATCGCCGATCGCAATGTGCTGATTGTCGATGGCGCCTTGATCCAGATTAAAGGATTGGATTGCCCAGCCCGAGGAACAGCCGCTGGCAATCGCGCGTTCATGTCGATGCAGATTTTTCTAGAGCAAGCCAAGGAGGTCAGTTGCACGGTTTCAGATCAGCTGACCAGCTCAAACGCGGATTTTCTTGGAACCTGCTTTGTGAAGCCTGCCTATGAAACCGCTGCAAAAGAGATCGACATCGCCCATTGGGCGACCCAAGGCGGGTTCTGCGGAAGGTGTGGTCGATCAGATCCAGAATCACATTACGGGATTTACGATCCGTTCTACAAAGGGCCTCGGACGCCAGAATGCACACCGCTCCACACCGAGGCACCCTACCACCCGATACCCTGAGATGCGTTAGAGCTGTTCGACCGCGACGCGCTCGTGGCTAAAAGCAATGCGTTCTTTGATCACGTCCATACCTGTGACCGGTGTCTCATAGGACCAAGCCGCATCTTGGATAGGGCCGGATTTTGTGACGATATTGAAATAGCTCGCCTCGCCCTTATGCGGACAGGTTGTGCGTTTGGCAGAGGGCTCGAGAAACATCGAGGCATCCTCACGCGGAAAGTAGAAGACCGGATCATAGCCGGTCTCTCGCAAAATCACGGCATCGGTGCTTTCCACGATCACAGCGCCTCCGGCGCGTACGACCACCATGCTCTGGGCGGGCTCAAGTGTAATCTCTGTCATTCTTCCTCCTCCAAAGGCGCGCAGGCTTGTCTTAGCCAGTCGCGCGTTGTCTCCTCCAAGAGCGGGCTGAGTTTCGCGAGCACCTCGGCATGATAGGTATTGAGCCAGGCGGTCTCTTCCGCTGACATCTGAGCGGCCTCGATGAGCCGCCGGTCGATCGGGCAAAAGGTCAGCGTTTCAAAACCCAGCATTGCTTGGTCTCCATCCGCAACCGGGCCTGGCTCGGTGACGATCACCAGGTTCTCGATCCGGATGCCAAAAGCCCCCTCGCGGTAGTAGCCCGGCTCGTTCGAGAGGATCATGCCAGGGTCCAATGCCACCGTTCCTCGCCGAGAGATCGACGCCGGTCCCTCATGGACATTCAAGCAAGCCCCCACCCCGTGGCCTGTCCCATGGGCATAGTCCCGCCCAGCCGTCCAGAGCGCGATCCGCGCGAGCGGGTCGAGATCGCGCCCGGTCAGCCCTTCTGGCCAACGGGCACGGCTGAGCGCGATCATCCCGCGCAGAACCTGGGTAAAAGGTCCGCGCATGGCTGGATCGGCAAGGCCATAAGCGACCGTGCGGGTGATATCCGTTGTGCCCATCGGATATTGCCCGCCACTATCGATCAGAAGGCCTTCGCCTCGAACAAGCTTGCGATTGGTCTCCCAGTTTACCCGGTAGTGGATAATCGCCCCATGCGGTCCCGCTCCACAGATCGTGTCAAAGGAGACATCCTCGATGCCAGCCTCTGCACGGAAGGCTTCGAGCTGCTTCACGCAATCGATTTCGGTTAAGGTCGCGTCTTCTGGTTGTGTATCGAGCCAATGGAGAAAGCGGACCATCGCAGCGCCGTCTTTGAGATGCGCTGTACGCATACCCTCCAACTCGGCCGGGTTCTTTCGCGCTTTCGCAACGGTGCAGGGATCTGCCCCCCAGATCACCTCGGCGCCTGCGTTCTCGAGGCAATTTGCGACCTGAAACGGGGCGGTTGCACGATCCAGTAGGATCTTCTTGCTCGCCAGGACTGGCCAGAGGTCGTCGAGTTTCGAAATCGGATCTATGCTCACCTCATTGCCCAGATGCGCCCGCACCGCGCCATCGAACTTGTCGGCATCCATATAGAGGTTCAGCGATCCATCCGCATGCAAGAGCCCAAAACCCAAAGCCACCGGCGAATGAGACAGATCGCTGCCTCGGATGTTCACCAGCCAGGCCAGACAATCCGGCAGATTCAGAAAGGCCGCATCGGCGCCCTGAGCGGTCAGCTTCGCCGCGATGCGGTGGCGCTTCTCCTGGCTCGCCTCACCGGCGACCTCTGCGGGATGGATCCGAACGGCACCCCCTGGTGGAGGAGGTCGGTCATCCCAGATCGCGTCGATCATGTTGCCATTGGTGAGGGTGAGCCGGGCGCCCACACGCTCCAGGGCTGCTTTGAGCTTCTGGACCTCCTCCTGACCGTGAAGCCAAGGGTCAATACCAATGACATCGCCCGACTGCGCTTCGCCCTCAAGCCAGTTGGAAATCGGTGTCTCATGGACCGCAACGACGCCGAAGACATCCGGGTCGCATTGCGTGGCAGCTTGCAGCGTGTAGCGCCCATCGACGAACATGAGCGCTTGGGTCTGCAAGATCAGCGCCGCACCCGCCGAGCCTGTGAACCCGGTCAGCCACGGGAGCCGTTGATCGCAGGGCGCCACAGTCTCGCCCTGATGAGCGTCTTGGCGGGGCACGATGAGCCCCGTCATCCCCTTTTGCTCCATCCTCGCGCGTAAGCGGGCGACCCGTTGGGCGCTGGCCTCGGGCTGAGAGCCAGCATCAAAGTTTTGGAACATCGGTTAGGTCTCACGCCGTGGAATTCTTCTCTAGATGCTGGCCCGGCATAGGCCTTGAGCGCAAGAACAAAGATATGATCGGTGAAGCCGCTCCGAGTTCAAGCGCGTCTTGCCCGGAATTTGCTCCTAAAACTGCTGGTGGAGAACTCTACAGTCCCGTGCAGCAACACTCTTGTTTATCGCTGGTTTCATCTGGGTGAGCGCCAGAGTTCAGCCCGTGTTATCGATCGACGCGATGGATGTTCTTGAATCTTCGAAAAAGCTTCAGCGGCCAAACAGACGGCCGATCTTTGAGGGTTTGACTTCCTCGCCAGGCTTCAGCGCTAAGGTGGAGGGATCAATGACTGAGTCCGGTGGGATCAGAACATAGGCTCCAAGATCATCCGTCCGTCGGAGCCAGCCTTCGGGTTTGTCGCGGATGATCAACCGATCGCCATTCTCGGCATCGGTCATCGTATCACGATCCCGGATATCCTTACCGCTGTCGAGCGCCAACCAACAGGCGCCGTAGCAGCGATCACCCGCCAGTGCGAGATCCATGGGCGAAGTAGCGACCTCAACCTCTCGACCGGTGAAGGGATTGAGGCCGAGGGAGACCATGCCCATCAATTCCTTGCGCGACTTCAGCCCGGGATTGTCAGGTGTGAAGGGATAGAACTGCACCCAATGGTCAATCGGGGTCTCCCCCCGGATAGCCTTCTCCGCGGCCTTTTGGATCTGATTGGGCGATTGAAACCCGTCCGAGCTTTGCCAATAGACCGCCGAGATATTGGCGAGATCGGCAATTGCTGCGGCGAACACCTGGATGATGGTTGCCTGGGCCTTTGACCAAGCAAGATTGCCCGGTTTTGGATCCATGGGCGCGATGGCAACATGAAAGCGTTGCGCTTCCAAAGCCGCATCCGGCTCAAAAAGGCGGAGCGCGTTCCCCCGTGCGCGCGTCCAATTGTAAGCAAATGGCGTGAAATGGAGAACGAACGCCTCTTCATCGACCGAAAACAGCTGGCGGACGCCGATGACCGTCTTCTCTTCCGCAAGCCAGGCCCATTTCTTACCTTGGCCTGCGAGCGAGTGGGCCGTGTTGGTCCAATCCTCCTCAGCTGTCAGGAGGACATCCATCTCACCAAGATCAGGAAAACGTTCATTGACGCGCGCGATCAGGCGCGATGCCTCGATCGCTCCAAAATCCCCGTCCTGAATAAGCGCATATGCGCGTAAGTCCTTGGCCATAGACCCCTCTCTCGGGTCGAAGACTGCCCGGAGAGCACTCTCAGGTCAACGTCGGTTGCGTGCGGCAAGGAGTTTCAACCGAAGCGCATTGAGCTGAATGAAGCCTTTGGCATCGGTTTGGTCATAGGCGCCCGCATCTTCTTCGAATGTCACATGCGCCTCTGAGTAAAGGCTCTGATCGGACCAACGCCCGATCACATCCACCGATCCTTTGTAGAGCTTGAGCCGTACGGTCCCATCAACCACTTGCTGGGAGTGATCAATCGCTGCCTGGAGCATCTCCCGCTCGGGGCTGAACCAATAGCCATTGTAGACGAGCTCCGCATAGCGCGGCATCAGCTCATCCTTGAGATGGGCCGCGCCTTTATCGAGGGTGATCTGCTCAATGCCCCTATGGGCCGCCAGCAGAACCGTGCCCCCTGGTGTCTCGTAGATTCCGCGGGACTTCATACCGACATAGCGGTTCTCGACCAGATCCAACCGCCCAATCCCATGTGAGCCGCCAAGCTCGTTCAGCTTTGTCAGGATCGCAGCAGGCGACATCGCCTCGCCATTGATCGCGACCGCGTCGCCCGCTTTGAACGCGACTTCAATCACCTCCGGCGTATCCGGTGCCTCCTCAGGCGAAACAGTGCGTTGATAGACATAATCTGGCGCCTCGACCGCAGGGTCTTCCAGCACTTTCCCTTCGGACGAGGTATGCAAGAGATTGGCATCGACCGAGAACGGCGCCTCGCCCCGTTTATCCTTCGGCACCGGCACCTGATGCGCCTCAGCCCATTCGATCAACCGCGTGCGCGAGGTCAGATCCCACTCTCTCCAAGGCGCAATCACCTTAATTTCTGGGTTCAGGGCATAGGCTGCGAGTTCAAAGCGGACTTGATCGTTGCCCTTACCCGTTGCGCCATGGGCTATCGCATCAGCCCCCTCTGCCGCGGCAATCTCCACCAACCTCTTCGAGATCAGCGGCCGCGCAATGGAGGTGCCAAGCAGATACAGCCCCTCATAGACGGCGTTCGCCCGGAACATAGGAAAGACGAAATCCCGCACAAACTCTTCGCGCAGATCTTCGACATAGATGGCCGCAGCCCCCATCATCTCGGCTTTGTCTCGGGCGGGTCCCAGTTCCTCGCCTTGGCCGAGATCGGCCGTGAAGGTGACGACCTCACAACCATACTCAACCTTGAGCCATTTCAGGATGATCGAGGTGTCGAGCCCGCCGGAATAGGCAAGCACCACCTTCTGGGGTTTGGACATCAGGGCCTCCGTTCGAATTCGCGCGGGGTTTAGGGGGATTTTCGGCGCGGGGCAAGCTCAGCGGCGGCGGTTCACCAGGAAGATGCCGATTGCCACGAGACTGAGGGCACCAATGATGTTCGGCGTGATGGTCTCCCCCAGGATCAGCCATCCGAAGAACACACCAAAGACAGGCGCCAGAAAACTAAAGGAGGCCATCTGAGGCGCCGGATAGACCGATAGAACCCAGAACCAGCCCAAAAACCCCACCGAAACGACAACGAGCACCTGAAACGAGAAGATCGCGATGATAGCTGGGGTCACCTCTCGGACCGTGTCACCGAAGAGCGGTGCAACCGCGACCAAGAGCACAGCAGAAACCCCGAGTTGATAGAGCAATTGCATCTCTGGGCTTGCCCGGTTCAGCCGGCTCAGCCGCATGATCAATGCCAAGGCGGCCCAGAGGCTTGCCGCCATCAGGCACATCAGATCGCCGAGCCAAGCGGACGGGCCAACCGGGGTGGCCTTATCACTGAGCGCCAAGACCACTCCGGCGATTGCCAGACCCAAACCAACCAGCCGGATCGGTGTCAACCCTTCGCCAGGGATCAGGACATGCGCCCCAAGAGCCACCCAAAACGGCATGGTGTAGAAGAACACCGAAGCCCGGGCGACCGACGTAAAATCAATCGCCTGGAAGAGCAGCAGAAACTCGATCGAAAAGAGGACGCCGCAGAGGAGCCCTGGCCAAAGGCTGCCATCGCGCAAGGCAAGCTTCTTGCGTGCCCAGACTGCAAAGAGGAGCACGGGCAAGATCGCACAGGCAGAGCGCAGCCCGGCCTGGAACACGGGTGCAAATCCGGAGTTCACGATTTTGATCAGCGCCTGGTTCAGCCCCATCAAGAGCGAGAAGCCGACCAGGAGAGAGGCTCCGGTCAGATCAATCCGATCTCGGCGCTGGGAGATGGGCGGTGGCATGAGGGTCCTTGAATACGCACCCTACCCATGACCTGATGCTCGGTACGGGTCAACCGCTCAACGCCGCCAGGGCTCGACAAGCGCCCGGGCTTCTTCGCGCCCGAGCTCTGTCAGGACGAGCAGGTTATCTCGATGCCGGATCAACCCTTCGGCCAAGGCCGCCTCCAAGACCGAGTTCGCTCGGACCTCAGGCCAGTTAAGATGCGTCACAAGGGCATCGGCCACATTCTCTTGCCCGCGCTCCAAACTGGCTTCATGGGCATGCAAATGGACCATGAGGGTTCGCACATTAATGCGCTGGCGCTCGGCTCGGCGACGTAAAAGCCGCCAGAGGAGCCCGTAGCGCGGACCTAAGAAGACGGCCGCAGCCAAGCCCACTCCCGTCATTAACGCCATCATGCCTGAGATTGATACATCCCAGCTCATCGCGAGCGCATGGCCAGAGACTACCGAAGCAACCGCGATCACAACCCCCAGAAAAACCATCAGACCCAAGCGATCGGTCAGAAGGTAAGCGGCAGACGGCGGGACGATGATAAAGGCGATGAACAAGATCGCGCCAACCGCGTCAAAGGCTGCGACAGCGGTGATCGAGGTCAGCAGCAAAAGCGCATAGAATATGGCCCTGGGATAGACGCCAAAGGCCGCTGCGAGAACGGGATCAAAAGTCGTGAGTTTGAGCTCTTTCCAAAGCGCGAGAACGAAACCGAGATTGACCAGCGCGATCACACCCATCCAAAGCAGTGCGTTTGGCACCTCAACTCCCAGCACCATGGTTGTGTCGAGCCAGACAAAACTGATCTCGCCAAAAAGCACTGTGTGGACACCAACATGAACATCGCGTGCAAAAAGGTTCATCAAAAGGACGCCAGCGGCAAAGAGTGCAGGAAAGACCAATCCAATTGCCGCATCCTCTTTGACACGGCGTGTTTCGGTCAATCGCTCGATCAACCAAACGCAGAGCAGGCCGGAAAGCCCCGCTCCTAAGATCTGGATCGGACCAGAGGTCAAACCGGTTGAAAGCCAAGTGAGCATGATCCCAAGGACAATGGCATGGCTGATCGCATCGCTTAGCATGGCCGTCTGGCGCAAGATCAAGAACGGGCCAATTAGAGCGGCAGAGATCCCAACCAATGATCCGGTCAGGAGAATGGCGATATCGGGATCTGTCAGCATCTTGACGCGCTTAAATGAAAGGCCCGGGTGGGTGGGTGTCGCGGTGCCCTAGGCGCCGCGCAGTCACTCCACGGGCAACAAACCCAAAGCCCCGGGGGGCGACTGCGCGCCTGCTTTGCAGACGCGACACCCACCCACCCAGGCCGCGCCCTGGCACTATCCATGGATCCGGCCCACATATCGATGTCCCGCTTCGGTGAGGACCCAATGCGCGCCTTCCGAACTCATATGAGAAACCGGTGCAATCAGACCGGCTGCGCTCAACTCCTCTGCCACCCTACCAACCCCTTTTCCATGACAGGTATCGAGCATGCCCTGCTCGACCGGATAGTTAGGATCGTTATGCGCGTGGCTCAAATCTCGGAATGTGGTCAGAACCGCTTCTGTGCTTACTTTTTGGAACACGGAACGATGGCGCATAGCTGTCCAAAACACTCCCCGTTTGGGCGCGAAAAGAATGGAAAACACCGTGATCGCGGTCGCTGACAGAACGATGACTGGGCCAGTAGCGAACCCTTGATAGCTTGCAGACCAGACCGCTCCGAAGATGCCCGAGAGCAATCCAAAAACCGCCGCGATCAGAACCATTTGCTCAAGCGACCGCGCCCATTGTCGCGCTGCAGCGGCCGGCGCGATCACCATAGCGGCCATCAACACCACACCGACCATCTGCAACCCAATGACAACCACGACGGCGACCAACAAGGTCATAGCTGTCTCAAGCGCCAATCCAGGCAAGCCCGACGTGCGCGCATAGATCGGATCAAAGCTTACGAGCTTCAGTTCCTTCCAGAACAGGCCGACGAGGCAGAGCGCGAAAGAGGTGATCGATCCAAGGAGAATTAAGTCCCCCGTCAAGACTGCAGCCGCTTGGCCGAACAGAAAACTTTCGAGCCCAGCCTGCCCGGCACCCGCTTCACGCTGGGCATGGGTCAAAAGGACCACGCCCAGCGCAAAAGACAGGCTCAGCGCAATGCCCAAGGCCGCATCCATCTTCAACCGGGTCGCCCGGACCAGACCAAGGACAAAAAGCCCCGCGACACCGCCCGACAGGATTGCGCCGAAAAGAATCGGGCCCAGATCCCGCCCGCCGCTGATCAAAAAGCCGAGGCAAATCCCTGGCAGCGCCGCATGGGCCAGCGTATCACCGATCAAGCTCTGTCGGCGCAGAAGGGCAAAGCTGCCGATAACACCTGAGACGACGCCAAGAAGCGATGCGCCCAGGAGCGCGTTCTGCAACGTATGGTCGAAGAGAAGCTCCATTACTGGGCAGCGTGGAGGATTGAACCCTCGATCAGAGCGATCTGCCCGCCATATGCTGAGCGTAAGGCCGCCGTGGTCATTGTCTCTTCCACAGGGCCTTGTGCGACCACGCGGACATTCATCAGGACCAGCCAATCGTAATAGTCGCGCACGGTGGCCAGGTCATGATGCACGACGATGATGGTCTTGCCCGCTTCTCGCAACTGATGCAGGAGCCTGACGATAACCCGTTCGGTTGTCGCATCGACCCCCGCCATCGGCTCGTCGAGGAAGTAGATATCGGCCTCCTGCACCAATGCACGCGCCAGGAAAACCCGTTGTTGTTGACCGCCAGAGAGTTCGGAGATCTGACGCTTGGCCAAATCCGCCAGGCCCACTTCAGCCAAGGCAGCCCTGGCCATGTCCCGCTCGGCAGCGCCCGGCCAGCGAAACCAACCGAGATGGCCATAGCGCCCCATCATAACCACATCCAGCGCGCTCGTCGGAAAATCCCAATCGACCGAGCTGCGCTGGGGCACATAGGCGATCCGTTTGCGCATCTCGGCATAGGGTCGGCCCAAGAGTGTCACATGACCCGCAGTTGGCGGTGTGAGCTGCAGGATCGACTTCAAAAGCGTCGATTTCCCGGCCCCGTTCGGCCCAACGATCGCACACATAACTGCAGGTGGGATATCGATATCGATATCCCACAAAGCCGGACGCCCGTTATAGGAGACGGTGAGATCCTCCACATGAAGGGCGAGATCCGGCTCGTGGAGGAGCGGGCTACCCATCGAGGGCCAACCCCCACCGTTCAGCCCAATCATGGAGCGCGGTTGGCAGCGGTTGAACCGTGCCCCCCAGCGCCTGGACCACCGAGACCGTGTTGCTGTGGAGCATTCCTATATAAGTGCCCTCAGCGGTCCCAGCCTCGCCCATCGCATCCGAGTAGAGCTCTTCGCCGAGGCTAAGGGCATGCCCGCGCGCCTCGGCCGCTTCGATGACCGCCTCAACCGTGCGTGGGTTGATTGTGCTCTCGACAAAAATGGCGGGTACGTTTCGGTCGATGACCAGATCCACAGTTGCACGGATATCGGCGATAGAGGCTTCGCTCTCGGTCGAGATCCCTTGGATGCCAACCAC
>JBCDAS010000021.1:0-23881 GCA_039185235.1 Pseudomonadota bacterium
AGCTTTCGAAAAACCTGCAAAAATGCCGCGCATGATGCAAATCTGCTGACAATGCTAGACGATGGAGATCTTTGTCAGAAAATTGGACCAAGATCGAGAGGTTGAGCGATGAGCCAACTACTTTTGGTTCTGAGCGCGCAGCGAAGGTTCATTATCATCGCCTGACCTTCCCCGAGAAACCGTCAAAAAACAGGACTCTCTCTTGGTCCATCTGGAATAGCCTGCTGAACGTGGTCCACCAACTGGGATAGACTGTCCCGTAAATTGGAGCATCAGCGATGGCTGGGACGCCCGCGGCCAAGCGGGATGCTGTGGCCCATCTGTGCAAAGCGCATGAGGTGAGCCAGCGGCGGGCGTGTTCTGTCCTAGGTGTCGACCAATCGAGCGTGCGCTACCGTAGTGTGCGCCCCGATGACACAGACCTGCGCAAGGCCATGAAGGCTATGGCCGATGAGCGCCGCCGCTTCGGCTATCGACGTGTCCATGTGATGCTGGAGCGACAGGGCTGGCATGTGAACCAGAAGAAACTTCGCAGGCTCTACACGGAAGAGAAGTTGCAGGTTGAGCCATCAGTCGCGCCATCGGTCCGAGCGACGATGGCGACGGTACAGAATTGACCAGCATGGCAGTTCTGAGATGGTGCCAGGATACCGGCATCGGTTGGCATTACATCGCTCCTGGAAAGCGAACGCAGAACGCTTTCGTGGAGCGCTTCATCGGCAGTCTCCGAGACGAGCTGCTGAACGAAACACTGTTCACAACCCTCGACGAGGCAAAGGCCCACATCACCGCATGGAAGGAGGATTACAACCGCAACAGATCGCACTCGTCCCTGGGCAACCTAACGCCAGACGAATTCGTAGCGAAGATCGCACTGGAGAACCAGGCCGCATGAGGCCAGAAATCAACCGACAGATTCTCCCAACGAGTGGAGGGAAGTCGGGCCTCAGGACACCCACGCTCAATCCCTGTCGACCGGCGGGTTCGTCCAGGCGGGTGCCGCGAATGGGTGCGAGATCGCCCGCTCGACCATTGCCAAGTGATCCTGGCCGTAAAACGGATCTCCATCGACGATATAAGTCGGCGAGCCGAAAATGTTTTGCGCCCGCGCCCAGTCCGAATTGGCTAGCAATCTCGCCTGCACTGGCGGGGAGGCGGCCTGTTCCAGCAGCGTCTCCGCATCATGCCCCAATCCCTTCGCCAAGCCAATGAGTGTCCCCTGATCCGAAAGATTCGCATCGTCGCGCCAATGGGCTTGCAACAGCGTATGTGCCATCTCGCCAACGGCTGTCCCGGTCTCTCCCAATGCGATGATCATGCCCGAGGCAAGGGCATAGTCAGCGTCATGATAGGTTGGCCGGAAGTTCACGATCGGGACATCACGGTACTCGGCCCATCGTTCGATCTCTCGCCCGAAAAAGTAATCCACATGCGCCTGGCTGCGGGCGCGAAAGGGCAGGCTGCCTTGGGCTTCGACGACCGGTGTCAGGACAATCGGTCTGTGGATCAGCTCAACGCCATATTGGCGGCAGATCCTGCTCAGCTCGGCCGACCCGAGATAGGCAAAGGCGGAATGGGCGGAGTAGACGTATTCGATCCGGGTCATCGCCAAGCAGCTCCTGTCAGGAGCCGCCACTCGCTGTCATCTGGGGCGATGTATCGCTTACCTCGGGCTCCCCAGCCTGCGCCAGGCGCCGTTGCTTCGAGGTCTTGCCGATGCCTGGGTTGAAGCTGTTGGTTGGATCCAACTCCTCATAGAACTTCGCCAGCGCAGGTTTCGCCTCGTAGAGGTGGCCCACATTATGCTCGGCCGGATACTCCGCCCCGCGCGTGTCCAACAGATCCAGCATCTTGCGCTTCACCGCCTTTGGATCGGCACCTTTGCGCACGACATAATCCTGGTGGAAGACGTGGCAGAAGAAGTGACCGTAATAGAGTTTCAGCGTGATGTCCTGCTCGATCTCTGGGGTCAGCTCCTCGAACCACGCATCATCGTCGCGGCGCAGTGCGATATCGAGCGCTAGGATATCCTCCACCTCGCCCGGATGGCAGACGCCATAGCGTGCCGCAGCCCCGGCAGCGGCGAAACGGTGCAGTGAGGCTTTCTTCGCCTCCTTGGCATCGCAGAGGAACCAGGCCTCGGCTCCGAAGATCTCGTTCAACAGCGTCTCGGTCGGCGCGGCCATGGTGCCGCTGACTTTTAGGATCAAGTGATGCTCGAACCGGTCGCGATACTCCAGCAGGCGTTTGGGCAGAGCCTCGGGCAAAAGCCGCGTGACGCCCTGCATGACCCGGTCGACCAGGTTCTTTGGCAAGAAAGGCACGCGGTTCAGCACCCCATCGGTCTTACCTTTCCATTTGAAGATGACCGGCAGCCAATCGGTGCCCAGCCAATGGATCAAGAGCAACGTGTCCTTGCCATAGCGATGCGCCACGTCGAAGAGCGGGCGGTGCACATACTCGCCGCAGATCGGCAGCTCCTCCAATTCGCTCAGAATGCGCCGGCGCAGCAGGGTGAGGTCTGCGGGGTCATTGGTGCCGAGGTAATAGACCCGCTCGCCCTCGATCGCGGCATAGGTGTCGAGCCGCACGGCAAAGACCACCAGCCGCCCGGCCGAGCCGGAGACTTCGAAAAGACGGTCCGGGTCGGCGTTATAGCGCGAGGGCGTCGCGGCCGAAACATCGCGCACCTTCGCGCCATACCCGTCATCCGAGGCGCGTCCAACACCGTCCTGCACATCGGCCGCGGTGAAATCTCCCGCCTCCAGCCGCTGCAAGATCTCTTCCGGCGTGTCGCCCAGATCGATGCCCAGATGATTGACCAGCCGCAACACCCCGTCCCGGGCCACTTGGGCATAGAGCGCAAGCTCGGTATAGGCCGGGCCGCGCTGGGTCAGGGAACCGCCGGAATTATTGCACACGCCCCCCACGATCGACGCGCCGATGCTGGAGGAGCCGATCACCGAATGCGGCTCACGCCCCAGCGGATTCAACAGCCGCTCCAGCTTGTAAAGCGTCGCGCCCGGATGGCTGATGATCTGATGCCCATCCTTGAGCACATGGATCTTGTCCAGGCGCAGTGTGTTGATCACGACAACAGGCCGGTCATAGCTGCCTTTTGGGGTCGAGCCCTCGGTGAGCCCCGTATTCGCGGCCTGAGTGATCACAATGCGGTTGTTCTCGACACAGGCTTTCACCACGCGCCAAAGCTCGATCAAGCTGCCAGGCTCGACCGCGGCCTCGGCCTCGCCACCGCCCGAGCGCCAACCCTTGCGGAACCGGGCCAAAGCCGCCTCGCCCGTGTGCACGTAACGCCGCCCAACGATGGCGCTCAGCGCATCAACGAAATCCGTATCGCTCACCTGTCATCCTCCCGTTGCAAAAGACGACTCTTTGCCGGGCGCACTCTGACATATCAGCCGCTGCGGCATCCAGATCTGTCTTTCGAGAATTTGGGCGCGATCTTGGCGAGGCCCACGCCCTAGCGATGAAAGCGAAAACTACGGGGGGGGGGGGCGCTGCCACCTCACATCCGGAGATGGCGGCGAAATTTACGGGCATCGGTCGAAAATCAAGCTTTGAGAGCCGAGCTTCGGATCGTATGCCCAGCAGATCCGGCACTCAGCCGCGCCGTGGCGGAACCGTCGTGCTGGACGTGTCGCCCTCGGTCCCTTCGGCTGTAGTCACCTTGCTCACCCTTCCTGGCGGCTCAAAGAGGTAGCCGTGACCTCCAACCGCGTGATCGAGTGCCTGGTCTTCGACCGCCATCGCGCCCGTCTCATCCAGCTCAACAGCGCCAGCATCCGTCAAATCGTTGTTCGATGTCATCTTTCTATCCTCCAAATCAGGTCGCGCGGAAGATACGGCTGCTTGCGGAGAAGTCCGTAACAAATGTCACAATCCAAACCGCTTTGCGTCTTCTTTTGAAAGCTGCTCACCACCGGCCAAAGCATCGAGGACATCTGCCGGCGGTTTGATGGCGCCGTGGCGGGTCATCAGAGTTCTAATCGTCGCCCGACCGGCGGCGATCTCCGACAAGATCCAAGTGTTGATCCCATCCACGTCGCAGGCTTCGGGCGGGTCGCAGGGCCGGATCAGTTCGGCTGCAATCAATGCGTCGACCGTGTTCAGGCAATCCGCAACAGTTCCGGGCTGAGCGATCTCTGCAAGCTGCCGGGGGCCATCGGCAAGGGCTGCCAGGATCGCCCGCGCGACCGGGTTGTCAAACCGCAAGACACCAGCTGGCATGGCCCGCTCGAAAACCACCTCCTCAGGCCGGCAGGTCGCCACGAAGAAACCGGCAAGGCGATCGTCCGCACCCGCCATGCCCGCTCGCGGGGCTTTCACAAAAAGATCCCGGCGAAAATGCTGATCGAGGCAGAGATCGACCATACGCTCTCGCTCGACATCATCGACCATGCTCGCAATCAACCCGCGCTGGGCTTTGTTCAGCAGAAACCGCTTGGTGATCTCTTTCTCGGCCAAGGCACCGACAAACTCCAGACCGTGCCGACCAGCCATCCGAAGCATGTCGGCGGATGCCAAGGGGCACCAATGCTCCGAGAGGTATTCATGGGGCAGAAAATCGGGATCCTGGCCCTCATAACTGCGCAGCATCGCCTGGATCCGATCACTTTGAAGCGCTTGAGCGCCCGAGGTAGCCAGATCCCGGATCAAATCCATTGTTCCCGCGATCGAAGCGCTCTGAGATGCCGGGGCGCGTTTCACCGCATCCAGGATCATGCCTTGGATCAACAGCTCACCCGTCCGGCCCGGAAGCGAGTTGTAGCCAATCGCCGCCGCTCCTCCAGGCCGGAGCGCATCTCCGATGATCTGGAAAACACGCGCCCGGTTCTCCGCGCTGATCCAGCTCAGAACCCCAAGGGCCGAGGCATAGTCATACTCGGGCCGAATCGCGGCCGCGGTCTGCTCGAACGTCTCGGTCCGGAAGCTGACATTGTCGAGGCCAAGCGCTCGGGCAAGCTCACCTGCCCGCCGGGTCGTCTCGGGATTGGCATCGGTCCCCACAAACTCAGCCTCGGGCGCGCCTGCCGCCATGGCGAGCAGATGAAAACCCGGCCCGCATCCAAGATCGAGATACCGAAAGGGCCCACGCGCTGCCCTGGGCGGCACGATCGCGTTGACCAATAGAACGTGATCAATCCAGCTCGGGACAAAGTGCCAGGGAAAGTGCGGCGGAAACACCGTATCGGCGATGTAGCCATCGATATCCATGCCCAAACCTGCGTCGAGCGGGCCCGCCTTGCAACCCATCGCGCGGCGCATGGTCTCCTATGCCTGACGGCGAGCCCGATCGGAGACCACCGGCAATGCAAAGATTGACCCTGCGCCTGCAATCGCGATAGCTGGCACCAGCGCCAGCGGAAAGGCGGCTCCCCGATCCTTGGCGGAGCATGATCGACCCAGCCCAGCCAAGACGTCTTCGGCTCAGCTCGCAGAGCCCGCATCCCCCTGCGCTGCGACAGATCCCAAAGCATGAGAGGCCGTGTCGCAATGGATATGATCTTCGCGTGGTACAACAGCCGGGCCAAACCCTTGCTGACCGGGCTGTTGATTGCGGTTCTGATCGCCCTCGCCGCCAAATTCATCTCCGAGCATTACGGCGCCCCGGCCATGCTCATGGCGCTTCTCTTTGGCATAGCGCTCAACTTCCTGTCCAAAGAAGGACCTGCCAAGGAAGGGATCGCTTTCGCCTCCTCCTTCGTGTTGCGCGCAGGGGTTGCGCTTTTGGGCGCTCGGGTCAGCGTGGATATGGCCGCGTCACTGGGATGGGCGACGGTTCTGATGGTGATGGGCAGCGTCCTCGCAACCATCCTCTTTGGCCTGGCGATTGGGCGCTTCCTTGGCCATGGCCCGCGATTTGCGTTTCTCTCGGCAGGATCAGTCGCGATCTGCGGCGCCTCGGCCGCGATTGCAATCTCGGCGATCCTGCCGCGCGATGAGCGCACGCAGGAGCGTCTGATCTTCACCGTCGCGGGGGTGACCGTTCTCTCGACAATTGCGATGATCATCTATCCAATCTTCGCGACCATGCTTGGGCTCAGCGAAGACCAAGCGGGCGTCTTCCTGGGCTCGACCATCCATGACGTGGCTCAAGTCGTGGGCGCGGGGTTTTCGGTCTCGGAAAGCACGGGCGAGACCGCGACGGTCGTGAAGCTGATCCGCGTCTCCATGCTGGCTCCGGTGATCTTCTGCGCCGTTTTGGTGATCCGCTGGCTCAATCTCAGCACGGGCGATCAGACGGGCAGGCCCCCTCTAGTGCCGTGGTTTGTCGCGGGCTTCGTCTTGCTGGCTGCGGTCAATTCGATGGGATGGTTGCCGATCCTGGTGGCTGATGCTTTGACCGAGGCGTCGCGTTGGGCGCTGCTCACCGCCATCGCCGCCGTTGGTGTGCGCACGTCTTTGGAAGAAGTCTTCCAGGTCGGCGGGCGGGCCATCGCGCTTTTGGTGCTCGAGACGCTCTTCCTGGCGCTCTTGGTGGTCGCCATGCTCACCACTGTTCTGGCGCCAGGCTAGACCAAAATCGGTTCAACCTTAGTCAGGTTGAAAAGGAGTTTTTCCAGATGCAATTGCTTGAGCAAAATCCTACGATCTGACGGCTTCGGTCAGATCCGGTTATGCTCTAAGCGGCGTTCACTCGGGCGTCGACCAAAAGCCCGAAATCCGCAGCTTTGATCCGTCCCAGCCACCGGCTTTCGCGACCTCTCGCAGATGCCGGGCGTCGCGCTTTTCACCAGCAAACCAGATATCCGCGTCCGCATGCGATGGCATTTGCTCCTGGACTGCTTCGACCAGCTTCTCGCCGCGCGATCGGGCGAGCCAATGCATTTGAATGCCTTCGGGCGCGGTGATTGGATAGTCGCATGCCGCCCCTTCTTCTGATTCCAACAGGATCTCGCCGGTTGCGCCCTTTGGCAGGTTCTCGAGCAGCCGTGCTGCGGCGGGAAAGCCAGTCTCATCGGTCGCCATGAAGACTTTCTCTGAGTTCAGAAGCCCGCCGCCGGAGGGACCAACCAGACCTACCACACTGCGCCCTCGCACGCCTTGTTGCGCCTCGCGGGCCCAGTCGGTGGTGCGTCCGCCCTCATGAATGAAAACATCGGTGATCAGAGTGCTCGCCGCGTGATCCACTGCACGCGTCGTGTAAACCGGCTTGTGCGGGGCGCCCGGCCCATCCGGCCATTTGATCGAGCCGTTTGCCGCGATTGTCGGCCATTCGGGCTCGGCTTCCTTGGGCGGCTGGACCAGCCGGAAATGGATCGACGTATCGCCATGGCTCGTAAGGTCTTCGCCCTCCAGCGTCACCCGCAGAAAGACCGCGCCTAGGTCCTCGACCGCCCGAACCCGGACGAATTGGAAATTGGCGGGCAGACCCCCCTCGGTATCCCCGTCCGACCAGCGCATCGCCTCCGCAACCTCCGGCATGACCATCCGCATCTGCTGGATCACGGCGTTTTTCATGATGAAGAGAGTGCGCGCATCCTCGGCCGCAACCATCCCAGCGGTCTCCGCTGTGGCACCGGGCCTCAACCCAATCAGACCATGGGCGGTTGCAACCGTCAGGCGCGCGGCCGCGTCTTCCAGCACTTCCAGCTTTGATGCTGCCGCTTGGGCCAGGATCATCTGCCTCATGGATGCGAAAGCCACCCCTGGCAGATCGGCCAGGGACTCGTAAGGAAAGCGCGGTTTTGCCATGTGGCAGCTCCATCATCAGATGCCTCTGGCGCGCTCCCGAAACCTGAGCCAAAGGTACCGGCGCCGGATCTCGATCTCAGCACAGAATGGCACCTGGTCAGAAGCGAAATCCACGCCTGCGATCTTTTGCCGTCATGGTTGGGCACGCTTGGCATCGGATCTCCACCGATGGTCCCATGATCATTTCCTTTGCCAAGCCAGCATTTTGCCATAACCTCCTCGGCGCATAGCCCGCCAATCCGGCCAGCCCTGCATTCGCAACGATGAACTCCGGATTGGCATGAGCGGATCTCAACTTCACTCACGGGGATGGCGGGCTGTTTTTTACTCGGCCCGGGCGATCCTGCCGTCGTGCTTGGGAAGCGGGCGTTGAATGCTTGAGGCCGCCGAGCTTTACCGCACCCACCGGGGCTGGCTGATCGCCTGGCTCAGGCAACGCCTGAACTGTCCCGAAATCGCGAGCGATCTGGCGCAGGACACTTTCGTCAAGCTTCTGGGTAAGCAAACCGAGGCTGAGATCCGCCAGCCCCGCGCTTACCTCCGGACCATCGCCCATGGGCTCCTCGTGGATTTCGTACGCCACCGCGAGATCGAGCGCACCTATTTTGAAATCCTGCGCGATCTCGACGCGCCGACAATCCCCTCGGAGGAAGAGCGCATCATCCTCATCGAGACCCTTGTGCGGATCGAGGTGACGCTCTCCGGCCTCCCCCGACGGGCACGGGAGGTGTTGATCCTCTCGCGGCTCGAGGGTTTGGCCTATCGCGAGATTGCCGCTTGCCTCGGCGTTTCGCTCAGCACCGTCGAAAAGGATATGGCGCTGGCCCTGCGGCATTGCTATCGAATCCGCTACGAGAGCTGACGGATCCGAGCGATGGCCCAGATCGCCACCAACCCGCGCCCCAGAACAAGGCGAGTGAAATGAGTGATCGCAAAGACCCGTCGGACCAGATCGTCGAAGAGGCCACCTCATGGCTCGTTCGCCTGAAGTCAGGTGCGGCGACGCTTGAGGATCGCGACGCCCATGCCCGCTGGCTGAACTCCAGCCGGTCTTGTGAGATCGCCTGGCAAAGGTTGCTGAAGATCGAACGTGACTTCTCGTCGATCCCACAGGCTGATCGCGAGATTGCCCGTGCAACGCTCGAGACAACGCGCAAACGCCGCGGCCGTCGCCAGACCTTGAAATCCATCGCCTGGATCGCCGCGGGCGGCGGATTTGCCTGGGCTGGCAGCGATATGCCCGTGGTCCAACGACTTTGGCGCGACCATGTGACCGGCACTGGTGAAGTCTCAGCCTTCGGGTTGCCGGATGGCACCCAGATCAGCCTAAACGCCGAAACGGTGCTGGATATAGCCGACACTGCGAATGGCCCGAAGCTCTCGCTGAAACGGGGTGAGGTCCATATCCGCACGACGGCCGGGCCCAAAGGAATGTTGAGTGTGGAGACAGCTCATGGCCGATTCACGCCAGTTGGAACCCGTTTTCTCGTCCGCGACCTTGGACCCGCTACCCGGCTCAGCGTGATCGAAGGAACTGTCGAGGTGGGACGCGCCAGCGCAGGACAGAGCCCGCTCCAACGTGTCTCGGCAGGCCAGGCCCTACGTGTTGCGCCCAATGAGATCGTCCAAGATCCTGTCTTCGAACAGATGGACCCCGCTGCCTGGCTGGACGGGCTGCTCGATGTGCGGCGCATGGCGCTCGGCGATGTGATCGCCGAGCTTGCGCCCCATCACCCGGGCTATATTCATGTCGTGCCTGAGGTTGCCGATCTCGCGATCAGCGGGGTCTTCCACCTCGACGCGATCAGCGATGCGTTCGATGCCGTCGAAGCCAGCGTCGCAGTTAAGGTCACACGGGTCACACCGTTCCTGATCTTGATCTCTGCGCGCTAACGCGAAACCTGGTCATCCGGGACGCCCCAAAATCTTTTACGGGTTTTCCCATCTGAAACGGCTCTGTCATGGGACAGGACGAGGAGAAGCTCAAATGAGCCGTTCGAAACTATTGAAAGTCGGTCGAAGCGCTGTGCTGGGTGGCGCGTTTGGCCTCGGCGTTTTGGCCTTGCAGGGCCCAGCGTTCGCACAAGCCGTCGATGGGGCAAAGACCTATGCCATCCCCGCCGGGCCATTGGCGAACAGCCTTGCTCGATTCGCGAGAGAGGCAGGCCTCACCCTCTCCTACACGCCCGACTTGGTCGCGGGTGCTACCGCCCCCCCTCTCGATGGCGTCTTCACGAGCGAGGAAGCCCTCGCACAGATCCTCTCGGGCACGGATCTTCGCTACAGATTTTCCAATACGGGAACGGTCTCGCTAGAGAGACTGTCGCAAGACGATGCGAATGGTGCACCCCTGGCACGACTGGCGCCCATCACTGTCGAGGGCGAATTGCTCGACCGCACACGGCAAGAGACCAGAACCAGTGTGGCCATCGTCACGGGTGAGGAGCTTGAGCAACGATCAGACCCAGATATCTTCACCGTTATCGAACGCACGCCCGGTGTGACATCCGCCGCCGGAAACCAAGCCTTCGCGATCCGCGGTGTTCCTTCCTTCGGCTTCGCTGCGGGTCGTGGAAATGGCCAGGCGATTGCAACCGTGGTGGATGGGACAGCTTTCTCGAACCTATCGAGCGTGACCTCTGAAGTGAGGCTCTCGACCTGGGATCTCGAGCAGATCGAAGTCCTTCGAGGTCCGCAATCGACACAAACCGGGCGCAACGCGCTCTTTGGTGTCGTGAACCTGCAGTCCCTTGATCCGAGCTATGAACAGGAGTTCAAACTGCGCGGTGAAGTGGCTCGGTTTGAAAGCCTTGGCGGTGCCTTTGCCGCAAATATCCCTCTGATCGACGACACGCTGGCCCTTCGTGTCTCGGGAGATCTGAGGCGCTCGGACGGTTTTATCGACAATCCCACCCTCGGGCTGGATGACACCGGTGAGAGCGAGAACGCGACCCTGCGCGCCGCCTTTCGCTTCGACCCAACCGACAGCATCACGGCTACGCTGCGCTACACCTACATCGATGACAGTGTTGGGCAGAACGAGGTCAGCGATGCCCTTTTCTCGGATCAACGAACGAGCTTGGTCGATACCCCGTTCTCGAAGGACACCGAGTTGAACAGCGTAAACCTGGATATGGAGTTCTTCATCAATGACCAGCTTAGCCTCGTCTCAAAGACCAACTTTCTCGATGGTGACAGCATCAGCCTTGATGATGCGGATGGCACGGCGTTTCCGGGCGGCGTTGTCGAGAGAACCCGAGACGGCTCGAACATCCAACAAGAACTCCAACTCCGCTATCAGAGCGACGATATCGAGGCAGCCCTGGGTGGCTTCTTTGCTGATATCAAAGAGGAAAATCTGACCCTATCCATCGGCCCGGTCAGCAGCCGCCTCGCAGGCGATCTCGACACACGAAACTTTGCTGTCTTTGGAGAAGTTGAAGCTAAAGTCTTCGAGGATTTCTCCGTCATCGCTGGGTTCCGCTATGATCGAGAAACCGCTGAGAACCGAACTGAGAACACTTTGGGTGGGTTCACTTTGGGCTTCGAAGCCGAGGATACCTATGGCGCGTTCCTGCCAAAACTCGGTCTCGTCTACAGTCTCGCCGAAGATCTGAGCATTGGCTTCACGGCACAGCGAGGCTATCGCGCCGGAGGCATCGCATCGACCTTCGCAGGTGAGCCGGACCCGTTCGACCCAGAGTTCACGTGGAATTTCGAGGGCTCGGTTCGTTCGCAGTGGCTGGATGGTCGAGTGACCGCAAACGCCAATGTCTTCTACACTCAGTGGCGAGATCAGCAGGTTATCCAGACCGTTCCGGCCGGGCCGCCCTTTTTTGTCGATGTTGATGTACTGAACGCAGGGCAATCGCGGCTCTTCGGCGGCGAAATCGACCTCTCCGTCCTTCCGACCGAACGCCTGGAAGTCTTCATGAACGGCGCCTTCGTCGATACCGAGTTCACCGAATTCGTGGCTTTGGGACAGGATTTCAGCGGCAACGAGTTCAACTATGCACCAAAATTCACAGCCGCCGCGGGTGCGACCTACACTTTCGAGGAGGGCTTCTTCCTCTCGGGCGATCTCAGCTATACGAGTGACAGCTTCGCTGATCCCGCCAACACGCTCCAAAACGACGCACGTTTCCTTGTGAACGCTCGGGCCGGGTACCGTGCTGAGCACTGGCAGGTCTTCGCCTTCGCTCGGAACCTCTTCGACAATGCCTATGCCTTGGAACGGCTTCAGGGCACGGATGGTCTATTGGTCGAGCCGGGCGAACCGTTGACCTTTGGCCTTGTGGGGCAGGTCAGGTTCTGAGTGCAAGCCATGCTAGGATTCCGCCAGCGGCACGCTTTAAATCCCTGGATTATAAGTGTGCCCATCCACTGAAATCACCTGGCCTGAGACATAGCGCGCCTGGGGTGAGGCGAGGAACACGGCCATATTTGCGATATCCGCGCCGGTCACCCAGGTCTTCATCGAGGTGCCCGCAGTATAGGCCTCATAGACCTCCTCGCGCGACCGGCCCGAGGCGGCAACCTCCTTTGCCATCACCGCCTCCATCCGTTCGCCCACGACCGCGCCGGGACAAAGCGCGTTGGCCCGGATCCCATGGGGCCCCAGCTCCATCGCAAGGGTTTTCATCAGCCCGATCACGGCCCATTTGGCAGCCGCATAAGGCGCCCTTCTTGGATAGCCATGCAGCCCCGCCGTGGACGAGGTCAGAACCATCGACCCGGCCCCTTTTGCCTTCATAATCGGGGCCGCGTATTTCGCCGCCAGAAAAGCGCCATCCAGATTGACGGCGAGACAGCGACGCCAATCGGCCAGGTCGATCGCCTCGATCGCAGCATTCGGCCCGGCAATCCCGGCATTGGCGCAGAGCGCGTCGAGCCCGCCCCAGACAGCTCCGATCTTCTCGAACAAAGCAGCTATCGCCGCTTCATCCGCAACATCCGCCACACTGCGGCGCCAATGCGAGGGGCAGGCTGCCACCGCATCGGGATCGATATCGGTGATCCAAACCGGCGCGCCCGCCTCGTCGAACGCCTCGGCCATCGCCCGGCCAATCCCGCTGGCGCCTGCTGTGATCAGAACACCTGTCCCAAATCCTGTTGTCATGGTCATCTTTTTGCCGTTTGATTTCGCGATATGCTGCCCCGGGGATCCACTGGAGAGTGCAGACGTGAAAGCATATCGGTTCCACATTCTGGTATTCTTGGCGACGATCGCGATCTTGGTAGCCTATATGTTGGGTGGCAATCGAAACGATGCGCCCTCGGGCCTTGATGACGTGAAGACGTCGAAATGGAGGCAAGTCCCCGCGACCGCAGCCGAAGAAGCCGGGGATTGAGCTTCATCCTCGCGCCTGATCTCATGCCTTCACTCCAATCGCCCGCCCCGCACCATCCGGCGCTGGCAAGTTGGCATGGAGCGCCGCGATCTCCCCCAACTTCGCAGCCACTGCGTCTCTGGGAAGACAGGTCGCGCGCGTATTCAGATCGACATGCAAGAGCATATGCTCACCTGTGGCCAAGAGCCGCCCATCGCCATGGTGCAGCCGGTGGAACAGATGCATCTTCTTGCCCGCGCCCCCCAGGACTTGCGTCTCGGCATAGATCGGCTCTAACGCGGCGACCTCATCGAGGTGACGGATATGGGTCTCCACGGTGAAATAGCTGAGGCCGCTCGCGATGTAATCCGCATCCGCGCCAATGATCCGCATGAAGGCATCGGTCGCATCCGCAAAACACTGCAAGTACCGCGCCTCGTTCATGTGATTGTTGTAATCCGTCCAATCAGGCGGAACTTGACGCTCCAGCGTGCGGATCGGTTGGGAGAGGTCGTCAACCGGCTTGGCAGCTCCTTGGTCGAACAGCGCTTTCTCATAAGCCGCCAGCGTCTTGCCCGCGCCCCAATCGTTGACCTTCAGCGCCTGCATGATCGCGATCAGGTTGTCGTCGCGGATTGCCTCCAACTCACGGGGTCCGAGATTGCCTGCTTGGTCGTCGCATTGATCGCCGACCATCTCGACGAACTCATCGGTGAGCTCCGGCACATCCATCAGCTTGGTCCAGGGCCATTTGAGACATGGCCCGAACATCGCCAGCATCCCGCGCATGCCCGCCTCGCCGCCGGCCAGGTGGAAGGTCTGCATTGTGCCCATCTGCGCCCAGCGCAGGCCCGGGCCGAACCGGATCGCAGCGTCGAGTTCATCCGCCGTCGCGACCTCGTCTTTCAAAAGCCACAGCGCCTCGCGCCACAGCGCCTCCTGCAAGCGGTCCGAGAGGAAGCCCTCGATCTCCACCCGGCAATGCAGCGGATGCATGCCGATCCGCGCGTAGAACGCCTTGCCCCATTCGATATGCTTGGGATCGGTCTTGCTCCCGGCCACAAGCTCCACAAGGGGCAGCAGATAGACCGGGTTGAAGGGATGCGCGACGATGAGGCGGTCGGGATGCGCCATCTCGGCCTGAAGCTCGGTCGGCATGATGCCAGAGGTTGACGAGGCGATCACCCCGGTTGTGTTCACGCTCTCCACCTCGGCATAGACCTTGCGCTTGATCTCCGTGCGCTCCGGTACCGCCTCGACGATCAGGTCAGCGCCCTCGGCCGCCTCGGCGACCGTTGCCGCCATCGCCCATGCGGCCTTCTGAGGCCGGGGCGCCATGGTCAGCTTCGCATAGGCCCGCTCGGCATTCTCTAGAACAGCGCCTAGTTTCCGCTCCGCCTCCGGGTCTGGGTCAAACACCCGACACTCGACCCCGTTTTCGATCAATCGGGCCAGCCAGCCCCCGCCAATCACCCCACCGCCGAGGATCGCCGCGCGCGTCACATCGCTCATCAGAGATGTCCTTTCAGTACCTAAGAGCCATAACGAGGAGCCAGAACAGACCCCCGCGCCAGTATAAATCGCCAATGCCGGCATCAGGATGACCTGAAACTGGGCCGACGACCATCCATGCCCCCGCCCGAAAACGCGGTAAGCGCTGTGCCCCATGCGCGCCAAACTCAAGACCGCGCCCGGGAACGCGATGATCAGACAGCCAAGCGACTGCCAGGTGGTCGCGATAGCGCCCCGTGCAGAGATAGAAGCCCAAAATGAGAAGCAGCAACGATCCGACAACAGTTCCAGCAAGTAGCCACAAGTTGCTTGGTAAGACCGGCACGATTGTGGCTGCGAACAGGGCTAGATATGAAGTTCCCATAAATCCGCCTTCGAGCATTTCGCGATAGCGTTGCAGATCGATCCATAACTGCCCCGCGAAACAAAGCTGACGTCCCCGTTATCGGCAACGCGAAAGATCCAGGTAAGCGACTGACTGCTTCGACCGCAGCTAAACGAAACCGAGCCTACCGGTTCACTTTCCCTCCAGTCGACGGTGTCGATCCTGCAACTGGCCCCACCAAACTCGACCTGATCGTCCGAAATGCGGAGCCAGCCGTCGCGCTGCGTGACGTCGATTGGGCACGATCCTCCCTGGGCAACGATCACCCATTCACCAATAGCTTGCTTAAGTCCCGCGCGTCGGTCGCCCAGATCCAATGCGAGACCGACGAGGGCCATCGTCAAAACCGCTGCCAGTGGTGCAACGAAAAGCAGGAATGTCCGTTGCCCTGTCACGGCGCCGCCTGCGGTGTCAGGTAGAGCCGTGCTGGATCGTACCCGTTGCGCCTCAGTACGACAAAGGCCGCTTCTAACTCCTCACCGCTCAAGCTAGGCTCTCGCGCGAGGATCCAGCCAAACCCGCCATCCGGAGTGCCGATCACCGCGACCGAGTAATCCGCTGTCACGCTCAGAATCCAATAGTCGCCAACCGCGAATGGCAGCCAGGGGACGAAGCCAACTTTCAGCTTATCGCCCTCGGGACTGGTCAGGGTCGCCCGCCCGTCGGCGACCTCCGTGGGCCCGTTCAACGCGCCCTGGCGGCAAGTATTCACCACTTTGATCGAGCCATCCGGATTCAAACTGTACTCAGCCGTCACCCCAAAACAGCCCTCTTCAAAACTGTTCGGATAGCGCGCGATCTCGTACCAGAGACCCTGATACCGCTCCAGATCCACGGGCCCATGCGTGGTCATCGGCACCGAGATATCGCGATAAACCGGCCCCGAACACGCGGCCAGCGCAAGGGCTCCAACCAGAAGCAATCCCCCGAATGCACGCAAATTACCGCTCCTTGTCGTTATCGAAGAGTTACGGAAAAACTACGAAAGAATGCACTTCCGAAAATGCAAAGTCTCTGCGCATTTTTCGGGGGCACCGCGCGGTCGATCAGGCCGCCACCGCTTGATGACTGTGCTCTCTCCCACCTGTTCATCTGTCTGGTAACTCGCTGGCGATAGCTGCGATTATGAAAGCGACTGAGTTTCGAAGATCGGCCAACAGCTCCTCCCGGGTTCCCTCATAACCTGAAGAGGCACCATCTACAGGATCATAGCCGCCCCGTTCTTTCGAGCGGACCAAGACATAGATCCTGTCTTCTAGTCGCCACCAGACGCGGCATTCCTGCAGGAGGCCCGGGTTCTCATCCGCCTCGACGCACAGCCTTCCCTCTTTCGCGTCTCCCATCACCCGGACGGTCGTTTTCTCGCCCTGTAGCTCGATGTCATTGAGCAGACGACTTACGGAATGCGCGTAGCTTGAGAATTCAATCGACCGTACCACCCGCCGCCGGATCGATGCGCAGACATCTTTTGGGAGCGTTGTCGGATCTGTGGCCGGGCAGAGCCGGTCTATATGAGGTTGCAAAGCATCCCGGTTCTTGTGACGGAGAGGAGAGAAGGAAAACGCGTTGACGGCTAGTGGCACCGATCCATTTGCGGTCAGACGACACAGGCTTGCTACATCTCTATTACCATAGGTTGTGTAGTCAAAAGACCATGCCGCCCGGTCTCCCACAGCGATTGTCCGACCCTTGGCATGTAGCTCAATCGGGATGTCGAATATGAGATGGCCTAGCTTTAAGTCGATCCTGGCTGCGCACGCCGCATCAGGGATACCGTATCGATAGACCGCAGCGTAAGAAGAGAGAGCGCAGATGCTCGCGGCAACTGCCAAGGCAATGATGGGTGAGTATCCTCTTCCGTATGCCCGAAGCACACGCCTGACCCCCCAACGGAGAATCAAGCCCAGCAGAAAACCAACACCAAGATTGATCACGAGCACCCAAATCAAAACGAGCGTTCCGAGTGCACCATGTTGATCTGACGGGTCAGGTTCATGGAGCCAAACGGGCCCAAAGACGTATAGCGCCGCCGTGATGAGCAGCAGGAAGAAACGCCAGTAGTTTGAAACATTGAGACAAATTATGGCTACGGGCGGAAAAAAAGCCCAACTCATAATGAACCAAGGAACCAGCGTATCCGTATTCAGGGGCATCTGACGAAAGCGATCTGACTACATCGGTGCCCGTTTCTCGATACCCAGTTTGGCGCGGACTTGCTCGGGGCCAATGACCCTCGCGCCCATGTTCTCGATGATATCGACGGCTTTCTCCACCAGTTGGTAGTTCTTCGCGAGAACGCCGCGGGAGAGGTAGAGGTTGTCCTCCAGCCCGACCCGCACATTGCCACCCGCGAGGACGGCGGCGGCCACATAGGGCATCTCATTGCGCCCGATGGAAAACGCGCTGAATGTCCAGTCGCTCGGGACGTTGTTCACCATCGCCATGAAGGTGTTCATGTCATCCGGCGCGCCCCAGGGGATGCCCATGCAGAGCTGCACCAGGACCGGGTCCGGGATGATCCCGCGCTCGACCAGGTTCTTGGCGAGCCAGAGGTGGCCCGTATCGAACGCCTCGATCTCGATGCGCACCCCGCTTTCGACCATCATCCGCGCGCATTCCTCCAGCATTCCCGGCGTGTTGGCCATGATGTAGTCGGCCTCGGCAAAGTTCATGGTGCCGCAATCGAGGGTGCAGATCTCCGGGCGGCAGTTGATCACATGCTGGACCCGTTCGGCGGCGGAGATCATGTCCGTGCTGCTGGCCAGTGGCATGGGTGCGGAGGGCGGGCCCACGATGATATCGCCGCCCATCCCGGCGGTGAGGTTCAGGACGCAATCCGTGTCGCTGTCGCGCACCCGCTCGGTCACCTCGCGATAGAGGCTCAGATCGCGGGACGGCCTGCCGGTCTCGGGGTCCCGGACATGGCAGTGGACGACCGCAGCCCCCGCCTTGGCCGCCTCAATCGCGCTATTGGCGATCTGCTCGGGCGAGCGCGGGACCTCGGGCGACTTGTCCTGCGTGCCCCCCGACCCGGTGACGGCGCAGGTGATAAAGACCTCACGGTTCATGGCGAGCGGCATGGCGATTCTCCTTCAGCGGCTAACATAACGCTTGCGCCTGTTGCGCAGCCCATGCTTTGCTATTTCGGAGAAATTCTTTGCAAAAAGCGAGAAATGTTCGATCCTGACCCCTCTGTATTAGAGATCGAAGTGCTGGTCGCGCCGGAGACGACCTTGATGCTCTTTGCCTCGATTGTCGAGCCTCTGAGGGCCGCGAACCGCACCCTGGGTCGGCGGATTTACCGGTGGCGGATGAGCTCATTTGACGGCGCGCCGGTGGAGACGGCGTCGGGTGTCACGATCCCCGTTGCAGGCCCGTTCCGCGCCGAGGGGACGGCGCCGCTATTCGTCGCGGCGAGCTATCATCCTGAGGATCATCTGACATCCGACATCCAGCGTCGCCTCGGCCAGGCGGCGAGCACCCGGCCGATGATTGGCGCGGTTGAGGCGGGGACTTGGTTCATCGCTCATGCCGGGCTCCTGAACGGCTATCGCGCGACCACCCATTGGGAGGATCTGGACGCCTTTGCCAGCCGATTCCCCGAGATCGAGGTTGTTGGGCGGCGCTTCCTCCGCGATCGCAATCGGTTCACCAGTGCGGGATCCGGTCCAACGCTGGACTTGATGATCGATCTCATCCGCACGCGGCAGGGAGAGGCGCGGGCTCTGGACGTTGCACGCCTGCTCAACTACGAGCCCGGCCTGGACCAGCCCTGGAAGAGCGTCACCCGCCCGGGAATCCGCGACCCGAAAGTCGCGCGCGCCGTTTGGTTGATGGATGAAACCCTTGATGAGCCCGTTTCGGTTGCCGAGATCGCCCGGCAGACAGGCCTGAGCACCCGCCAGCTCCAAGCGCGATTTCAGACGGACTTGGGAGCGGGGCCCAAGGCGCATTACCTGGGCCTGCGCCTTGGTGCGGCACGGCGCCTCTTGATCGAAACACGAGAGCCCGTCGTGGATATAGCCGCAGCCACCGGGTTCTCCTCACCAGCCGTCTTCTCCCGTGCCTATCGCCGCCAGCACGGAGAAAGCCCCTCGGAAACACGGGCTCAAGTCATGAAGTAATCCTTCGCAAAGAGCCAGGGCACTTCATAAAAACAACGAGAGCTGATAACGATCAGTTATGCCAAAACTGGATCGCGGTCGCCTTAATGGCTTGTACGGTATGAGTAGTTTCACAGCGGTAGAATTGTACTGCCTTGCCGATGAGCTAGAAGCACAGATCTCAGATCCCTCAAATCTTGATGACCCTCGCTATCTGAAAAGGTGGGCTGGAAAGCTACGTCGATTGGCAGCTCAGAAAGAAAAATCACTTGAACACAAGCATGGTCAACGACCTGGGTCTTGAGCGGGTGATTGCCACATCGCCATGACGACAAATATAGACAGGAATCCACCACTTTACCCGCCCACAGAGAGCAAGAGGCCCTTGTCCTCGCCGTGCATCCTCTTAGCTTGCAGCCCATGAACGACACCGCGACGGCCCCGAAGGCGGGCGAGGCCGAACTCTATCAGATGTTCCAAGAGCACGGCATCGCTTGGACCCATCACACCCATCCTCCGCTGCATACGGTGGAGGAGAGCAAGGCCCTGCGCGGGGATCTGCCAGGGGCGCATGTGAAGAACATGTTTCTCAAAGACAAGAAAGGGCAGCTCTGGCTGGTGACCTGTCTCGAGCATCGCAAGATCCGCATCCGCGATCTGGAGAAGCAGATCGGCGCTCCAAAAGCGAGTTTCGGCAAGCCGGACTTGTTGTGGGAGGCGTTGGGCATCCGGCCGGGTGCGGTCTCACCTTTTGGTGTGATCAACGATCCAGGGCATCGGGTGAAAGTGATCCTCGATCAGCAGATGATGGATGCGGAGATCATCAACGCCCATCCTCTGCACAACGAGGCGACGACCGCAGTCTCCAGCACAGACCTCATGCGAGTGTTTGAGATAACGGGCCACCCGCCCCAAATTGTCGATTTCGACGCATTAGAGGCGCTGGAACGGGCAAGAGAAGAAGCTCAGTAATTGCAGCACCGGAGAGAACCCCGTAAGCGGGGCGCCGGACCCTGCTGCGGAGGAAACGAATGATGGACCTGGGCGGACAGACGAATACGGCCGATCTGATCAAGGACGGCACGGATGCGACCTTTATGGCGGATGTGATCGAGGCCTCACGCGAGGTTCCTGTGATCGTTGATTTCTGGGCGCCTTGGTGTGGCCCCTGCAAGACCCTGACCCCGACGCTGGAGGAGGCCGTGCGCCAAGCGGGCGGCAAGGTGAAGCTGGTCAAGGTCAATGTTGACGAGAACCAGATGGTGGCCGGGCAGTTGCGGGTGCAGTCCATCCCCTCGGTCTTTGGCTTTGTCGATGGCCAGCCCGTAGATGCGTTCATGGGCGCGGTCCCGGCCTCGGAGGCACAGGCTTTCATCAAGAAGCTGGTCGATTTGGCTGGTGGTGGCGGCCTTGCGGAAGCGTTGGATGCCGCTGAGCAGATGCTCGACGAAGGTCAGATCGACGATGCAACGCAAGTTTTTGCGGCGGTTATTCAGCAGGATCCCGCACAGCCGCGCGCCTATGCCGGTCTCGCCCGGGCACAACTGATCAACGAGGATCTGGAAGGGGCGAAGGCGGTTGTGGATCAGGTTCCTGAGGAACTGGCCCAAGATCCTGCGATCACCGCCATCCGCTCGGCGATTGAATTGCAGGAACAGGCGGCTGGCGCAGGTGAGGAAGATGAACTCCGCGCCCAGGTCGAGGCTGATCCGGACAATCACCAGCTCCGCTTTGATCTTGCGGTTGCAATGATGGGCAAGGGCGACAACGAGGGCGCCGTTGAGCAACTGCTCGAGCTGTTTCGCCGGGATCGCGAGTGGAATGACGCGGCCGCCAAAGAGCAGCTCTTTAAACTGTTCGAAAGCCTCGGGCCCAAGGATCCGCTGGCACAAAGCGGCCGCCGCCGCCTTTCTTCGATGATCTTCGCGTAAAGGAGCCCGCATGGCCCGCCGCTTCGCCCCCGCCGATCTGCCAGAGGTTGTCCCGGTCTTTCCGCTACCGGGTGCGCTATTGCTCCCCCGGGGGCGGCTGCCGCTGAATATCTTCGAGCCACGCTATCTGGCGATGCTGGATGACACTCTGCGCTCGGATCACCGGTTGATCGGCATGGTCCAACCGATGGAGAGCGATGAGAGCCCGCCAAAGCTGCACCAAATCGGCTGTGCGGGCCGGGTGACCTCGTTGAGCGAGACCGAGGACGGGCGCTATCTGATCGCACTCTCAGGCGTTTGTCGGTTCCGCATCAAGGCGGAGCGCGATGGGTTCACCCCCTACCGCCGCGTGCGCGCGGATTGGTCTGACTTCCACGATGACTTGGCCGGGAGCGAGGATGACCAGGCATTTGACCGCAAGTCTTTCTTCGAAGTCCTCAAGCGGTATTTTGAAGCATCTAGCCTGTCATCGGATTGGGACAGTTTGGAGACGGCAGAGACCGAGCTCTTGATCACCTCCCTCTCCATGATGTGTCCTTTTGAGGTCGAGGAGAAGCAGGCGCTCCTAGAGGCGCCCAACCTCAAGGACCGGCGCGAGACGCTGGAGGCGTTGATGCGCTTCGCCATCGCCTCCGGTGGCGGCCAGGGCCAGGTGCAGTGAGCGAACCTGCTGATGAAAAGCCCGAATGGTTAAGCGGCAAGCTGGTCGAAGTTCTGACCTGTCCCGCCACTGGCGGAAAGCTGGAATATGACCGCGAGAACGCCGAGCTGATCTCGCGACGCGCCAATCTCGCTTATCCGATCCGGTCCGGCATTCCGATCATGCTGATCGACGAGGCCCGCCCGCTCGACCCGTGATCACCGCAAACATGCCCCGCTGCCACGAGCAGTGGACCTCGGCGAACCCTGCGTCGCGGAGCCAGCCGAGTTGGGTCTCCAAAGGCGCGCATTTGTCGTGGCGCATCCGATCAATGGCGGCAGCGATCATGTCCTCAGTCGCACCCAGGGCGCGGACCTCTCTGTGCCAGGTGTCTTTAAAGAGTGCTGTGCCCGCTGCTGTGTCACCGGCGATCTGCTCGGCATTCACGAAGACGCCGCCGGGGCGGAGCACCTGGTGGATCCGCCGGTAAGTCGCGGCTTTGTCCTGGTCGGTCAGATGGTGGATCGACAGGGCTGAGATCACCGCGTCGAACGGACCCTCGGGCAAACCCTCGGCGGTGTCCTTGACCACGATCTCGGGCACTGCAACGCCCATAGAGGCGAACCGCGCTTGTGCTTCTGCCAGCATGCCTTCGGCCAGATCGGTCAGCACGAACTCCGTTTCCGGCCAATGGGCTGAGACGAGAGCCGCAAAGAGGCCGGTGCCCGCGCCAATGTCGAGAACCCGCGCGCCCGGATCCAACGCGCCGACCGCTGCAATCGCCGCCCCGTAGAAATCGTCAAACCCGGGCACCAGCATCCGCCGGCCTGCATCATAGGTGGTGGCCGCTTGATCAAAGGCGGCGCCGATCTCGCTCATAGGGTCTGGCCACGCAGCAGCCGGGGCACCTCGCCCGAAACCCCAATCGCCTCGCGCATAAAACCGCGCCGCGCCGTGCCTAGCGCGTCGACCGCTCTGAGCCCCGCTTGGCGCACCGTGGAGAGCACGCGGCTCCGGTTCGAGAACAGCTGGTTCAGAGCATCCATCCCCAGCGCCATCGAGGTCGCATCGAACCGGCGCCACTGCTGGTAGCGGCTCAGAACGGTCAGCTTGCCAATATCCTCGCCCAACCGTGAGGCATCGGTCAGCACTTCGGCCAAGGCCGCAATGTCGCGCAGCCCCATATTCATGCCCTGGCCCGCAATCGGGTGCACGCCATGGGCCGCATCGCCGACCAAGGCCAAGCGATCGGCTGCATAGGCGGTGGCCAGGGACAGATCCAGCGGATAGGCCCAGCGTTTGCCGATCAGCTCGATCTGGCCAAGGCGCCCTCCGATCCGGTGCGCAATCTCCTCGGTGAATGCACCATCGGGCAGAGCCGAGAGCCGTTCTGCCGCGGCGCGGCGCTCGGACCAGACCAGCGAGGAGCGATTGCCGGTCAGGGGCAAAACCGCAAACGGCCCACCTGGGAAGAAACTCTGATGCGCCAGACCGTTATGCGGCCGTTCATGCGCGATGGCGTTCACCAGCCCGGTCTGTTCATAGCGCCAGCCGACCTGACTGATCCCGGCCATGCGGCCCAGACCCGAGCGTCGTCCATCTGCGGCGACAACCAGATCCGCGTTCAACACTTTGCCGTCGCTCAGCGTCAGCGCGGCGCCATAAGTATCGCGCGCCATGCCTTCGACGCTAACCGGCGCAAAATCTGCGATGTCTGCTTCACTCAATGCATCAAGCAAAGCGCGGCGCAGGAACCGATCCTCGAGGATCCAGCCAAAGCGGCCCTCATCTAGCTCCTTCGGGTCGAAGTGGAGAAGTGGGTCCGGGGCTGTGCCCTCCGAGACATGGATATCTGTGATCGGCTGAGCCTCACCCGCCACCGTGTCCCAGATCCCAAGCGTCGCCAGCAACCGTTGCGAACCGAGCGCAATCGCATAGGCGCGTCCATCGAAATCATCGGCGGCGCGCGTCTCCACGGGCTTTGCATCTAGGACAACCGCCTCGATGCTCGCGCTTTTCAGCGCCAAGGCCAAAGCAGGGCCGATCAAGCCTCCGCCGACAATCGCAACCTGAGTTCTCTCCATGGGCTTTACTATTGGCGCCCCCTCGCTGAATGTCCAACTCAGACTGTGCGACCAATCGGCGGGGGAGATCCAATGGACAATTGGCAAGAGGCAAGTGCGGCGGATCTGGGCCGCGCGATCGGCGAAGGCGTGCTCGACCCGCGCGAGTTGACCGAGTGGTTCATCGAAGCGATTGGCACG
>JBCDAS010000022.1:0-23825 GCA_039185235.1 Pseudomonadota bacterium
CAGGCAAACCCAGTTCAACCTGCTTCAGAGCAGCAACAATCTGCTCCGTCGAATATCGCTTCTTCATAACGGGTCTCCTCCTTCAGGATTCCCGCTGGAAAACTAACAAAGCTTCCGGACCACTTTCATCAGACCACGTCAGTCGGAGCGTACCGGCGTACGTCTTCGGTTCATCGAGCCTGGCAAGCCAGTGCAGAACGCTTTCGTCGAGAGTTTCAACGGCAAAGTCCGCGACGAATGCCTGAACCTGCACTGGTTCAAATCGCTGCGTCACGCTCGCGAAGAAGTCGCCCGCTGGCGCGTTCACTACAACACCCGGCGGCCACACTCGGCGCTTGGGTATCGCACACCGATGGAGATCCTGTCCGAAGCCACCGCTCCTGTGACCGAGACTCTAACGGTCTAACCGCAGGCGCTCAGCCCATCAACACAACCGGAGAATTCTGTTGCGGATTGGCCCTAATCGCGGGGAAAGGTCAGGACAACTATCGCGGTTCGCTTTCAAAACGTCCTGAAAATTATATCTAAAGATAGAATCATCTAAAACTGTAACGCATTTCTATTGAGGATTCTAGAAGAACCTTATCTAGTGATTTAAACGCTTCCTCTATCTCTTGAATATTTTCGATGACACTCCTCTTTTTTACCAGATTTCTATGAAAATGAGTCGAAAGACTTTCGAATTCAATATTAAATAAACTGGAAATTTTTTCTATTTTTTTTGCGGAAACATTCTCATTTTCAAATAGACCTTCATAATATATCTCCTCATAGCTCGTAATTTGATCAAACCAGATCCTACAAATTCTCTCTGCCTCGAGTATTGATCTTGCCATCCTTACACATTCGTTCGCGTCCAGATACATTCCATTTGTAACCTCATTCTCCTTCACATTATGCCATCGATCGGAATGTTGCGCAATGTAGAAGCTCAAAACCTGCTCTAACAGATCCTTTCTATACATGAAAATAAAGTGGGTACCCAAAGCCTCTAGCTTTCTCAAAAATAATGGCAAGTCGGTTGGGTATCTCCACAAAGCTTGTGTTGCAAAAAACGCATTAAACTTCACATCAAATACAGGAAAGCGTCCTGCTGATGTTTTTATGGCAAAGTTCAGAAACTCATCAAATAGGAGACTGAGTTTCTGATCTTTCAGCAAATCACTTGCTCGGATATCTCTTTCAGCACAAAATCTGGGGAAAGAGACGACATGATCTGCATCTTGCGCAATTTCACCGCAGTCATAAAATCTCCCTGATGACTCCAAAAAGCTCCTAAAAGCAGTAGTCCCGCTTCTCTGGTTTCCAATGACACATAGACATTTGATGTCGCTTGGCATGACCCAATTTTCCTTGCTTCACTCGGTTGCTAGTTGGTGCGGCCAAGATGGACGCCAAGAGCCGACTGATCAACTTTAGTTTTTTGTTGAACTCTGACCGATCTGTCATTCGTAGCGAGATTGGGGCTTGTTGTTATCGTCCACCAGCCTAAAAGCTCTAGCATGAAGTCCTGAACGCCAGACTTCAACAAAGGGACTGTCCCATGAGGAACACTGGGCCAACAGTGATTGGCGGCGATCTGGGATGTCTGCGCGGAGAGGGCGGGCTAGAGAACCAAGTTTCCCTGTACGCAGAGGCGTTGAAGAGACTACCAGACTACTCAGTTTCCTTAGCGTATCGCAGAACAAGGCAGGATGTTTTTTCGATCCAGAATGCGATCGAGAAGCTTGGTCTAACCGATCGCTTCCGGATCTATCCCTACTACACGTTCTGCGAGCGGTATCCTCTGAAGAAAACCGATTGTGACTTTTGGCTCGATGGAACTGAAAGCAAGTTTTCAGATGTGCTAGATCCCGAACGATCAGCGACCAAAACCGCGCTGTTCATGACCTCCTTCCATCCTCTCAAGCAGGAGGGCAACTCCCGATTGATGAGGGACTGGATCCGAAGGATGCGGGAAAGCGGCTACCGGGTTCATGTTCTCTACTACCGATACGATCACAACGTAGTCCATGAAGCGCTCCGGCATGCCGCGCGTAGGGAATATGACAACTACGTTGAAGTTGACGTCGAGACACCGCTTGTTGGCCGCAACCAAGACGGTCTCAATGTCAATGTCGATGATTGGTGTGGTCCCGAATACCTTGATGCTGTCGAGGAGCTTTGCCAGGAATTTGCTTATGACATTGCTTTAGTGAACTACCCCTTCATGACTGCGGCGTTCGAACGTGTTCCAGCCTACACGAAGAAGCTTTTCCTTACGCATGACAGTTTCATCGACCGCAACCGCCGGATGCTCGCGCAAGGATACCCAAATGCCGGCTGGGTGAGCATCGACCGGGAAGGCGAAGCTTTGGCGTGCCAGCGATCCGATTCAGTCATTGCCTTGCAGGAAGGTGAGGCCGAGACCTTCCGCGAACTGGCCGGTGAAGACGCTGACGTTCGTTTGATCCCACCAATTTTTGAGCCTGTGGAGTGCAACAGTTCGCCAAGTCGAGGCAAGCTCAGAATCGGTTATTTTGGATCTCGCAACTGGGTCAACGAGCAGAACTTCGCCGAATATATGAAAGAGTGGCTGAAGTATCCTGAACTGGTTGAGCAGAGTGAGTTGGTCGTGGGCGGTGGCGTATGTGATCATTTGTCTGACTTCTTGAGCGACAAGAACGCCAAACATCCTGCATTGAAGTTGCTTGGACGCGTTGATGACCTCTTCGACTTTTTCGCCCAGTGCGACATTGTCATTAATCCCGAGCGAGGGGGTACGGGGATCAAGATAAAATCGCTTGAAACGATGGCCTATGGTCGACCATTGCTTGCGACGATCGCAGGAGCCGTTGGTCTTGGCAGTTCGAGCCGATTTCATCAGGCCGCTGGGTTTGCTGAGATCGCTGCTTTGACGGCTGAACTTGTCCGCGACCCGTCGCTCGTTGAGAAACTGAAGTCTGAGACCAAAGCCACCTACGATGCTTACCGGGCACGTCACGAAGCGGCAATGGTCTCACTGCTTGGACCGAAAATTGAAGCGAAGGCTTCGATCCCAACCACTCCGAGGGTCTCGATTGTTATTCCGTTCTACAATGTCGAAGCGTTTATTGGAGAGTGCCTCGAAAGCGTGGCGAGACAATCGTATTCCGATCTAGAGGTTATCTTGGTTGATGATGTGTCACCAGATGGCTCACGTGCGATCGCGGAGGAGTTTTGTCGGAACCACAGAAACTTCAAGCTGGTCACCCATAAGGTAAACCAAGGGCTTGGGCCGGCGCGAAACACAGGCGTGCAACACGCTACTGGCAGATACATAACCTTCCTCGACTCCGATGATCGGTTTTCATCCAGCTCTGCGATCAAGAAACTCGTGAGCATCGCGGAGAACACGAATTGCCAAGTGGTCGCCGGGAGTGCTCGACGCCTGAAGCCTGATGGCTCGCTGGAGCCTTTTGATGAGGTTGCTGAGAAAGAGCGGGCGACCACAACTTCGGATCGACTTCAGGGTGATGATGCGTACAAGGCCGTCATAGGTTCCGGAGACTCTTATCTTCCGATGCGCGCCTGGGGCTATCTGATCGACAGCGCGTTATGTCGGCAGTCGGGATTAGAGTTTCCAGCCAAGCCACATGAGGACATGCCCTATGTTCCAGTTCTGTGCGCTCAGGCAAACTTCGTTGTCTACTCACGAGAAGTCTGCGTCGATTATCGAGAACGGGCAGGTGGTATCTCAACGACAAGGATGAGTACGGAAAAGCTCGTGGAAATGGGTGGACTGTGGCAGTTTACCAAAGAGATCAATGGACGCTTTGAACTGGAACGCCACAATGGCGATGCCGCTTTGGCTTCGCTTGCACATCTCGCGTGGCGTTGCGCTACGAATGGGATCCACGACTCAGATCGGACATTCCTTATCGATGAGTTCAAGCGACAAATTGCAGATGCTACGCAGGTCTCCAACACCGAATTCCTTGTTCGAACCCACAAATCACTCCGATGGGCGCTTCACGAGCTCGACTTCACCGGAACTGACAGGCGGGATATCATGGACTGCCTTCCAGTTGAGACCTTCATTCAACTCCATCAAGGTGAACTGGGCTTGATGGAAACCAAGAGCTGACACCTGCGCGCCAGGAACTGAGAAGTCGTGGAAATGGATCAAGTAAAACTTGCGGAAGAGGTCGCAGACTCTCTCGAAAAGCTCACTTTTGAACCGTCCGGTCGGGAGTATTTCTCCAAAAGCGAAGCTACTGAACTCGTTGATTTGGCCATCCATAGCCTGGAGCAGAGTGATAACACGAATCAGCACGCATTCACCTCACAGCAGCGTAAGCACTTGATTGAGACACTGGTCGCCATTCCTTTGGCGAGAGGTTCCAATGAGACTTGTCTGATCATTGGAGACTGCGGCCTGATGAGTTTCTGGGCAAGCAAGCACCTCGGCTACGAGCGCGTTTTTGGGCTTGAGATGAGCGGCGATTGCGATGACGCCATTGTCGCAAAGCAAGTTGAAGTCGGAGGCGATGTTACCGACTATGCTGTCTACAACTTTGACATCCAAGCAACGGATTGGCCAATTTCCGAAACCTTCGACACCCTAGTTTTTTGGGACGGGCATCAATTCGGAGGACACTTACCAACAAATATGGTGATTTCGTTATCTAAGCGGATGACGGATCGTTCTGTGCTTGTGATGTCTGTTGCAAATGCGAGTTCATATAAAACACTCAGTGATTTGATGGAAGGCAGGCCACCTTCCGCCGATGGGTTTTCGCATCAAGACAAAGAAACTGAGGGGCGGCGTAATCGTGGCTTTTCGCCTTTCGATCTAGTCTTTCGACTGCGGTCCGCGGGTTTTGAACTAACCTCTCTCAAGACTGTTGTGGCCTATAGCAACACAGAGAAACTTGATGATCTGTTTGAGATTGGAAACGCTCTGGGGATCAGAACTAGTCTCTTTGGAGACACAATCGTGTTAGAAGCAACGAAAGCGGATCACGATCCGATCTTCAAGCCTCCGAACAACGCTTCTGAAAGCGATAGTCACATTCGCGCGGCTTGGCCGGTTTTTGCACAGGTTCTTCAGAAAGCGGCGTATTCCTTCGACACAGATCGTGTCGAAAACGGCTTGGAGCACGACAGTCTTGTGAATCAGCAGAGATTGGAGATCGAACACCAGAACAAAATCATATGGGATCTCCGGCAGATCATTGACGTTTATCAGTCCCGCTCAGGCCGTGATCTATGGTCCGATCCCACGATATCGCTGACTAAGTTAGACCCACAAGAAGCGCGAGTACTCTACGGAAAGCTCGATGTCCTTCGTATCTTAGCAAGCAGCGGGACTCGGAAGGTTGCATTTGCACCGGAAGAATATCTGGAGAAAAGCTGGTTTCAAATCCTCCTTCGCCATCCTTTTAAGGTTTCTGTATGGCGAGCTGCACGTCGACTGCAGCGGTTCAAAAAGCGCAACCGATAGATCGGTGTCACTTGAAAAACGGAAGTTGTGACAGCTCTCCGTCAACGCGCCCATCATCGCTTAGGACACTCACTGGATCGCCCGCGGAGGCTTCGATAGAAACCATTGCGTACCCAATCATTCGCTTTAATCGGTAGGACCACGCCTTGTGGGTCATGTGACCGATAGGAACGCCATCTTTCTCTATCTTTAACCAAATTCCTTGCGCTTCGTGCTCTTCCTGGCTCTCGAGTGTAATCCCAAGAAGATGACGCTTTGGCCCCTCGGCTTTGATCTTCCTCAACGCCTGCACACCGATCACATCGTCGCTAATGTCGAGATCGACGAACTTGTCGAGCCGGACTTCAAACGGGTTCGTCTCATCATCCGTATCTGCACCCCAGTTCAACAGCCCGCTTTCAGTTCGCTCGGACGGGTTTGGATAACCCGGTCCTATGTAAAAGGGCTTGCCCGCCTCTTTCACCAAGTTCCAAAGCTTGTCACCCTTGCTGCCATCCATCAGGAACAACTCGAAACCGCCCTGCTTGGACCAGCCCGCACGAACGACCTTGAGCGGGATATCCTCCAGCATCGCATCCCCGAACCAAAAATACTTGAGCTCGCGCACCCAATCCCCGAGGAGCGAGGCAACCACATCTTCGGCCTTTGGCCCTTGTATGGCGAGTGGTGAGACATCGGGCTCACTCACCTCGACATCGAACCCCCGTTCACCCGCAACGCATCTTGCCCAGAACCAGATGTCGGAATTGCCGATCGAAAGCCAGTAGCAATCCTCGGCGATTTTCAGCGCGATCGGGTCGTTGATTAGGACACCTTTGTGATCGCAGAGAGCGACATACTTGCCTTGATTAACCCGCTGCTTCGACAAATCCCGAACACAGAGAACTTGCGCGAGCTTCGCCGCATCGGGACCTTTGAGCTGAACTTGGCGCTGAACAGCGACATCCCACATGGAGACACCGTTGATCAGCCGCCAGTACTCCGCCTCCCGATCACCGTAGCCGCGGGGGATCAGCATACGATTATAGGTGAGAAGCGACTCCGCCCCGTCCTTGATCGTCGACTGATAGAATGGTGATTTGCGCAGGCGACCGGCGGAGACGATGGGTACCATTTCAGAATTCCTCAAGTTCAGTTGGAGCTAGGGTCGCGCCGGAACATCGACGCGCTTCCCACGGGGGATTTCGCAGGCTTTGTCATAGAATGGGGGCTCGACAAGATCTGCCGAATGTAGCTCGCCATCACTGCACGCAACCTCGATCGATCTGCCTGCTCCAAACTCCGGCGCATCCAGCAGCACATAACCGAGACTGCATCCGAGATAGGGAGAGAAAGCTGCCGCAGTCACGATGCCAATGCCTCTCCCCGCATGCTTGGCTATCCCAGCAACCACAGGATTGCCTGACCGGCACGCGAAACCGTAGAGCCTGCGCCCCTTTGGTGCTGATTGCAGCGCAGTCTTTCCAATGAAGTCCGATTTGGCGTGATCCACAAAACGCCCGAGGCCGACGTCGTAAGGGGTTGTGAAGCGATTGAGGTCAGACCCGGCGTTCAAGATCCCCGCCTCAATCCTGCGGATGTTGAACGCATCCACTGGCGCCATATCGAGCCCAAATGCGCCCCCATGGTCCTGGAAATGTTGCCAGAGCGCGTCTGCATCATGGTGAGGCTCGGTATAGAACTCCCAACCCAACTCGTTGGTGTAGCCGGTGCGGGTGATGATAACTTCTTGCCCACCAAGAGTGACCTTCGCGATGCCGTAGTAGCTGAACGTCTCCGGCACCCCTTCGGCACTCATTGCGTCGAGAAGCTTGAGCGCGTTCGGCCCCTGAACTTGCGAGACGAAAACATTGGGGTCTGAAATCTCCACATCCATACCAATCGCATGTGCCCGTGCCCAGCTATAGAAATCGCCATCCGCCAAAACGTACCAAAAGAGATCATCGGCCAAGCGCATCACGATCCCATCGACAACGAGCCCGCCATCATCGTAACAGGCAAGCCCATAGCCGCAGCGACCAGTCTTGAGCTTGGTCATGTCGCGTGTGAAAAGCTTGTCCAGCAGGCGCTGGGCATCCGGGCCTTTGAACTGGATCGGCAGCTCTCCGGTATGCAAAAGCCCAACTTTCTGGCGCAGGGTCCAATACCCATCCTCGACTGACTTAGTGTCGAAACAAACCGCCATGAAGCGCCGATTGTAGACGCAGTAATGTGGGCCCATTGGCTTTTCATGCGCATGGTAGGGATGGCGTGTCAGGTCGCCCACAGCGGCCCCTGGCCGATATGCAACGCGATCGCTACTTGTGTCCTGGGTGACTTGGGTCATGGTGAGCATCTCTCAATCGGCTATGAGCCTGGTTGCTGCGCAAAGCTGCGTTCCAAGAGCTATCGGCCTTGTCTATTTCGAATTCACAGGCGCTCAAAGGGATTTGACTTCGATCTTAAGTTGAGAAAAGCTCAAGTTATGAGTGGCTGGTTGCCATCGCTAAACGCCTTGCGTGCTTTTGAGTCAGTGAGCCGTCTGCTCAGCTACCGCGCTGCCGCTGAGGAGCTGAACGTCACCCCAGGCGCTGTTAAGCATCTTGTCGCCAAACTCGAGGCGAGCCTCGGTGCTCCGCTCTTGCAACGCAAGGGGCATAGCTTGGAGCTGACGGCGCAAGGTGTTGCGGGGAAGAGCGATCTCGCCTTGGCCATGTGGCACTTCTCCGAAGCGGTCAAGGCAATGCGGCGGCATCACCCCAACAAACGCGTCATCGTATCGGTCGAGGCATCACTCGCGAGCCTTTGGCTCAGCCCAAAACTCGAACAGTTCTGGGCTCGCCATCCGGATATCGATCTTCTGATCGACGTCTCGCAACAGATCAAAAGCTTGGAGCGCAGCGATGTCGACATCGCCATCCGATATGGCGTTGCGCGCGATCCAGGCTTGATCGCAACCCGGCTCTTTGACGACTTCGTGTTTCCCGCATGCAGCCCCGGTTTGGCAGCCGATGCGCGGCTCACAGATCTCAGGCAACTCCGCGACACACCGTTGATTCACTGGGACATGTCCCAGATGGCTTGGGCGCGGGAGACGCGGCGCTGGTTCTCTTGGGACAGCTGGTTGCAGCATATGGGGATTGAGGGGATCGACACCACAAAAGGCAAACGCTTCAGCGATTATGGCTTGGCTGTCCAAGCCGCAGCCTCCGGCCAAGGCGTCATGCTCGCGGGTTGGCCCGCCATGCAAGAGACATTGGAGGCGGGCCTTCTGCTATGCCCCTTTGCGAATGGCGTCGTTGAGACCGATCTCGGGTTTGATCTCGTGACCCGAGCGGATGTGGAAGATCGCCCAGAAGTGTTGGCTTTCAAAAACTGGATTGTCGAAGCCGCGGCAGAGGTGGGGGACTGGCGTTAAGGCTCGCATGGGCTCATTTGCCAAAAGGCTTAATCTGCACGAGATCAAAGAATGATCCCCGCGCGATGATCTCACCAAACGGATAGGTCTCGACTGTGGGATAGCTCTCATCCCTCAGAACAAGCATATGCGTGTAAAACTGCCGCCAGTGTCGGTAGGGAGCGGGGAGTCCGTCTTGCCTTGCAGAACTGACCTCATGCAGCACTTTCCATGGTTCGGGGAAGAACTGAGGAGCGTTCCGAGACTCGAAAAGCGGGCGTGGTTTCAGGGAACTCCCGCCAGTAAAAGCCGAGGGAACATAGAAGCCGATTTCTGATGCTGGATAAAAGATCGAGTGGGTGTGCTGAATCACACGTGGAACGGCGGGATTTTCTCTTGCAATGAGGACTCGGTTTTCATGTGAAAGATCTCTTGTCGCGATGAATAGTTCCTGAACGTCTGCTTCATACTGGCTCCATGTATTCTCTAACCAGAACATCCGCAGTCCGAAGAGGAAAACGGCCACGGCGCTGAAGGTCGCCGCGGCGCGAAGTGTGAAGTCCGCTCTTGAGGCCGCGATGATCACTGCGGCCGTCAAGACCGGGAAACGGATATGAGTTAAGTAAACACCAGATAAAACGGGTGGAACCAAAAAGCACACGACAAGTGCGACGATGCAAAGGAGCTTTGCTTCAAATGCCAGTCGGATCGGTATTCGTGTGAAGCGGCAGACCAGCACGACCATGCAAATCGCCATGAAAACAAGCAGAAAGTCACGCCGCATCGCACCAGGCCACTCCACATAAGGATAGGGTGCGAAAGGTGATGCAATGGTCATGTGCCGGTCTAGTAGATCGCCAAAACTCGTAGCGGCAATCGCATATCCATCTGATGTAGGGAGTGTCGTCGGAAGATGGAGTGCCGGAATCGTCGCAATCAATCCAAACATCGCAAGGGCGACAAACACACGCCTCCGCGAGCCAGGTATGTTGCGCGTGTTCCACCAGCGCTGCAATTCAAGAAGAAACAGCGCCATCATCAAGAAGCCGAAGGCATAGAGATGCAGAATGTACACCAGGAGCACGGGTGACCAGATCAGCGCAAGTCTAGCGACAACGCTAAGATGGATGAGGAAAAACCAGGCGGCGAGAACTAAAATGACAATCGGCACGGTTAGCGAGAAGTTCTCAAAACCGTACCCAAGCGACATGTGTCGCAATATCGCTGTAGCCAGAAGAGGCCAAACCGACCAAGCTTTCCAGATTGCGCGGTGAAGAACAAAGATGGAAATTAGGAAGCCAAATGACGAGAACTGAACAATTACCTTTTGTGTGAATCCAACATCCTGGCAAGCTGCCTCGAACATGAATATCAGATCGGCGGCTAAGTTCGGCACGATTTCCAGATCGTAGTCATAGAAACGTCCGAGGCCACTAGAGTCATCGACCTGGCAATGAATCAGATGCCTAGAATAGTGATTAGGAGTGTCGATATGCGGAATGTAATCAAAGGGCCATAAAATTAGATTCGCCAGTAAAATCAATAAAAGAGACCCTGCTACCAAGCAGAGGATGTAAGCTTTTTCATTTATAGAAATAGCCAAATCAAGCCTACCTTCGGAACACAAATAACTTTTGAAACGTAAATAAAAACAGCGCGACGAGAACAACAGCAATTAATTGACTCAGTTGGTGCGTTAAGCCCAGTCGAATATGCAGAGTGGCAAGCGTCGCAATTTGGACACCGTAACCAACAATATATGATATCACGAAGAGCAGTCGCCGGGATACCGGAACTTGCTTTTGGATAAATGAGAAGCGAGCGTGCGCAATGAAGGAAAGGGGCACACCGACAACGAAAGTCAAGCTCGATGCAACCAGTGGACGTACGTCAAACGCCGTCAGCCCAAGATAAGCCAAATAGAGAGCCGCGTTCACTGCGAGGCCAGCGATTGCATACCGGACGAGTTGGCCCGGGACTGCGCGGAGTGCAGTTGGGTTAGTCTGCTTTGGAAGCCAGCTAAGCACCATCGGGTTCGTCCGACTTAAGATAAGCTGCCTCCAACGCAAGCAAGTCGCGCTTTCGGTCTTTCAAGCGACGCGCTGGGATGCCCGCATAAACCCCCCATGGCTCTGTACTCTCCAGCACGAGGCTCATCGCGCCGACGGCACAGCCCTCGGCCAAGTCAACGCCAGGTAGGACGACGGAATTGGTGCCAATGATTACGTGACGGCGAACGGTCGTACGCGCCTTCGTCTCGTTCTTGAAGGCTGCGGGGATAGTGGGGTTGGTCATCGTCTCGCCGAGGTAATCATCGCTCTGGCTCATGACCTTCACGCCATAGGCCAGGGTGGAGAAGTCTTCCAACTCGACGCCGGGCGTGCCTCCGCCGATATGGCACAGCGCAGAAATCATAACATTGCGGCCCAGCTTCACCCGACCGGACAGGGTCGAGAAATCATCGATCCGCGCAAAATCCCCAAGTTCGATCTGATCAGCATTATAGATCGCAGCCTTCTCACTGATCTTCACGCCTTTGCCTAAAGAGGCAAAACCCATTTCAGAGAGCTTGGCTTCGCTGAGATATCCCATCGCTCAACCCGTTCGATCTCGCGATACAGCCGTGATCCGGTCTGATGCGACATAGCCGGGACGGCGTTTCACTTCTTCGGAAATGCGCCCGACATACAAGCCCACCATCCCGATCATCATCATTTGAACACCGCCGAGAAAATAGATCGAGATCATAATGCTTGCCCAACCCTCAACCGAATAGCCAAAGAACAAGGCGCCGACGAGTGTGAAGACACCCAAGGCCAGCGCCACGATCGTCACGCCCATTCCGACCGCTAGCGTGATATCGAGAGGCCGCGTCGAGAAGGAAAGAATGATCGCCTTTGCGAAGGAAAACCTCTTCGTCAGATTGTAGGACGGTTTGCCAGCAAACCTCTCGCCATGCTTGGCTTGGATGCTCGCCTTCGGAAATCCAAGCCAGTGGACCAATCCACCATAGAACCGGCCACCTTCAGCAAGTTGATTGTAGTTCTCGACCACCTCGCGGGAGATGATCGAAAAATTGCCATGCCTGCCATCATACTCGGTCGTCGTGAGCGCGCGGAGGAATGAATAAAACGCCTTTTGCCCGGCAAGATAGAGCTTCGATTCCGGTCGGTCTTGGCGTTCGACATAGACGCAAGAATAGCCCTCCTGGCTCTTTGCATAGAGCTCGGGGATAACTTCTGGCCGGTCTTGAAGGTCGCCATCAAGAACCACAACCCAATCTGCGTCGGTATTTGCCAACCCGGCCGTGATCGCGGCGTGTTGGCCAAAGTTGCGTGACAGCTTCAAGCCGCCCACCCGGGGCTCGGTCTTGGCGATCTCTTGCAGCAGCGGCCAAGTCTGATCGGTCGATCCATCATCGACGATCATAAGGCTGTAATCCTCACCGATCTGATCGAGCGCCGCGCAGAGCCGGGTGACCAGTTCCTTGATATTAGGTTCTTCGTTCAGAACCGGGACGACCGCTGTAATGTGAGGCATTGCCGGGCTCCTTCAGAACAGGCGACCGTCGAGCTCGATCTCGCTGAGAAGCGCTTTCGCTTGAAGCAAGTGGCGATACCAGCCAACGGTCGAGCAGTGCAGCCCATTCTCGGTCTCACCCATCTTCAATGCGTTGTAGACCTCCCTCACCCCTTCCTCGATCCCAATCCGTGGTTCAAAGCCAACCTCATTGGCGAGGCGAGAAAAATCGACGCGATAATTCCGACGGTCCGGATCATCGGGTGCGAACTGGAGCTGAATTTGGAACGGCAGAACCTCGCGCACGATCGCTGCGATCGTTTGCACTTGGTAATTTCCAACACCGATATTGAAGATCTTGGCCGAGATCGTGTCACGCTTGGCAATCGCGAGCCGTATCAGCCCCTCGGCTACGTCCGAGACATGCACCAGAGGGCGCCATTGTTTCCCACCCCCCATGATCGTGATCTGTCCTTTCTCGAAAGCGGACAGAGTCATCAAGTTGACGACCAGGTCGAACCGCATGCGACGTGAGAGGCCAAAGACGGTTGCGTTCCTCAGCGCGCAGGCTGTGAAACTGCGATCGGTTAGCGCAAGAATCTCAGTCTCTGCCTGGTAGTTGGACTTGGCATAAATGCTCACCGGGTTGGCCGCAGTTTCTTCGGTGCTCAAGCCTTTGTCCGCCGCCCCGTAGATTGAGCAGGTCGACGACATGACATAACGCGGCACACCAGCGGCCTTTGCCATCCGGGCAAAGTGGCACCGACCTTCGAGGTTGATCGACCACGTGAGCTCTGGCTCCAGATCCCCGGATGGGTCATTCGACAGCGCCGCCAAATCCAAAACCGCATCAGCGCCTTCAAAATCCTCGGGCACTGCATCGCGAATGTCTCTCTTGATGATCGTCAGCTGATCCGCAAAAGCGTTGTTGGCATCCACCAAATTGGCGACGCCGAAGAAGTAGCGATCAAACGCGCGGACTTTGGCACCTCGGCGTAAAAGCTCATCGACCAGTCGGCATCCAATGTACCCCCCCGCGCCTGAGACGACGAAGGTCATGCCTTCTATGGGGAGATCGGGACGATCGATCAATGGAACCTCGTCAAATCACTTCAGGGCCAGAGAGAATGGCGGCCAGCCGCTGGATAACATAGTCTTGCTCTTCCTGCCGCAGCCCAGGAAAGAGCGGAAGGCTCAGCGTTCTTTGGCCCCAGTCGAAAGCAACCGGGAACGCCTCCTCGGGATGTTGGTATTTGTTGGCATAGTACTCCATCCGGTGAACCGCACGGTAATTCACCGTGGCCCCGATCTTGGCCTCGTTCAATGCATTCAAAACCCGGTCCCGCTGGCCCGAAGGAACAGCTACGGGGAAAAGATGATGCGCAGAAACACCATCTTTGAGGTACGAGACAGTCTGGATCGATGGGAGACCAGCAAACCCATCGAGATAGCGGTCCACCAGAGCTTGGCGCTCCTCTCGACGGATGTGAACATCGCGAATCTGGTCGGGCAGCAAGCTGGCCAACAGATCCGGCAAGTTGGCCTTCGTGCCCAGGGCATCCATCTCCCAATGGCGATAAAACGCGCCTTCGAACCTTCGGTCAGCTCCGGCACTCATCCCATGGAGCACGGTTTTCTGCAGGTCCGCCATCAGCGCATCATCACGCAAAATGATTGCCCCACCCTCGCCACAGGTCACGTTCTTGGTTGCATAGAACGAGAAGATGGCAGCGTCTCCATGCTTGCCGGGTTGCTCTCTACTAAGGCTGCTCTCGAACGAATGAGCGGCATCTTCGATGATTGCGATCTCGGAGCCAACAATCGCCCGCAACGCCGCGATATCGACCATCTGTCCGTAGAGATGAACTGGGATAATCGCCTTCGTCCGGGCCGTAATCGCGGGCTCGACTTTTGCCAGATCAATCAGCAACGTTTCCGGATCTACATCCACAAAAACCGGCGTAGCCCCGACAAGCTCGGCAACATTGACACTGGCAATGAAGGTCATGGCGGGGACGATCACCTCATCGCCTTGACCAACGCCAAGCGCGAGCAGCGTCGCAACCGCCCCGTTCGTCCAGGAATTTGTCAGTTTGGCATGGGGGACATTGAAAAAATTGCGGAGATCGTCCTCAACCGATCTGCAGACACTGGCCGATGTCAGAAACGGAGTTTCGAGCACGCGGGCAACCTTCTGGGCATCCTGGGGGCCCAGGCCATGGCGATAGAACGGCACAGATGTGAGCCCTACGCCTAAGGTATCTGCCTCTGCGGCCATGTCTCCATCTCCCCTAGCGCAATACGAATAGACCCCCGCGCCCTTGTTATTATCAAGTTTGGTCGGATTAAGGCCAAAGAAAAGCAGGGTTACGGTGGATCGGGCCCTACTCAGCGCAGTTGTGATCCAACACGAACCGGTAACATAAAGGTAATCTGCCTGCTGGCCGCGTTGACACCAAGCCTTCCCGCCGACAACAGTTAGACGATCCGCAGTTGGGCCCTTAAAGTATGAATGAACACGCTCAGGTTTGCGCCACCGGCGCGGTCCAACGAAAATTTTCCGATCCGCTGCTTACGGCAAAAGGTGAGGTCAGGGCCTCGGTCGCGCTAGAACGTTTGGACACGTTGTGGTTCAACACGGGCACACTGTGCAATATCGAGTGCGCGAACTGCTATATCCTCTCGAGCCCAAAAAACGATGCTTTGGTCTATCTGAAAGCCGCGGAGGTGAGCACCTATCTCGACGAGATCCGGGATCTGGGGTTGCCGACGCGCGAAATTGGGTTCACCGGGGGCGAGCCCTTTATGAACCGTGAATTCGTTGCGATGCTCGAAGCAGCGCTTTCCCGCGGGTTCGATGTTCTGGTCCTTACCAATGCGATGCGTCCGATGATGCGTCCCTCGACACGAGCAGGTCTCGAGCGTTTGGTGGCCGCTTATGGCCCAAGCCTCACATTCCGGGTCTCGCTCGACCATTACACGGCCGATCGTCATGATCAGGAGCGCGGAAAAGGCACGTTTGAAGTGACGCTCGAAGGCATGCGGTGGCTCCGCGATCAAGGCGCTCAAATGGCGGTCGCCGGTCGGAGCCTCTGGGGTGAGACTGACGCCGAGGCCCGGGCCGGATATCAGTCGCTCTGTGATCGTGAAGGTTTCAACATCGATTGCACCAATCCAGCGATCTGCGTGATTTTCCCCGAGATGGATGAAACCGTCGATGTGCCCGAGATTACGACCGCCTGTTGGGGGATCTTGAACAAACGCCCACAGGACGTGATGTGCGCGACCTCTCGGATGGTGGTTCGGCGGCGCGGGGCGGAGGCGCCGGTCGTGCTTTCGTGCACGCTGCTCGCCTATGACCCGCAATTCGAGATGGGCCGGACGCTTGAGGAAGCCTCGCGGCCAGTCGCGCTCAACCATCCCCATTGTGCGAAATTCTGCGTCCTTGGCGGCGCAAGTTGTTCAGGCTAAAGCCTTGCCAGCCGCGGGCCTTTTGGCGGCACTCCTCACCGTTCTCTGCTGGGCTGGGTTTCTGCTGTCTCTGCGCTTTGGCATTAGCGGAGATTACAATCAGGGAACCCTGCTCTTGATGCGATTTTTGCCTGGGTTCCTGCTCCTCGCGCCCGTCTGGTGGCGGATCGGGTTTTTCCCAACAGGTGTGAAACGACTGCATGTCCTCATCATCATTCTCGGGTCAGGGCCGTTCTTCTTTCTCCTGATGTCGGGAGGGTTGGCAATCGCGCCCGCGTCTGATGCAGGGGCTTTGGGACCCGGGATCTTGCCACTTCTGATTGCGATCACCAGTTTTCTAGTTCTCAACGAGAGCTTCTCCCGCCTAAGGATCCTCGGGTTTCTTGCGATCCTGATAGGCGGGCTGACCATCGGCGGTTGGGAAGCGCTGACAGGAGGGCCAGAGGGCGCTTGGCACGGCCATATCCTGATCGTCACGGCGGTCTCAGCCTGGGCTTGCTATACGGTGGCTTTCCGTCTTTCGGGCCTCACCCCGCTCGAAGGCGCGGCGCTCACCATGCTCTGGTCCGCCCCGGTCCTGTTGCCGCTCGCCTGGGGTCTGGGTGTGACCACCGGCGATGCCGGGATTGGGGGCATCATTGCGATGACAGCGACCCAAGGCATTTTGACGGGCCTGATCGCGCTTCTCACCTTTGGACAAGCGGTGAAGCTCCTTGGCGCCTCGCGGACAGCGGCGTTTACCGCACTGACACCCGTGCTGGTTCTACTCGGAGGCAACTTGCTGCTGGGCGAGCCATTGGATGGCGTTAAAATCGCGGGCATCTTCATCGTCTCTGCGGGCGTCTTCCTCGCCTCCGGTGTGCTAGAGGATCACGCATGAGCTTCCCGAGGCCAAAGAAACGCTCCGTCACCCTGCGCGGTCACCGCACATCGGTCAGCCTTGAGGACCCGTTCTGGGAGATCTTTTGCGACATCGCGCGGAGCCAGGGCCGATCAATCAACGCCTTGGCCGCCGAACTGGATGCCGCGCGAGAGCCCCCCGCCTCTCTGGCGAGCGCCATCCGGCTTTTCGTCTTGGAGTGGGTGTTGCAGAACCCAAAGCCCTCATCAGCCAATCTGGGCTAAGATCGGGAAGGCTTGGATCAGGAAGTTCGCCATCCGCTCGAGCGTCCCGGTGATGAGCATACAGCCAACCAAGATCAGCATTCCGCCCATAGCGATCTCGACTGTCCCCATATGCTTCCGAAAACCGCGCGCCCAGTTCAGGAAGGGGCCGATATACCAAGCCGCAACCATGAAAGGCACGCCAAGGCCGAGCGCATAGAAGCTCAGCAATGCGCCCCCCTGGAGCGTGCTGCCATTGGCGGCAATAGCGAGGATCGCAGCTAGGAAAGGACCAATGCAGGGCGTCCAACCAAAGGCAAACGCGACACCCATGGAAAAGCTCGCGCCGTAGCTGCCAGCCTGCTCCGGGCCTTCGAACCGCGCCTCGCGGTTGAGCAGCGGGATTTTGTCCGTGCTTGTCGTCTTCCACAGTGCCCAGAGGCCCAGGCACATTCCAGCCAGGGCAGCGATCTCGAATTGATACTCGCGCAACAGCTCCAGATCGCCCAGAGACCAGAGCGCAAATCCCGCGAGAATAGCAGTCAGCACCCAGACCCCATGGCGAAATCCAATGAAATGCAGGCCAAAAAGCGCAATGAAGTACCCCGCAATCACCGAGAACAGCGCCTTGTTCGCCAAAAGCACATTGCCCGCAGTCGCCGCTCCGAGCCCGAGAGCGACAAAGACAGCCCCCAAGCCCAAAACGAAACAGATCGAGGACAGGAAGACCCTTTGGCGCAGCGCGGGATCAACCTCCTGTTTCTCGCCCGAGATCTGATCAAGCGTTGTTCCCGCCATATAGGCCAGATAGGGCGGCGCAAGGGGCAGAACGCAAGGGCTGAGGAAGCTGAACAGCCCACCGATAAACGCCCAAAACACTTCGATGATCATTGCGCGCCCTTTCGCATCTTGGGCTCAGATACAGGCTCTCGCGCCACCGAGAAAGCGTTGAGACGTCACATGTCCGTCAAGCGCATGGCTACTGCGCGCTCTGCCGGGCAAGATATGCAACCAGATCTTCAATCTGGGCAGCGGTCAGGCGAGGGCCATTAATCACCGGCGCATCCGCTTCGCGCCGCTGACCGGGCATGTAATAGGCGGGCATCTTGGTCATTGGGTCGAGCACCATGGGCGCCACGATCCACAGCCGGATCTCTCCGTTGCCCAGGCGGCTGGCAATGCCCTCCAGGCTCGGCGCCTCACTGCCCGCGATCTGCTCCGCGCCCGGTCCGCCTGGCGAGCCATGGCAGGTGGAACAGCCCGTGAGCTCGCGATCAAAGTAGAGTCGACGGCCAAGCTGCCAATCCCCACTCTGACCGGTCAATGACGCCTCGATCCGGCTTCCATTGGTAACCGTATAGGCCACGACATCTGCGGCCCAGCTGGGCTGGGAAAGACATATGAGAATGGCAATCGCCCGAAACATGACGGTCCCCGCACAGGTCCGCCGGACGCTATGTCTCAACAGCGACGCAGACAACCCCTTGATGTCGCATGCCCCAGCCGGTAGCGAGGGCCATGTCTTCTCCTGATGCGATCCTGGATGCAACTGGGCTCCTCTGTCCGCTGCCGGTTCTCAAAGCCCGGAAACGGCTCCAGTCCCTTGAGATCGGACAGGTACTCGAAGTCCATGCCGATGACCCAGCGGCGCGGGTCGATATCCCGCATTTTTGCGCTGAACAGGGGCATGAATTGCTCGCCACTCGGGATCTTGAAGAGGGGGTGATCGTGTTTCGCCTTCGAAAGGCTTGATCCTCAGTTGAACTGCGCGCACGGATCCGGGCGATCGGCTCGGGCCGAGAACCAGAGGTAGTCGTAGGGTGTCTCGGCCAGCGCAGCATATTCGGCCACGGTCTTGGCCTCTTCGATCACTTCCAACTGACCAAGGCTGATCACCACAAGGTCACGAGCCGCCTCCGTGATGTAGGCGGGCACACCGCGATCGCTTCGGGCGTGTCCATTGCCGGTTATCAGAACCGCATTGCCATTGCCTTTCGCCAAAGCCCGCAGACTTGCATCGGCAAATCGCGCGTCGCGCAGACGTTGCGCCTCGGCCATACCACGAGCCGCGCTGCGCGGGAGCTTGTTGCAATGGGCGACTACCATCTCTTCTTCCAATGCGGCTTGGGTCTTTGCATCCGGGCGCACGCTGAGCCCATAGCGATCAGCCCCCGGCCCAAAGGCCGACGCTGCATCACCGCGGATCGCGGCGATCAGTTCCGCGTTGGTCGTCGCACCGCCTGCGATATAAGCCTCGGGCGCCGCCTCAAAGATCGGCCGATAAAGATCCCAATCCGGCCATCCGAGCCTGTTCCAACCGATCGCAGGACCGATCTCACCGGGTGTGCCGCCCTGGGCAAGAAATGCCTCGATACCCTCTTCTGAGCCCTCGGGCACCATCTCGAAAGCGAGGCCTTCCGGGGCCACTTGGGCAACCAGTTCCGCCTGACGCTCGTGGTGTCGAGCATTATCATGGACCTCGCCGAGGATCGCAATGTCGGCTGCCCCAAGCCGTGCCACCAAAGTCGCCTCGTCAATCGCCTGAGCGGCCTCAACGTCCCAGATCACGCCAACCAGCGGATGTTCCTCGAGAATGAAGGCCGCGTTTGAGAAGACAGGCCCATCGCCTGGCACAGGCGCACTACAAGCCGCAAGGGTCAGGCAGGCAATCGCGAGATATCTCTTGGGCATGTCAGATGCTCCGAGCAACTACGGTGCCTTTCAACATAACCCCTAAGCGGAAATGGTCTAGGCGTTCAGGCGAGCCCGGCTTCTGCGGAGATCTGCGCGCGGGACTTGCGGGCCCGTTCGGTCGCGGATTTCAACTGCCCGCAAGCGGCGAGGATGTCTTCGCCACGCGGCGTGCGCACCGGGCTTGCATAGCCCGCGCGGTTCACAATCTCGGCGAAAGCCTCGATTCGTTCCCAGTCCGAGCGCTCATAGACCGACCCAGGCCAAGGGTTGAAGGGGATCAGATTGATCTTCGCTGGAATGCCCGCGATCATCTTCACCAATCGTTTCGCATCTGCATCCGAGTCGTTCACATCCTTCAGCATCACATATTCAAAGGTGATCCGTTCGGCATTCGACAGGCGCGGATAGTCCCGACAGGCTTGGATCAGATCTTTCAGCGGATACTTTCGGTTGATCGGAACCAGCACATCCCGCAACTCATCGGTCGTTGCATGAAGCGAAATCGCCAGCAGGGTCCCGATCTCCTCGCCCGCGCGCTTGATCTCCGGCACCACGCCCGAGGTCGAGAGCGTGATCCGCCGGCGCGACAGGCTGAGCCCCTCGTTATCCATCGCAATCTGCATCGCATCGCGGACATTGTCGGTGTTGTAGAGCGGCTCCCCCATGCCCATGAGCACAATGTTCGAGAGTTGGCGCTTCTGTGTCGCCGCATGCCCCCACTCCTCCAGATCGTCGCGGCAGACAAGGATCTGGGCGACGATCTCTCCGGCGGTCAGGTTGCGCACCAGTTTCTGGGTGCCAGTGTGGCAGAAAGTACAGGTGAGCGTGCATCCGACCTGGGACGACACGCAGAGAGTGCCGCGATCTTCCTCAGGGATATACACCGCCTCAACTTCGTGGCCGCCGGCTATTCGGAGCAGATATTTACGGGTGCCGTCTTGGCTGATCTGACGGGTAACAATCTCTGGGCGTTCAAGCGTGAACCGCTCCGCCAGATCGGCCCGGATCCCTTTGGCAAGATTGGTCATCTGGCCAAACTCGGTCACACCTTTTTGGTAGAGCCATTGCCAGATCTGTCCCACCCGCATCCGGATCTGCTTCTCGGGGATCCCAATCTCTGCCAGGGCCTCGGCCAGCTCAGGCCGTGTCGTACCAATTAAACTGCGAAGTGGCCCTTCCTTGCGAGGAAGGGTCGCGAAATCCGGTTGGATCACAGTTTTACCTTGCGCGAGCTGAGCCATGCGCGGGCGATATCACACCAGATGGTCGAGGGCTAGCGTCAGCTCTTGCACATATCACTGGCGGCTTTGATCGCCGCTGTGAACCCGCTCAGAGAGAATGTATCGACAGTGATGGTGCCCCGCGCCGATTCCGCCTTCAGCTTTGCCCTCGCACCAGCCCGAAACCTCGCGACCGCCGCATCGTCATCCTCTGGCGTCGGCAGCCAGGCAATCTCGTCGAGATCGCCATCGCCGGTGAACATGATAAGTTTGTTCGAACCAACCGTGATCTCGACTTCCGAGCCTGGTTTGAACGGATATCCTGAGAAGTACGAAACCTCGTTTTTCACGCCATCGCCTGGACGGACGGAGACCATCAGGAAGATATCGCCCCGCTTCACTTGCGTGGTCTTGCCCCCCCTGGTCGCGGTTTTCGATGTGGGACGAGAAACGATCCAACACGTCTTTGCCGCGCCTTCACCGCTTGCAAAGACTGACCAATCCTTGTGCACACCGACATTTGGCTGTGTCTGCGCCGCTGCAACTGTTACCGACAGCGCGCTGATCGCTGCCGCAGCGCAAATTCTTTTGAAGATGCTCATGCTTGCCTCACTCGCGTGATTTTGTTTGGGTCTTAAGCGCCCATCTAAACTTGCATCGGAGTTATGCCGATCCTTAGAACTTATCATACTGCAAAAGCCAAGCTGGTTTCTACCCTATGCTGTCCTACCGGGGGTTCAATTGTTGGTGGGTCAGTTAAAACACCAGAATGAGATGACCAAGGAAGCTCCCGCATCGAGAATGGAAGACGACACTCTCACAGAGCTGAATGATGAGGCATTGCTGCGCCGTGTTGCCGAGCAAAACGATCGCGCTGCCTTCTCCCAGCTGTTTCAGCGCTATGCGGGCCGGATCAAGGCTTTCCTGATCCGCGCGGGCGCGCACCGTGAAGAAGCGGAAGAAGGGGCGCAAGAAGTCTTCGTCACGCTTTGGCGCCGGGCCGAGACCTTCGATCCTACCAAGGCAGGTGCGACGACATGGATCTACACGATCGCGCGCAACAAACGGATCGATATGCTCCGCCGTGCGCGCCGGGCCGAGCCAGATACATCGGATCCGCTCTTCGTCCCTGACGACATCGAGTCGAGCGAAACCCTGGTGGCGGGTGTAGACCGTGACGCCCGTGTCCGCGCAGCAATCCTCGCCCTGCCCGATGATCAACGCGCGGTGATCCGGCTCGCATTCTTCGCGGGTCTTAGCCATGCCGAAATCGCGCAGCAGCTGGAGGCGCCACTGGGAACAGTGAAGTCCCGTCTCCGCCTCTCGTTTGCCCGGCTTCGAGATGAGCTGGGCAGCGAGTTTTCCCTCGAACTGATGGATCAGTGAGGTGAACGGTTCGATTACACTCGCCGAGATTTGGCGCGGTCCGGTCCTCGAGTCGGTCCATCGGGGCATGGCCGTGGTCTGTCGCGCCAACGGAGAAATCGTAGACGCTTGGGGCGATCCTTCGCGTCGGTTCTTACCGCGGTCCTCCTGCAAAATGATCCAGGCTCTGCCAATGGTTGAAAGCGGGATCGCGGATCGCGCAGGCTTGACCGACCGACATCTCGCCCTTGCCTGCGCATCGCATCAAGGCGCCGAGGTCCATACGAACTTGGCCCGTGCCTGGCTCTCTGAGATCGGCCTAAACGAGCCCGATCTGCGCTGCGGACAGCAAATCCCGAATGATGCGGCGGCGAGGCATACTCTGCGCACAGATGGCATCGCGCCGGACCAAACCCACAATAATTGCTCAGGCAAGCATTGCGGGTTTCTAACAGTCAGCAAAGCGTTGGGGGGAGATGCCGAGTATCTCGAAATCGACCACCCCGTCCAGCAGGGTGTCAAACAGGTCTCGGCGGAGTTGGCTGTGGAAGACCTACACGATTTCGCCGTCGACGGCTGTTCAGCTCCCAACTTCGTCCTTTCGATGCGAGGCTTTGCGCAGTCGCTCGCGAAGTTTGCCGAGGCAGAGGCGGCGTTTTCAGGCGCTCGGGCTCTCGCGGCAGTCCGATTGCGAGAGGCGATGGCAGCCCATCCTTTGCTTGTTGCAGGAGAGAAGCGGGCCTGCACGGCGTTGATCCGCGCGGCGACAGGAGGCGCCGTTGTTAAAACCGGCGCCGAAGGGGTCTTTGGAGCGATCCTGCCAGAACAGGGCCTCGGGATTGCAATCAAATGCGATGATGGGTTCAGCCGCGGGTCGGAGACTGCTATGGCAGCCCTCTTGGCCCGCTATGGCGCCCTCGATCCCGAGCACCCAACCTGCAAGGCCTTGACCGATAGCCCGTTGACCAATCGGCGCGGGATACCGCATGGGCATCTTCGAGCTGGGCCGGAACTACGCGAGACCAGGGTCCTGGCCCTGGAAACTGATCCAAACTGACTGCGAATTTTCGGGCACATTTCCGGAAGGAGAGGAGTGCCCAATGCCGAAGAAACGTTTCACGGATGAGCAGATAGCGTTAGCGCTGAGACAGGCGGAGGCCGGTACTACAGTCGGCGAGATCTGCCGTAGTTGAAGCGTGAAGCGATCGATCCAGTGGATCGATCGTAGCGAAAACGGGCTTGTCGGAAGCCACATTTTACCCGTGTAGTAAGGAGGAAAAGAAATCGATTCACTGGATCGATTTCCCGACGAACGGTCTATGCCGGGATGGGCGTGTCAGAGATCCGTCACCTCAAGCAGCTTGAAGATGAGAACGGCAAGCTGAAGCGCCTGGTGGCGGAGCTGACGCTAGACAAAACGATGCTTCAGGGTGAGCCATGAGCGCACCATTGGTCCGAGCGACAATGGCGAAAGGTTCTCTATCTGCAGGCCTCACATCAAGGGCGATTTGGGTTGATCTCATCGGGCTCATGGTTCTCTCCGGGGTCGGTCTCGCCGCCCCATAATGGCGTCGGGGACTGAACACCTCCGTTGGTCCGCTGCGAGGTCGCC
>JBCDAS010000023.1:0-23743 GCA_039185235.1 Pseudomonadota bacterium
AGGGATCACCTGGCGGCTAAAACTCAGGATAGATTTCAAAGGCTTAGACTATCAGTCTTCTTTCGAGCTGCCTGTTTTCCAGGAAGGGTCAATTCTGGCTGATGCGATGGAAGAGGCGGTTGAAGAGGGTCAGGAGATCACAGATCCCGGTGGCAGCGGACGCCCGGACAGATAGGCCGAGCCTGCCATCGCGCCTTTGCCAGCAGGTTGCACCTGGGTCAGGCGCAGGGCGCCTTGGCCACAGGCGATCAGGAGCCGCTCGTCCAGAGCGCTTCCGGGTGAGGCCGCGCCTTCCTCGGGCTCTGCCATCAACACTTTGACACGCTGTCCACCAATCTCGCACCATGCTCCGGGAAACGGCGAGAGGCCGCGGATATGTGCCGAGAGCTCGGTTGCGGACCGGGTCCAATCAATCCGTGCCTCGGTTTTGTCGATTTTTGCGGCATAGGTCACTCCAGCGAGGCTTTGTGGCTCGGCTGTCAGATCGTCGAGCTTTGGCAGGGTCTCCACGATCAAGCGGGCGCTGATCTCGGCCAGCTGATCATGAAGCGTCTGAGCCGTGTCCTGCGATCCAATTGACACTGTCTCTCGCGCGAGAACCGGGCCCGTGTCGAGCCCTGCTTCCATCTGCATCACGCAGACACCTGTCTCGCTGTCACGCGCCATGATCGCACGTTGGATGGGGGCTGCGCCCCGCCAGCGAGGCAGCAGCGAGGCGTGGAGGTTCAAGCAGCCCCTTGCGGGCGCATCCAGCGCTGCTTGGGGTAGGATCTGGCCATAAGCGACAACAATGGCGCACTCGGCGCCGAGTGCCGCGAATGCCGCCACGACCGCATCTTGAAACCGTTCGGGTGTCTCCACGGGAAGACCCAGAGCCTCTCCCCTTGAATGGACGGGAGAGGGTCGGATCTGCTTGCCACGTCCCGCCCGGCGGGGCGGTTGGGTATAGACCCTTACGATCTCATGACCCGCTGCAACCAGCGCCTCCAGTACCGGGACGGCGAAGTCGGGGGTTCCCATGAAAACCAGCCTCATGCTTTGCGCTTTCGCCGTTTCAGGTCCGCGCGGTGCTTATCCAACAGCCGTTGACGCTTCAACCGGCTGAGCCGGTCGATGAAGAGCTTGCCATCGAGATGGTCGATCTGATGCTGGACGGAGGTGGCCCAGAGATCGCTGAACTCCCGCTCGACCTCCGATCCGGTCTCGTCCAGATATGCGACGCGGACCGGGGCAGGGCGCTGGATCTCGGCGCTGAGCCCGGGAAGATTGGGGCTCGCCTCGTGCCAAGGACGCAAGGTGTCGGCTGCCCATGTGATCGTGGGATTGGCGAGCCGGATTGGCTGGCGCGCCTGCCCGCAATCGACCACGGCGAGACGCAGGCCGATCCCGAGTTGCGGAGCGGCAAGACCGAGCCCGGGCATGGCATACATGGCCTCCAGCATCTCCGCCCAGATCGCATGGATCTGATCATCGATCTGGGTCACTGGCTCGGCCACGCTCTTCAGCCTTGGATCGGGCCACATAACAAAGGGGCGCGGCATCAGCCCTCGGCGCCCGAGAGAGAGGTGAGCAACATCCGCAGCCCCTTGATCATCAGATCGCCCAGGGTCTCGCCGCTATCAGGCGCCGTAGCGCCGACCATCACGATCGCGGTGAAGAAGAAAAAGACCATGATTATCAACATGATGATGACCCGCATCCACCCCTCCTCTCAGGCGTGCTGCTTGGTTTTCTTCAGCTTCTTCATCTTCTGGGTGATCATCGTGCGGCGCATCGAGCTGAGATAGTCGATGAAGAGCTTGCCGTTCAGGTGGTCGATCTCGTGCTGCACACAGGTCGACCAGATGCCGGAGAACTCGCGCTCCTCCTCGGTACCCTCGCGGTTGAGGAACTTGACGCGCACGCTTTCGGGCCGGGTTACGGGGGCGTAGATCTCGGGGATCGAGAGGCAGCCTTCCTCGTGATCGGATTGGGTCTCGGAGGCCCAAGTGATCTCGGGGTTTGCCAGGCAGATCGGCTTTGGTTCTGGCTCTGGCTCGCCTTCGGCGACCTCCCGCGGTGCGCAGTCGAGGACGATCACGCGCTTTGTGACGCCCACTTGAGGCGCCGCCAAGCCAATGCCGGGTGCGTCATACATGGTCTCCAGCATGTCATCCATCAGCTTGCGGATGCTATCGTCGACCGTTGCCACAGGCTCGCAGACCTTTTTCAGGCGTGGGTCGGGATGGATGAGGATTGGACGACGCATGGCTGCGACTTAGGCGATGGCCCTAGACGGGTCAAGACGATGCAGAAGCCAGACTATAATTCCTGCAATTGGGCGCGGGAGGGGTGCGCGGACCGGTTAGTCTGCAGCCGGCATGGGGGAGCCGAGGCATACAGCGGAGGGAACCGGTCCGGAACACCAATCGTGTTACTTCAAGGACTGAATACGCTACAACGTAAACGGAGTACTAACTCTCCTTGTCCGGCCGTGCTGTGAGGAACCCCACAGTTTTGCAGCGAAGAGAACCGGATAGTGAGAGACCGGTTCTGCTGGAGCCTATTTTTCGTTCGATTTCAACGGCTTGATCGAGCCTCGATCTGGATAGGAGAAGGGTAGGCTCTTATGTTTCAGAGTTGACCGGACTGCTGCAGGGCGAACGCATAGCCGATGGCGCCGGCCACCGCGATGCCGAGAACCACGGCAATGGCAATCTTCCAGGCCGAGTAGGGCCGCTCGCCAGAGACTTGTCCGGTGCGCCCATTGATCACCACGCGATAGGGCTGGTTCTTCCACCGGTATGCCGCGAGCCAGACCGGCAGTAGGATATGTTTGAAGGTGATCGCGTCATAGCGGCTCGACATATGGCTTATCCGCTGCTCGTCCCCGCCGATATCGAAGCGGATATCGCGGCGCAGGATTGCATCCATGGTGCGCTCCGCCCGGTCGAAGCCCTGGTTCAGCGAGACGGTTGGTGCCTCGGCCCGGAAGCCTGCCAGATAGACCTCGCGATAGGGCTCGAGCGCCGAGAGATCCCAGCTATGCCCTCCCGCCTCGACCTGATCTGCCTGGGAGAGGAGCGTGTCTGAGGCAGGCACAAGCACGTCGTCAAAGAGCCGCTTCACATGACCGCTGACCGGTGTCCAGCGGACCTTACGCTCCTGATATGTTTGACGTTTTGGCTTTCCATCGACCATCACGGTTCGGGTCTTGGTGACGTAGTAGGCGTCTCCGCGCGCGCCGGAATAGCGGGCCGAGCCCTGGGCGTCATAGGTGTAATGCGGGATGTAGACGCCAGAGACGGGGCGTCCGGCCTCGGCGTATTTCTTGAGCCCATTGGGGGCAAACCAGAGCCGACCCAACCAGTCTTTCAGCTTCTCTTTCGCTTCGCGTTCTTGAAGGGCGAAGGGCAGCACGCCCTGGGGCTTTGGGTGTTTTAGCGAGTGGCCCGCCGATCTTGCCAGGGGTGTCGCGCAGAACGGGCATTCCTCGGCCAGGGTCTTGGCGTCAAATGTCACCTCGGCCCCGCATCCCGGACAGGGCAGGGTCTCGACCTCGACCACATCGCTGGGTGAGAGCATATCGGCGAGCGCTTTGTGGTAATCGAGTTCGCGGATGGCGTCTCCGCCCCAAGGCCCTTCGGCAATCGGTGGCAGCTCATTTTCCGACCCGCAGGAGGGGCAGATCAGGGTCTGCTCTCCGGGTGAGAAGTTGAGCCGAGCACCGCAATTCGCGCAGGGAAGTTCCGTAGTGGCGTTCATGATTCCCTTTTCTCGTAAGGCGTCGGCACTATCCCTCGCGGGCCAGATCGAGACAAGGCGCTCACCGTTTGAGGCGTGCGATCATGCGGGTGAAGAGGGTCTCTTGGCCCTCTCTTGCTACCGCTCCTGACCAACCATCTACTGCAATCAGGGGCGTGTTGGCGACGGCTGCAATCCAAACGGGGACGACAATCAGAACCGGATCGGCGACCGAGGGCGGGGCTGCTTGCAGGATCGCCTTGCGCTCCCGCAGGGCTGCGGTGCTGCCCGGATGGTCTTCGAGAGCGTCTTCAATGAGCCTGAATTGATGGTGCTCAACAGCCTCATTTGGCGAGAGGCTGGGTGCGATCAGATCGAACTCGGAGAGCAATTCCACATTTACTTTCAGTGGCTTGGCTTGTGCCCATGCCGCCCGAAGGCGCCCTGACTGAGGCAGCAGGGTCTCGGCCTCTGGCGCTGCGGTCGCGAGGCCTGGCCGACCATCGACTGTGATTGCGTAGAGCGGTAGGAAGACACCTCGCCAGCGCACAGGGTCGTCTGGATAGGCCTGCCAATCCGCCAGCGCCCGGCGGGCATCATTCTCGGTCAGGGAAAAGGGCAGCATTTGTTGGGGCAGCGCCACCTCGGGCGGGCCGGGCAGGCCCGAGAGCCGGGTGTCGCAGAGCGGGCAGCGGCCTTGTTCGAAGAGCCGGCCTTCGGCCACAGCAGCCTTGCAGACGGGGCAAGTCTCGACCCGGGCTTCGATGCTCCGTCCCTCTGATCCGCCGGTTGTGATTACACCAACCCTCCGGGCTAGCCAGCAGGCGGCGGCGGAGGTGGAGGGGGCGCGATCGTGAAGAGTTGGGCGAGCGCCGCGACCTCGCCCGCAGCGGTCCAACCGGCCATGCCAGGGGACCAGACCAAGGTCTCGCGGGTAAAGCTGCCTTCGCTCATCATGCGGCCGAGATCGGCGCGGGAGAAGGGGCCGGTCGTCTGGCCGTTCTCGGCGAGGTGATAAACCGTCTCGGCTGGTGGAGGAGGTGGCGGAGGCGGCGCCATCTGAGGCGCCGTTTGCGGCGCGCCCCAGGGGCTATTCATCTGCTGCGCCATGGCCATTCCCATGCCGAGACCAATGCCTTCGCCCATGCCGCCGCCCGACGGGTTCTCCGCTGCCGCCCGCATGGATTCTGCCGCTTGGAACTGCGCATATCGGCCGAGATCGCCCACCACACCCATCGACGTCCGGCGGTCCATTGCCTCCTCTACCGCTTCGGGCAGGGAGACATTTTCTACAAACATTGCAGGCATTTGGAGGCCATACTCGGCGATCTCAGGGGCGATGCGGTTCTTGAGATATTCGCCCATTTGATCGGTATTCGCGGCGAGATCCAAAACCGGAATGCCCGAGGAGGCAAGCGCGTTTGAGAACCGGCTGACGATCACGTTGCGGATCTGGAACTGCACCTCGTCCGTGGTCACCTCGCCATCGGTCCCGACGATTTCAGTCATGAATTTCGCAGGGTCCGAGACCCGGATCGAGTAGGTGCCAAAGGCGCGCATGCGCACCGGCCCAAACTCTGGATCGCGCATCATGATCGGGTTGCGGGTGCCCCATTTCAGGTCCTGAAAACGGCGGGTGTTGACGAAGTAGATCTCGCTCTTAAAAGGCGAAGAAAACCCATGATCCCAATGCTGTAGCGTGGTCATGATGGGCATGTTGTTGGTCTCGAGCATGTAGAGACCGGGTTGGAAAACATCCGCCATCTGGCCTTCATGGACAAAGACGGCGGCCTGGCCTTCGCGCACGGTCAGTTTGGCGCCGTATTTGATCGCGTTGTCATGGCGCTGGAAGCGGCTGACCATCGTGTCGCGCGTATCATCGGTCCAGTCGATGACATCGATCAGTTCGCCAGTGATCATGTTCCAGATCATGCGCGTCTCCCTTGTTTGCACGCTCGATTCGCCTCTGGCCATCATGGACGGGTATTGCGCCAGGACCAAGGCGACAGGTCTGAGCCTATGTGGCGATAAGAGCCCCGAAATGCCATGCATTTATCCATAGCTTTTGCGTAGTTCTTTCGTAACTCAACTTGTCGGAGTTTCTGAACGTGGAGGGCAGCGCCCGACCCTGGGTGGGCGGTCGCGTGCTAGATGCTCAAATCGCTCCTGAAAGCATCGACACCGCGTTTGCTTCTAGCGGCATCGCCATGCGCCCTCCCGGGGGGAGGGTCGGGCGCTGCCCGGTGGTTCCCACCGGGCAAGAGGCTTGGCGCAGGTCGGTTTACCGTAGGCGGCTTATTCGGCTTGCCTTGGCTGACCAAGCATTGATGCTGATTCGAAAGGAGCAGTACGAACCCGGAATAGAGCTTTGGGCGAAGGGCGGCGCCCGATCCTGGGAGGGCGATCTCGATGCTTCAGTTCCTCAGTGCTTCAAAGAACTCAATGCCGCTTTTGCTTCTGGCGGTATCGCCATGCGCCCTCCCGGGGGAGGGTCAGGCGCTGCCCGGTGGTTCCTACCGGGCAAAGATGGTGGTGCGTTGGGCTGCGTGCTCAGCTTGCCACCGGGCTCAGGTTCTTCTATGCGCCCGCTTGCATTCCTGATCATCGCGCCAGCGGTACCAGCCGACCACGGCGGGGAGGAACCAGGGGTTGCCGGTGTAGAGGGGCCGGGTCGGGAAGTGCAGATTGTCGAGGGCGGTTTGCCCCTCCGCCAGCCCAAGGATCTTTTGGCCCATCTTCGCACCCAGATAGCTCGCCATCGCGACGCCAGAGCCGCAATAGGTCATGGCGTAGTGGATGCCGTCATGGACACCAGTATGGGGCAATTCGTCGAAGCTGAAGGCCACCGTGCCGAACCAGGAGTGGGAAATTTTGGTCTGGGCCAAGACAGGGAAGATCTCGACCATTTGGCGATGCAGTTTGGGCCCGCTGATCAGGGGGTCGGTTTCCGCCGCCGAGACCCTGCCGCCGAAGACGATCCGCTGGCGGTCGGGTGAGATGCGGTAGTAGTAGATGACTTTGCGGGTATCGGTGATTGCCCGCAGCGTGGGGATCAGCTTGTCGATGACCTCGGGCGCCAGCTTCTCGGTCGCGATGATGTAGGAGCCGATGGGCACCACGCGCCGGCGCATCCAGGGCGTGGCGGGGCCGGTATAGCCGTTTGTCGCGACAGCGACGTTGCGGGCTTTGATCCGGGCGGTTGGTGTCGCGACCTCGAACCCGTCGCGATCGGCCTGGATGCCTGTGGCGGGGCAATGGGGGACAAGGGTGACGCCCGCTGCGAGGCAGCGCTCCATCAGGCCGCGATGGTATTTCGCCGGTTGGAGAGAGCCGTCGCTCGGGTTCACGACACCGCCGAAATAGTGGTCTGAGCCAAGCTCGCGATGTTGTTCGGCGCGGGGGACAACGATCTCGCCATCGGCTTCGGCCCGGCGGGCCATGCGCTCGAAGTGTTCAGGGGTGTGGGCTGCGTGATAGCTGCCGAAACGGCCGAAATTGCAGTCGATCTGTTCTGTGGTGATCAGCTGCTCCAGCCAGTCGACCGAATTGGGTCCTTCTTGCAGGGCGGCTTTTGCGCGTTCTGGGCCGATTGCCCGGAGGGGGGCGTCGGAGGAGGGATGGATCCCCTCATGGATCTGCCCGCCATTGCGGGTGCTGCAACCGGCGCCCGGCTCGCCCGCCTCCAGCACCACCACTTCGCGTCCGCCGCGGGCCAGTTGCAGGGCGGCATTCAGGCCCGTGTAGCCCGAGCCGATCACCACCGCATCGGCACTCGCGGGCGGGGCGGTGGGCAGATCGGGCAAATCAGGCAGATCGTCGAGCCAACAGGGGCTGGCCTGGAAATCCTCGGCGAAGAGGCCGGTGCCGGCCTGGGGATGGTTTTCGCGCGTGTCCTTCATAGCTGCACTCTTGGACCTGGCAGCGGGTCAAGCTGGACGCTGTCCGGGTCCTCCCAATCCAGGCGGCTGCAGATCCGGTAGCGCTCGAGCGTCATGTCGTCGAGCAGGCCGCGTTGACGCAGATGCATCGCTGCTGCATACCGCACCAGGCCCGAGCCAGGCTCGCCCAGAGGGCGTCTCAAGTTCCCCCACTCCTCGTCATCTTTCATTGCGTTCAAGGACGATCTCCGTGATACGTGATGCCCCTGCTCGGATCGGAGGCCCCATGAGCTCTTCCGCAAATCGCAGCGCAACGCAACCGCGAACCCGTGCGTCTAAAGAGACGCGACGCGAGCAGTTGATCGAGGCGACCTTGCGCGCGATCGAGCGCAAGGGGCTTACGGCGGTCACGCTGGCGGATGTGGCGGATGGCGCGGGTCTGTCGCGTGGGATCGTGAACTTCCATTTTGAGAGCAAGGAGAAGCTGCTCTTCGCGGCCCTCTCGCAGCTCTCGGAGGAGTATGACCGGAACTGGCGGGCGCGGTTGGCGGCGGCGCCAGCCGATGCGGCGAGCCGGATGCGCACCCTGATCCTGGCCGAGTTTGCCGAGGAGATCTGTACTCCGCGCAAGCTCGCCGCCTGGTTTGGGTTCTTTGGCGAGGCGGCCTCGCGGCCCGACTACCGCGATCTCTGCTGGGCGCGGGACGATGCCTATCTGGATGCGCTGGAGGAGATCTGTGCGGGGTTGGACGGCGAGGAAGGCTATGGGATCGACCCGGCCAACACCGCGATGGCGATCTATGCGATGAATGAGGGGCTTTGGCTGCGCCTGATGCTGGGCAATGCGGAGCTGACCCGCGAGCGGGCGATCGAGACGGGGTTGGCGATGCTGGGCACCGTCTTCCCGCGTCATTTCTCGCCCGCTGGAGCAGTTTTGCCGCGCTAGCATTCGGCCCGCATTTGCGCGTTGATCTGGGCGATATGCTTCTCCTCCGGCGCGTCCTCGAGCGTGACCACCGGCATCGCTGAGCGGATATGGTCGTGATGGGTGCGCACGCCGTATTCGAGATCCGAGAGGATGAAGCCCTGGAACGAGGGCGAGGCCATGGATTCGTTCGACCAGATGGTGAGCTGGACATCCTCCTCGACCGTCTCGCGATCAATGCGCGACGCGCAGTACCGCGCGAGGCGTTCCTGCCGGCTCTCATCGGGGAAATGGTAGGTGGCGCCTCGGAGCTCGCTCTCATGGGTTGAGAGCGGGAATTCCTGATAGAAGCTGATCGTCTCGGGCGTGGCGGACATCACCGCATTGGGGAAGAGACCCCAATAGAGCCAGGCGTCGTGGAGATCCTCGGGCAGGTGCGGGCGCGCGGCGGAGAGCTTCACATAGTTCTTCACCGCCCAGCGGCGGCGTTGCTCTCGCCGGAAGCGGCCGATGGTGCGGTTAACGCCGTCGACCATGGGCTCGTCGCGGTAGTCGTGGCCGTAGAGATCCTGCAACGCCGGGTGGGCCATGGCGACATGGTAGCCTTCATTGTCCACATCGCGCACGGATTTCCAATTCACCGGCGAGATGCCGGTCCACATTTTGTCATCGGGCACCATCTCGGCCATCCGGTACTGCGCCATCTCCTCGGCCATTGGGGCGAACAGCTCGGCGATCGAGGGCTGGGGGCCTGGCGCGAAGCGGATGAAGACGAAGCCGTTCCAGATCTCGGTCTCGAGCGCGGGCAGGCCGTATTCATTGCGGTCGAGCGGGGGAAAGCTCTCGGGCCGGGCAGCCCCCCGGAGCGTGCCGTCGAGATTATAGACCCAGCCATGGTAGGGGCAGATCAGCGCGTTCCTGCAATTGCCTTGTTTGGCAGCGACCACGCGAGAGCCTCGGTGGCGGCAGATATTGTGAAAGGCCCGGACCTGGCCATCGCGCCCGCGCACCATCACAGCACGTTCCCCCACCATGTCGAGGGTGATAAAGTCGCCCGGGTTCGGCACATCGTTGACATGGCCAAGGATTTGCCAGTGTTTGCGAAACAGCTCGGTCTTCTCGAGCTCGGTCAATGCATCGCTGTGATAGGTCCAGGCGGGGAGGCCCTTTCGGTCCCACTCCGTCGGCACGCTGATATCACGGATTTTCACCTCAGCATCCTTCATGAGTGCTTTCCTACTTTGATTATTCGGGGTGTCTTTTATTGAATCTCCGTTCAATAATACGCCAAGAGCGGGTGATTCGAGAAGGGCCGTGTTAGCAAAGGCGCTTCGAGAGACGGGAGAGGACCGATGAAACCGATTTCAAAGACCGATCGCCGGGTGGTCAATATTCGCGACGAAGACGCTTGGACCGCCTGGGATGAGGGGGCTGAGCCGGGCACCTCGTTTATCAAATTGAACAAGGATATGCCCCGGGATGTGGGCTTCTACATCTATCGCATGGCGCCTGGGACCAGCTCGACCCCGCATCTGCACCCCGGCGCAGAGGAGTTCCTGATGGTCGAGGGTGAGATCACCGACAATGACGGCACGGTCTATCGCGCCGGCGATGTCGTCTGGCTGGCGCCGGGGACCGAGCACAACTCCCGCACTGAAACCGGCGCGATCATCGCGGTCTTTGCAGAAGCATCAGAGGAGGCGCCGGGCGGAAGCTCTTGAGCGTGGATATCATGGCACCGAACGAGTTTTTCACCGGGCATAACACCAGCACCGCCGATCTGATCGAGGCGGACCAGACCTACCACCTGCACCCTTGGGAGGCGTTGGCCGATTGGGGCAAGGGTTGGCGGCATATGATCACCCATGCCGAGGGGATCTACTTGCATGACAGCGAGGGTCGCAAGCTGATGGACGGGCCGGGCGGCATGTGGTGCGTCCAGATCGGCTATGGCCGCAAGGAGATGGCGGACGCGATCGCCGAACAGGTGATGGAGCTGCCCTATGCCTCGCCCTGGTCAACGGCGGTGCCGCCTGCCGCGCGCCTGGCGGAGAAGCTGGCGACCCTGGCGCCCGGGGCGCTGAACACGGTGATGTTCACGACCGGCGGCTCCTCGGCGGTGGATACGGCGCTGCGCACGATGCAGTTCCTGAATAACCGCCTGGGGCGGCCCGAGAAGAAGATGATCCTGGCCCGCGAGAAGGGCTATCACGGCTCGACCTATCTGGCGGCCTCGGTCACTGGCAAGGAGCGGTTACGGAGCTGTTTTGATTTCGAGACCCGGTTGGTGCATTTCCTGCCCGATGTGAACCCGTTCATCCGTCCGGAGGGCATGAGTGTCGCGGATTGGTGCGATGCCAAGGTGGCGGATCTGGAGAACGCGATTGCGGAACTTGGGGCGGATAAAGTCGGCGCGTTCATCGCCGAGCCGATCCTCTGTTCCGGCGGCGTGATCGTGCCCCCTGAGGGCTACCAGAAGCGCACGTTGGAGGTCTGCCGCGAGCACGACATCCTCTATATCTCCGACGAGGTCGTGACAGGCTTTGGGCGGCTGGGCCATTGGTTCGCCTCCGAAGAGGTCTTCGGGATCGAGCCGGACATGATCACCTGCGCCAAGGGGCTGACCTCGGGCTATCTGCCCATGGGCGCCTGCATCATCTCGGACCGGATCATGGAGCGGATGACCGGGGAGGACCACGCGGTCTTGTTCCCGAACGGCTACACCTACTCGGCCCATCCGGTCTGTGCGGCGGCGGCGCTGAAGAATATCGAGATCATGGAGAAGGAGAACATCCTGGGCCATGTGCGCGAGCTCACGCCGCATTTCCAGAAGCGCCTGCATGCGCTGAACGACAAGCCGATCATTGGCGATGCGCGGGGGATTGGCCTGTTGGGTTGTCTCGAGGCGCTAATGCCCGAGGGGCGGGAGACGCCGATGGCGGTGCAGCGGGATCTGGGGAGCGCGCTGGACGAGGCCTGTGAGCGGCGCGGGCTGATCGTGCGGCCCCTGATCAACATGTGCGCCTTTTCCCCGCCCCTGGTGATCACCGAGGCGGAGGTTGACCAGATGTTCGACATCATCTCCGATGCGATCGACGAAGTGGCGCAGGAGTTCGCTGCTTAAGGCCAGATGTAGCGAGGCAGCGATGTCCGAGCGATTTCCCCATCTTCTGTCACCGATCCAGGTCGGGCCGATCGAATTGCGCAACCGGGTGCTGATGACCGCCCATGTGCCGGGGGTGGAGGAAGGCGGCATGACCGGCCCCGACTTCATCGCCTATCACCGGGCGCGGGCGGCGGGGGGGGCTGGGTTGCAGCTTTCCGGATCTGCGGCGGTTCATAAGACTGGCGGCGTTGGCGGCAAGCGGGGGCTGCATGCGTTTGATGAGAGAAGTATCGCGCATTACCGCCAACTCGCCGATGCTGTCCATGGCGAGGGCGGGCGGTTCCTGATCCAGCTTGGCCATGCAGGCGCCACGGTGAATGACACCGATGCGGGGCGGCCCCTGCTGGCGCCCTCGCCGATCATGTCGCGGATCGGGCGCGAGACGCCCAAGGAGATGACCGAGGAGGATATCGAGGAGATCATCGCGGCGCACGCGACCGCGGCGGGCTATGTCCGCGAGGGCGGGCTGGACGGTGTGGAGCTGTTGGGCGCGTTCGGCTATCTGATCGGGGCGTTCCTGTCGCCCTTCTCGAACAAGCGCACCGATCGCTATGGCGGGAGCCTGGAGAACCGCTTGCGCTTTGGCCGCCGGGTGATCTCAGCTGTCCGCAAAGCGCTGGGGCCGGATCGGATCCTGGGGCTGAGGATGCCCGGCGATGAGAGGGTTGACCAGGGGTTGGGTCTGGAGGAGTTCAAGGAGATCGCCCAGGCGCTCTGCCAGTCGGGGGAGCTGGATTACCTCAACGTCATTGCGGGCACGAACTATGACCGGCAGGGGCGGATGCTGCATTGGGCGCCGACGCCTGCGCCGCATGGGATGTTTGTGCCCCTGGCGGCCGAGATCAAAGCGGTTGTGCCGGTGCCGGTCTTTGTCGCGGGCCGGGTGACGGATCCGGCGATGGCCGAGCAGATCCTGCGCGATGGTAAGGCGGATATGGTGGGGATGACCCGGGCGCAGATCTCGGACCCGGAACTGGTGCAGAAGCTGCGCGAGGACCGGCCGGAGGATATTCGGCCTTGTGTGGGCGCCAATCTCTGCATCGCGCGGGCGATGGAGGGCAAGCCGATCCGCTGTTTCCACAACCCTATCGCAGCACGTGAGCGTGAGATCGGGGCGGAGACCCGTGCCGAGCAGCCCAAGCATGTGGTTGTCATTGGGGGCGGTCCTGCGGGGATGGAAGCGGCCCGGCTTGGGGCGGAGCGGGGCCATCGGATCACACTCTACGAGGCGGCCGATCAGCTCGGCGGACAACTCCGCACCTGGGCGGCAGCACCAATGACGCGAGAGTTCACGCGGACGCTAGAGTGGTATGAGGGCCAGCTCTCGCGCCTCCAGGTCGCGGTGCGGCTGGGCCAGGCGGTCTCGGACCAGATGCTGGCCGAGATGGAGGCCGATGCGATTGTGCTGGCAACTGGCGGGCGGGTGATGGACACGCCCGGCATTGAGGGCCAGGAGACCAGTGCCATTGAGATCACAGACCCTTGGTCGGTGACGGCCAACCCACCGGAAGATCTGAACATTCTGGTCCTTGATGAAGGCGGCGGCCGGGCCGCGCTCTCCGCCGCTGATGCGTTGGTCATCAACAATCAGGTCACGATTGTGACGGCGGAGTACGCAGTGGGCGAGCTGGTCACACCGACCGTACGCTCGCCGCTTTACAAAAGGCTTTTATCGTCGGGGGCGGTCTTTCGACCCAGCGAGTTGATCAGCCGGATCGACGGTGCCGCAATCATCACCCGAAACGTCCATAGCGGGACAGAGACCCGCATCGAGGATGTGGATATGGTGGTCAATTGGCAAGGGGCGGAGGCTTCGGCCGATCTGCTGCTGGCGGCGCGGGCCACCGGGAAACCCGTGCATCAGATCGGCGATTGCGTGGCCCCGCGCCAGGTCCATATCGCGATTGCGGAAGGCGCGATGGCGGCGCGGGCGATCTGAGACAAGGGCTCTCACATGTTCCACATGCATACAAATTTTCATCTCAAGACGGGTGTGACGATAGAAACCTTTCGGGCGCGGTGGGAGCCCTTCATGGCCCATCTGATCGCGCAGGATCTAGCCGTCAGTTCCAGCCCGATTGCAGGGCGGCGCACGGATACAGGGCTCGATACCGATGAGGAACGGGATCACACATTCTTTGTGATCATGAGCTTCCGCGACCGTGCGCAATCAGAAGCCGCCTGGGACGAGATCGAGCCCCGCAAGCAGCCGACGGACAAGCTCCACCGGGCCGTCTTCGCGCTTGTCCGCGACCCGATCTTTAGCTGCTGGGAGGATGAGCCGGTCGCTTGATGGCGCCTTGACAGGACTGCCAAACGCGGCGGGCGGTCAGCGCGGCTTTGCTCACGGCCCATATCAAAGCATCGAAACCGCTTGGGCTGGAACCAGAGCCGCCATGCGCCCCCGCGGGGGGAGGGTCGGGCGCTGCCCGGCGTTGCCGCCGGGCAAGGGCAGGGGGGTCAGCCGCCGAGATAGCTGGTTTGCAGGAGCTTTGTGCCCGCTTCGGTCTGCCAGGTGATGGGCGTGCCTTTGTAGACATAGAAGGTCTCGCCCGCGCCAAAGCGTTTGGTCTCGCCATTCACCTCCATGGTCACAGCGCCTGAGAGCACATGGGTCAGATCGTTGCGTGAGGCGGGGTGGAGGGGTTTGGAGGTCTCCATCAGCGTTCGGGTCGAGACGACCATATGGCTGGTGGAGTTGATGAATTGGACATCCGTGCTCTCGATCGCACCGTCCGAGAGTGCGCCCGCGGTCATATCGGGCACCGTGATGCGCTGGAGCGAGGGGTTGGAGGCCGTCTCATCCACCGGCTCGCTGAGGATCATGAAGATCTTGCGCAAATAGCCCGGTTGCTTCCATTGGCAGGTCAGGCCCTTGGGAATGATGAAGGCATCGCCCGCTTTGAGATCGATCTCGGTGCCATCGGGCAGGGCCATGACGAGCGTGCCTTCGAGTAGGATCATCAGCTCGTCATCGGGATAGGGCTCCATATGGCTGGTCATCGCAGTGCAGTCCCAGACACCGGCGAGATAGCCTGTGGCCGCGATCTCGTGATAGAGATGCCCGCGCTGGACCGGTTGGCCCGAGACGAGGCCGCTTGGGTCAATCGTCTCCCACTCCTCAAGGCCGGTTTCGGCTGGGCCATGGGGTTCGACGAGAATCACACCCTGTTTTTCGCTCATATTCGTCCTCTCTATCCCGGGGGGTTGTGGTCACCTGCGGCAGCCCTGCTGCATTCTTGATCATGCTGCGCATGAAAGGGGCAAATCTGCCTAGGTGGGACCATTTTGCCTGCCTGTCGCCAAGACAATCGTCTTTCGTATTGATCTAGCGCTTGACTGCGCCAAGTTGTCAACGCAACGATTGATTGAATAAGCATTCAGTAGCGGGATGCTCCTAAATCGGGGCGAAAGCGATGATCGTGGCACTCCGCTCCTGGATCATAAGATGACAGAAACAGGGCCAAGACAGCGGAGGTATGGACCATGGATGTCGTAGACAACTTAAATGCAGTGAAGAACGGAGAGCTCAGCCGGCGGAAGTTTAACCGCTCGCTTCTTGCCATGGGGATCGGTCTGTTGACCGTGCCCTACACCCAACGCCGGGCGCTGGCTTCGGCCGAGGATCAGGCGACCTATTTCACCTGGGGTGGCTATGACATCCCAGAGCTGTTCACGTCCTATGAGGGCAAAAACGGCGCGCTGCCGAATTTCGCGACCTTTGGTGGCTCGGAAGAGGCGCTGACCAAGATGCGCGCGGGCTTTGTGGTTGATGTGGCGCACCCCTGTAACCAGGGCGTACCGCGCTGGATCAAATCGGGCCTGTTCCAGCCGCTGGACACCAGCCGGTTGTCGAACTGGTCGGACGTGATGCCGGATCTCTACAACATTGAGGGCAATGTTGTGGACGGCAAGCCTTACATGGCGCCGATGGATTGGGGTCAGACCTCGGTCACCTACCGCACAGACTTGTTTGAGGTCGAAGGCGAAGAGAGCTGGGGCATGCTCTGGGATGAGCGCTACAAAGGCCGCCTGGGCAGCCTGGCCTCGGGCGGCGACGCCTGGTGGTGCGGCGCGATTTACTCGGGCGTTGACTTCAAGGACATCGACTCGGATGCGGCCTTTGCGAAGATCGGCGATGTGATGCGCAAGCAGCGCCCGCTGATCCGGGTCTACACGGACGACACGACCTCGCTCCAGCAGGCTCTGGCCTCGGGCGAGTTGGCTGCCGCCATGACCTGGAACGAGACTGCGACGACGCTGAAAGCCGAGGGTATCCCGGCCGCTTTCGCCAAGCCGAAAGAGGGCGCCCTGACCTGGGTCTGTGGTGTCATGATGCACAAAGACGCGCCGAATGTGGACCGCGCCTATGAGGTCATCGACTCGCTGATCAGCCCAGAGACCGGCAAGTTCCTGATCGGCGATTACGGCTATGGCCACTCGAACCTGAAGTCTTTCGAGGCCTTCACGGATGAGGAACTGGTCAATATCGGCCTTAGCCGCGAGCCTGCGGATATCCTGAATGCGGGTCACTACCAAGTGCCGCAATCGCAGGAATGGGAAACCCGCATGAACAATGAGTTCGAGCAGATCAAAGCTGGCTTCTAAGCCCTGATCTCTCGAAACGGCCGGGCGGCGCCGCCGCCCGTGCCCCTTGTTGTTTTGGCGCTGAAAAACGTGCCGAAGGCTCAGCCGGAGGTTTCTGATGGCAGATACGACGATCTCGCAGACGCAGGCAACGAGTACCGAAACGCCGATCAACTTGGTACAGACGACGGGTTTTTTGGCGTCTCTCCTCCAGCGATATGAAATCCTGCGAGGTTACAGCCTTCTCTCTCCGGCACTGCTCTTTATGGCCTTAGGGATCCTCGTACCCTTTGGCATTCTGATCACGATGAGCTTCTGGACCCCGGCGGGCTTTGAGTTCAACACCGATTTCACCCTGAAAAACTATCATGACGCCGCCGAGCGCCCGATCTATGGCGCGCTGGTGACGCGCTCCCTATGGATTTCGGGGATGGCCACGATCGTCACGGTGCTGTTCTGTTATCCGATGGCCTATTACGTGGCCTTCTATGTGCATCGCAACAAGATGCTCTGGCTGATCCTGATGACCTTGCCGTTCTGGACCAGCTATCTGCTGCGGGTTTTCGCCTGGAAGATCATTCTGGGCTATGATGGGCTGATCAACTCATCGCTGAGCGGGATGGGGCTGATCGAACAACCGCTCGAGTTCCTGCTCTACAGTCAAACGGCGGTTGTGATCACGCTGACCCATGCTTGGGCGGCGTTTGCGATCCTGCCGATTTATGTCTCGCTGGAGAAGATCGATCGCTCGCTCTTGGAGGCTGCGACCGATCTGGGCGACGGGCCGTGGACGCGGTTCTTCCGGGTCACCCTGCCGCTGTCGCTGCCCGGCGTGATGGCGGCCTGTATGCTGATCTTCATCCCCACGGTGGGCGATTTCATCACGCCCGCGCTGATGGGCGGACCGGATGGCATGATGATCGGGAACCTGATCCAGCTGCAATTCGGCCGCGCCAATAATTGGCCAATGGGGGCGACCCTGGCGATCGTGATGATGCTCGCCGTCGGAGCGGCGGCCTTGATCATGTATCTGATGACGGAGCTTCTGAAGAGGAAGGTCGCATGAGCAGCTATATCAACAAACCGAGCCCGGGCCTGACGGTCTATGCCTGGGTCTTCATCTTCGTGCTCTATGCGCCGATGCTGTTGATCCCGCTCTTCTCGTTCAACGAGTCGATCTATCTGACCTTCCCGATCGAGGCCTTCACGTTGAACTGGTATCTGGAGTTGTCGGATACAGCCCCGATGTGGGATGCGCTTTGGAATTCGGTTCGGGTTGGGATGATCTCGGCCGTGATCTCGACCGCGCTGGGGGTTTTTGCTGCGAAAGCGATCACTCGCTACCGCATTCCGGGCAAGGGGCCGATCGTCAGCTTCATGATGCTGCCCTTGGTCGTGCCGGGGATCATTTTCGCGGTGGCGATCCTAATCTTCATGAACCGGCTGGGGATCCCGCTGTCGCTGGTGACGGTGACTTTGGGCCATTTGGTGATTTGCATCCCCTTTGCGATTGCGACCCTGATCCCGCGGTTCGAAGGGTTTGACCCGTCCTTGGAGGAGGCCTCAGCCGATCTGGGTGAGAACAGTCTATGGACCTTTTGGCGAGTGACCGTGCCAATGGTCATGCCGGGGATTTTCGCCAGCCTGATGCTGACCTTCACCATCTCGTTTGACGAGTTCATCATGGCGTTCTTCCTGACGGGGACCGACATGACCCTGCCCATGTATATCTGGGGCCAGTTGCGCTTTCCACAGCGGCTGCCTGGGGTGCTGGCGCTGTCCAGCATCATCATCGCGATCTCCTTCGTGATGGTGTTCCTGAGCCTGTGGTTGGCGAAGTTCGGCCTGCAAGATGATCAGAAAGGAGCCGGCGCATGACCGCGAATCCCTGCATTTCGATCCGCGATGTGAGCAAGGCCTTTGGCTTGGTCAAGGCGGTCAACAATGTCAGCTTCGATATCGGGCATGGGGAGTTCTTCTCGCTGCTGGGCTCCTCGGGCTGTGGGAAAACCACGCTGCTCAGGATGCTCGCGGGGTTCGAGGGCACGACCTCGGGCGAGATCTTCATCGATGGCCAGCCGATGTCTGGGGTGCCACCGCATCACCGCCCGGTGAATATGGTGTTCCAGAGCTACGCGATTTTCCCGCATCTCAACGTCCATGACAACATCGCCTATGGACTGCGCAAGTTTAAGCTCGACAAGGCGGAGAAGACCCGGATGGTCGATGAGCTCTTGGAGCTGATTGCGATGCCGGGCTATGGCGGTCGGCGGGCGAACCAGCTCTCGGGCGGGCAGCGCCAGCGGGTGGCATTGGCCCGAGCGCTGATCCTGAAGCCGAAAGTGCTGTTGCTGGATGAGCCGCTGGGTGCGTTGGACAAGCAACTTCGCGAACAGATGCAGCTGGAGCTGCGCGCGTTGCAGCGGTCGGTCGGGATTACTTTCGTTTTCGTCACCCATGATCAGGAGGAGGCGTTGACGCTGTCGGACCGGATCGCGGTGATGTCAGGCGGTCATGTGCTGCAGATCGACAGCCCCTCGGGCCTTTACGAGCGGCCGAACAACCGCGAGGTGGCGAGCTTTATCGGGACGATGAATTTCTTCGATGGGCGGGTGACCTCGCGCGCCAACGGGCATTCGGATCTGAGCGTCGAGGCGCTGGGCAGCCTGTCGGTGCCGACGGAGCATTTGACCCCGATCGCGGGCGACAAGCTGTGTGTCGCGGTGCGGCCAGAGAAGTTCCAGTTGAACCATGAGGAGCCGCAGGGGGCGCGGAATATGGTGAGCGGAACGCTCGCCAATGCGGCCTATCTGGGCGAGCGCAGCCATTTCTATGTCAATGTCCCCGGGGCGGCGAAACCGATTGCGGTTTCCTCGCAAAACGCGACGCGGGATCAGCTGGGGGATGGCGATAGTGGCCGCCCGGTCTGGCTGAGCTGGAGCGACGACGCGGTGGTCGTGCTGGGCGCCGATTAAAGAGGCCTTTGTGCAAACTGAGACGGCAGGCAAACGGCCGCGGACCGCCTCGCGCGAAGTCCGCAGGCAACAGCTCATCGAGGCGACCATCGCCTCGATTGCGGAGCATGGCATCTCGGGCACCACCATGGCGACGGTCACGGGGCGCGCGAAGCTCTCGATGGGCATTGTCAGCTTCCATTTTCAGAGCAAAGAGAACCTGTTCAAAGAGACCCTGACCTATTTGGCCGAGGAGCACCGCGCCTGTTGGCTGCGGGCGCTTGAGACCTGCGATCAGAGCCCGGTGGGCAAGCTGGTCGCGATCACCGAGGCGCATTTCGACCCCCAGGTCTGCTCAACCGAGCGGATCGCGGTCTGGTTCGCGTTTTTTGGTGAGATGCGCTATCGCAAGACCTATCGTGAAAAGGTCACCCGGTTCGACCGCGAGCGCCAGAAGCTGACCGAAGCGTTCTGCGCCGAGCTGGCCAGGGCCGAGGAGCCGGGCCTGGACCCCGCGGCGATTGCCGAGGCGATCGAGAGCTTTGCCGATGGGCTGTGGCTCAACATCATGATGTATCCCGAATGCCTGACGCCCGAGAGCGCGCGCGAGCATTTGCGGGACTACCTGACCTGGACCTTTCCCAACTCCTTTGCCGCGGAGTTGGCTGAACCTTGCCGGAGTGTGGGATGAAACACAGCCGCTTTACCGCGCCGATGCTGGATCGCCGGGCGCTTTTGATGAGCCTGATGGCCTGTGCGGCCTTGCCGGTGCGGGCCCAGACTTTGCCGAGCGATCCGGATGTGGTGGTGATCGGTGCAGGCTCGGCGGGCCTGTCGGCGGCGCGGAGGCTGATCGCGCAGGGCTATTCGGTCGTGGTGCTGGAGGCCGCTGATCGCATTGGCGGGCGGGCCTATACCGATACCACAACTCTGGGCGTGCCCTTCGACGTCGGCTGCTCTTGGATGCAGGGGCCAAAGGATCTGGAGCTTGTGTCCCTGGCGCGGGACTATGGCTACACTTTGCTCGATCACAGTGGTGCGAGCGAGGCGTTCTATGTGGGGGACCGGCTGTCGACCACGGCGGAGCGCAACAAATACTGGGGCTCGTATGAGGCCATCGAGGTCGCGCTGGCCAAGGCCGGGACGGCGGGGCGCGATGTGGCGGCCTCCACCGTCATCCCGCCGGATCTGCCCTTTGGCAGCGTGGTCGAGAGCTGGATTGGGCCGATGGATTGGGGGGTCGATTTCGCCGATCTCTCGACCTTGGAGAGCCAAAGCACCGCCGATCTGGGCGTGAATTACATGATCCGCGAGGGGTATGGCACATTGATCGCGCGCATGGGCGAGGGCTTGCCGGTCCAGATGGGCACGCCCGCCACCCTGGTGGATTGGAGCGGCGAGGGGGTTCGGGTTGAGACGCCCAAGGGCACGATCCGGGCGCGGGCCTGTGTGGTCACCGTCTCGACCGGGGTTCTGGGCAAGGGCCAGATCAAGTTTGCCCCAGACCTGCCGGATTGGAAGGCCGAGGCAATCTCGAACGTGCCGATGGGGCTTTTGACCAAGGTCGGGCTCTTGTTCGACGGGGAGCGGTTTGGCCTGTCATCGAATGCTTGGCTCACCTATGGCAGCGAGCAGAAGACGCCGTTGGAGGCGAGCTATTTCCTCTCCTTCCCATTCAATTTCGACATGATGGTCGGCTTCCTGGGCGGCCAGTTCGGCTGGGAGATGGCAAAAGCCGGCGAGGCGGCGACCATCGACTTTGTGCTCGGCGAGATGGAGAAGATGTTCGGCAGCAAGGTGCGCAAGCATTTCGTCAAAGGCATGGTTAGCGACTGGGCGACCAACCCGTTGACCCATGGCGCCTATGCCACCGCCAAGCCGGGCCATCATGCCGCGCGCACGGATCTGCGCCGCCCGGTTGGCGACCGCGTGTTCTTTGCCGGAGAGGCAATGGCGGGCCCCTACATCACGCTCTGCGGTGGCGCGTTCCTGAGCGGGGCTGCAACAGCGAATGCGGTGATGGCAGCACTCGATTGCGAGGCCTGCGCGGGGCGCAAGCAGCGATTACAGAAAGAGGCCGTCGAGGAATGAACAAGTACGAGCCAGCCCTAAAAGGCAAGCGCGATCCCCGATATGACATCCTGTTCGAGCCGGTCCAGATCGGCCCTGTGACAGCGCCCAATCGGTTCTACCAAGTGCCCCATTGCAACGGGATGGGGCGGAGTTATCCCTCCTCGATGGCGGCGATGCGGGGTGTGAAGGCCGAGGGCGGCTGGGGTGTGGTCTGCACCGAAGAGGTCGAGATCCACCACACCTGCGATATCAGCCCGACCATCGAAGGCCGCCTTTGGGATGACCGCGATATTCCGGTCTTTGCCAAGATGTGCGAGAAGATCCACGAACATGGCAGCCTTGCGGGGTTGGAGCCCACCTATAGCGGCGTGGGCTCGACCAATAACTACAGCCGGGAGGTGCCGATGGGCCCCTCGGCGCGACCGATCGACTATCTTTATCCGACGCAAGCCCGCGCGATGGACAAGCAGGACATCAAGGACCTGCGCCGGTGGTATCGCGACGCGGCGCTGCGGGGGTGCAAGGCGGGGTTCGACATCATCTATGTCTATGCGGGGCATAACCTGCCCGCGCTGATGCATTTCATGTCGATCCGCCGCAATGACCGCACGGATGAGTATGGCGGCAGCCTGGAGAACCGCACCCGCCTGTTCCGCGAAGTCCTCGAGGAGACCAAGGAGGCGGTGGGCGACACATGCGGCGTCGCCGTGCGCTTTGCCGTGGATGAACTGGCGGGCGAGGACGGGATCCGCGCCGATGCCGAGGGGCGGGACATCGTGGAGATGTTCGCCGAGATCCCGGACCTCTGGGATGTGAATGTCAGCGAGTGGGAGAATGACAGCCAGACCTCGCGCTTTGCGCAAGCCGGGTTTCAGGAGAGCTATATCTCGTTTGTGAAGAAGGTGACGACCAAGCCCGTGGTGGGTGTGGGGCGGTATACCTCGCCCGATGCGATGGTCTCGCTGATCAAGGGGGGCACGCTGGATCTGATCGGGGCGGCCCGGCCCTCGATCGCCGATCCGTTCCTGCCCAAGAAGGTCGAGGAAGGCCGGATCGAGGATATTCGCGAGTGCATCGGCTGTAATATCTGCGTCTCGGGCGATTATCTCAAGACCCCGATGCGCTGCACGCAGAACCCGACCATGGGGGAGGAGTGGCGCCGGGGTTGGCATCCGGAGCGGATCGCGCCGAAGACCTCGGACGACACGGTTCTGGTGGTGGGCGCTGGCCCCGCAGGGCTGGAGGCGACGCGAGCCTTAGGCCAGCGCGGCTATCACGTGACCCTGGCCGAGGCGCGGAGCGAGATTGGCGGGCGGGTTGCTGTCGAGAGCCGCCTGCCGGGCTTGGCGGAGTGGCGCCGGGTGGCGGATTACCGCGAATACCAGATCAGCCAAATGGCGAATGTGGATACCTATTTGGAAAGCCGCCTGACCGCCGATCAGGTCTTGGAGTTCGAGGCCGATCATGTGGTCATCGCGACGGGGGCCAAGTGGTGCCCGACCGGCGTGGGCCGGGCGCTCTATGCGCCGATCCCGCTGGAGGAAGGCGCCAAGGTTCTCACCCCCGACGACATCATGGCGGGCGCGCGGCCCGAAGGGCCGGTGGTGATCTTTGACGATGACCACTACTATATGGGCGGCATCCTCGCGGAGCTGTTGCAGAGCGCGGGCGCCGAGGTCACGCTGGTCACATCGGTCGCCGATGTCTCGAACTTCACCCATTACACGCTGGAACAGGCGCGGATCCAAAAGCGGCTGATCGAGATGGGCGTCAAAATCGTGCCGCTCCACACTCTCTCGAAGATCCGGGCGGAACATGTCAGCTTGCAATGCGTCTATACCGAGCGGGAGCATGACATCCCGGCCCGGGCGGTGGTGATGGTCACGATGCGCCAGCCGGTCGACACGCTCTATCATGATCTGATGGCTCTGACCGGGGGAGAGGGCGGGCCGAAATCGATCTCTCGGATCGGTGACTGCTATGGCCCGGCGACGATCGCGGCAGCTGTTTATGAGGGGCACAAGTATGCCCGCCAGCTGGGTGAGCCGGTGGTGGATGGGGTGCCCTTCCTCCGCGAATTACCAGAGATTGCCAAAGACTAAGCCAAAGGCCCGGACGAATGACCCGCGACCCTCGCTATGACATCCTGTTTGAGCCGCTCAAGATTGGGCCGGTGACGATGAAGAACCGCTTCTACCAGGTGCCCCATTGCACTGGGATGGGCTGGCTGCGCCCGCAAACCCTGGCGGCGATGCGCGAGATCAAGGCGGAAGGCGGCTGGGGGGCGATCTGTACTGAGTATAACTCGATACACCCGTCCTCGGACAACTTGCCCTGGGTCTCGGCGGCGCTTTGGAACGACGATGACATCCGGGCGAGTGCGCTGATGACCGATAAGGTCCATGCCCATGGGGCGCTCGCGGGGGCGGAGCTGTGG
>JBCDAS010000024.1:0-23712 GCA_039185235.1 Pseudomonadota bacterium
AGAACGCGGACCGGGTGAGCCGCACCAGCTTGCAGTGCTGACGAATACTCAGCTCGGGATGGTCCCGTTTGATCATGACGCGTTTCTTTGCCAGGCTCACCTTTTGAGCCTTTCCGACAAAAAAATCGTTCTCGACCGCTAACCTCCCAATTTTGGCGGCATATCTGACGTAAGCGCTCGTGGGACAGTTTAGGGTGATTTGATAAGGGAGGATTTCTGGCTCATCGTCACCGCTGAGGAGTGGAGATGAGACAGAAACCCGGAACCAAGCGGAGCCACGGTAATAAGCTTGTCAAAGACGTTCGCCGTGCCATACGCAATCAGTATTCATCTAAAAAAAGATCCGGATTGTGTTGGACGGTCTGAAGGGCGAGGACAATGAGAACTTGTCCGCCATTGGTCCGAGGACAATTGTCGAATGCGGAACTGTGCCGCCGTGAAGGTATCGCTCAGGGCCTTTACTACAGTTGGTCCAAGGAGTTCCTAGAAGCTGGGAAGCGGCGGTTGGCAGGCGACACCGCGCGGGCTGCATCAACGAGCGAGGTCAAAGACCTGCGCCAGGAGGCCCGAGAGCTCAAGGAGGTCGTCGCCGAGCAAGCCCTGGAGCTTCGTCTTCTCAAAAAAAGCATGATCGCGGATGGGGTGAGCCATTGGAACGCCATCGGTCCGAGTGACACTGGCGCAAGGAGGAATGAGGTATCCTGCATCCGAAAAGATCGAGAGTGAGCCATGTCGCGCCAATGGTCCGAGCGACATTGGCGAACCGCCTAGTCGAGCAATCGCATCTGCCAGTCAGACGCACTATGGATAAGCTGGGCATTCCCAAGACGACATTCTACCGCTGGTCCGATCGGTATCAGGCTGGCGGGCCGGAGGCCTTGGAGGATCGCAGTCCCAAACCGCCACGGGTCTGGAACCGCATTCCCGATCCTGTTCGGTAGCGGATCAAGGACCTGGCCTTGCAGGAAAGTGAGCTGTCACCGCGTGAGCTGGCCGTGCAGTTCACAGATACGGAAAAGTACTTTGTGTCAGAGGGTGAGACGGATCAGAAAACGATCCAGTGAACCGTTTTCCCGTCGAACGTCTATCGCATCTAGAAGTCGTATGATCTGATCACTAGCCCGGCCTATGTGGTTCTGTCAGCGGCAGACGCGTTCCACGACAAGAGTGAGCCAATGGAACGCCAATGGTCCGAGAGACACTGGCGAACGAGGCCGAACCAGTTGTGGCAGACCGACTTCACATACCTGAAGGTGATCGGCTGGGGCTGGTTCTATCTGTCGACCATCCTCGATGACTATAGCCGCTACATCATTCGTCGGGGAAACGCCCCACTGGGGCCTTTCCTGATCCTCCTCATCCTGGAAGCTCTGCACGACGATAAAGACGACCGACGTGACAGACACGCTGGACCTGGCTCTGCAAGCCTCAGGTTGCGATCAGGCAACGGTTCTACACAAGCCACGGCTGCTCAGTGACAACGGTTCCAGTTACATCTCCAGCAAGCGTGAGATCAAAGAGATTGAGAAGCAGGTGGAAGAGTTCCTCAACCTGATCCTCGGCGCCACCAACGCCACCGTGATCCAGAGATATGAGGAAAAGATCGACCAATTGGAGCGGGCGAAGCGCCTCCTGACTGAAAAGCTGGAAAGCCAAGCTGAACCCAAGGGGAGCTTCGAGGAAAAACTAGAACCCGTGCTGACCTTCCTCGCAAACCCTTGGAAACTCTGGGAAACAGGGCAGACAGCCGTGCGCAGAGCAGTGCTCAAGCTCGCCTTCGAGGAGCGAATTCACTACTGCCGAAAAGAGGGCGCTAGAACCCCCAAAATCGCATTGCCCTTCAAAGCGTTAGGGGGGCTTACAACAGAGGGAGTCTGTTTTGGTGCCGGCTGAGGGACTCGAACCCCCGACCCGCTGATTACAAATCAGCCGCTCTACCAGCTGAGCTAAGCCGGCACGGGCGCTCGCATACCTGATCACCCGCGTCCGGGCAAGCGATCACTGTGCGATGATGGCTCTCGGGTTTGACAAACTCGTCGGTTGAACTGATCGGATTGCTTGGTCAAAAGCACATCCTCACTTCTTGTTTGATCGTCCTAAGAAGACCTGTCCGACGATAGATGGGTCATAAACCGAGTCGTTGAAGAAGATCTGATTGACCCGCCATCCCTCACCAACCCGGATAACCGTCCAGGTGATCGAGCTTTCCCCGATTACCTCGTGATCTGCTCCCAACCGCCGCCTGATCGAGCTCAAAATCGCCATGTCGACACTGGGTCGCACATGCGAGAGGATCTGCGTCTCAAGCGCCACCACGCCCAATTCCAAGGCTTTTTCTTCGAGTGCTTTCAAATGCCCGACAAAAGCTTCATCGCTCTCTATGTGGAAGGACTTTCCCTCGCTGACTAGGCTCAACGGAATGAAAACCGTCTCTAACCAACGCGCGTAGTCGACCCCATCGGCGGTCAGACATTTATCCTGCGCCAAGACCACATCGGCAGGGTCGAGAACTTTCTCTGATGTCACCATATTATACGCTACCCACCCAAGCTTTTCGACCAGAATGACATGCTGGTCCTGGGTGGTCGAGCCTTTCCTAATGCCCTTTGACGCAGATCCGATCGATTGACCGAGATTGGGTGCATGTTTAGGAGACACGCGAGACCAACCGCTGTCTGAGGTCGCAAATGCCTGCTCCACGTTCTTTTCAGGAGATCCTTCTCCGCCTCTCGACCTATTGGGCCGAGAAGGGCTGCGCTGTGCTGCAACCTTATGACATGGAGGTGGGCGCCGGTACGTTCCATCCCGCGACAACCCTCAGGGCACTTGGATCTCGCCCTTGGGCGGCAGCCTATGTGCAACCCTCGCGCAGGCCAACCGATGGGCGTTACGGAGATAGTCCGAACCGCTGGCAGCATTACTATCAGTTCCAGGTGATCATCAAACCGAGCCCGCCCGATCTGCAGGAGATCTATCTTGGCTCGCTGGCGGCGATCGGGATCGACATGAAACTCCACGATATCCGGTTTGTCGAGGATGATTGGGAGAGCCCGACCTTGGGCGCCTGGGGCCTCGGCTGGGAGGTCTGGTGCGATGGGATGGAGGTTTCCCAATTCACCTATTTCCAGCAGGTCGGTGGACATGATTGCCACCCGGTCTCGGGCGAGTTGACCTATGGGCTCGAGCGCCTGGCGATGTATGTGCTGGGCTATGATGACGGCAATGAGATGCCGTTCAACGACCCCGATGACCCAATCCCGCTGACCTATGGCGATGTGTTCCGCGAGGCCGAGGCGCAGTATGCCCGCTGGAACTTCGATGTTGCCAACACGGATATGCTGATGCGCCATTTCGTGGATGCGGAGCAGGAGTGCCTCGCGATCCTGGAACGGCCAGCCCAGGACCCCAAGACCCGGCGGCGGATCATCATGGCTCAGCCTGCCTATGATCAATGCATCAAGGCGAGCCATCTGTTTAACCTGCTGGATGCCCGCGGCGTGATCTCGGTCACTGAACGCCAAGCCTATATCGGCCGGGTACGGGCCTTGGCCAAGGCCTGTGCAGACGCTTTCGTCCAGACCGAGGCAGGCGGGGCATGAGCGGGCGCCTTTTGATGTCAGGTCTGCTGGTGTTCTGCGTCCTCTTCGGCGCCGCCCTTTGGTACTTTCAGATCTATGCATTCTATGAAGAGGTTGAAGGGGTCACCGAGATCGAGATGGCTGGAGACGCCATCGCGGTGACTGAGTATCAAGGGATCGAGGCCACCTCCTCTCCGCTCAAACTGCGTGCTTGCTTCCAGACGTCATCAGCCGCTTTGCCGACCGAGACCGCGCCAAATGCGACCCCGCTTACGGCCCCCTATTGGTTCGAGTGTTTTGATGCCGAGCAGATCGCGCGTGATCTCGAAGATGGGAACGCCATGGCTATCCTTGCGGCGCGTGAGGAGTCAGACGGTGTTGACCGCTATGTCGCGCTCTATCCCGATGGAAGCGGGTTTATGTGGCGCCAGCTCAATGAGAAATTTGCGGATCAGTGAGGTATAGACTGAAATGGATTTTGGAACCGATCCCACTCAGATCCAGATCAATGCTTTTTATGCCCTCACATTGGGGATCGTCGTCTATTTTGTGGGTGAACGCCTGACCAAGCGGATTGCGTTCCTGCGCACTTATAGCATTCCAGAGCCGGTCTCAGGCGGGCTTTTAGCAGCACTCCTCGCCCTTGGTGTGGTTCTGGTGACAGGGCGTACGATCAGCTTTGATCTGATGGCGCGGGATGTTTTGCTGGTTTACTTCTTCACGACTGTCGGCCTGAACGCCCGGATCAGCGACTTGGTCAAGGGTGGTCCGATCCTGGCCATCATGCTGGCGATCACCATCGGCTACATGATCGTCCAAAACGGTGTTGGGATCCTGGGCGCGACGCTTTGGGGTCTGCCCAGCCAAGCGGGGGTCTTGATGGGCACGACCGCGCTGATTGGCGGGCATGGAACCGCGATCGCCTGGGGGCCGCTCATTGAAACGGATTACAGCGTGACGGGCGCGGCGGAGCTGGGGATCGCCTCGGCGACCGTAGGGCTGATCATGGCGAGCCTTCTCGGCGGTCCGATCGGCAAGTTCCTGATCGAGCGCAACCATCTGGTGGCGGAGACCACGCGAGACGGGCCAATGGCCAAAGGCGCTGATACCGAGGCTGCCACGGCGGATGACCCGATCACCAGCCAGGGGCTGATGCGCTCGGTCCTTTGGATCCATGTGTCGGTGATCATCGGCTTCTCAATCTTTGAGGCGTTGAAAGAATTGGATGTCAAACTCCCGCTCTTCGTGCCCTGCCTGCTGACCGGCATCGTGCTGTCGAACCTGGTGCCCCGGATTCTGCCGCGGCTGGAATGGCCAGCCCATACCGGTTCGATGGCACTGGCCTCCGAGTTCAGTCTATCGGTCTTTCTCTCGATGTCGCTGATGAGCATGGAGCTTTGGACGCTGGCAGGTAGCGCGGGAGTTCTCGTCACCACCATGCTGCTCCAAGCGATCATCGCAGCTGTTTTCATCATCTTCGTGGTGTTCAGGATCATGGGCCGGGACTATTTCGCGGCCGTGATCTCCGCAGGTTTTGCGGGCTTTGCGCTTGGTGCCACGCCAACGGCGATCGCGAATATGACGGCGATCACCCAGCGCTATGGCCCCTCGCCGCTGGCATTTATCATCCTCCCCCTGGTCGCCGCGTTCTTTGTCGATATCGCCAACGCGATCCTGATCCAGTTCTTCCTAAACCTCTAGGAGCCTCAAGTGCCCGACCTTCTGCTCGAACTCTTCTCCGAGGAAATCCCGGCACGCATGCAAGCACGTGCAGCCGAGGATTTGCGCAAACTGGTCACCGGCAAGCTGGTCGAGGCGGGTTTGACCTATGAGAGCGCGGGCAGCTTTGTCACCCCTCGGCGGCTTGTGCTGACGCTGGCGGGATTGCCCAACGAAACCACTGCACAGCGTGAGGAGCGCAAGGGGCCACGGGCGGATGCGCCGGAAAAGGCGATCGAGGGCTTTCTACGCTCGACCGGTTTGACCCGGGACCAGCTTGAGACCCGCGATGACAAAAAGGGCCAAGTTCTGTTCGCGGTGATCGATCGCCCGGGCCGCGCCGCCGAGGATGTGATCGCCGAGGCAGTAGCCGAAACCGTGCGTAACTTCCCCTGGCCTAAATCCATGCGTTGGGGCCGTGGTACGCTGCGCTGGGTTCGCCCGCTGCACGCGATCCTCTGCATCCTCAGCGACGAGACCGGCACCCTGGTGGTGCCCTTCGAGATCGACGGAATCGCAGCCGGAGATACCACCCAGGGCCACCGGTTCCTTGCCCCAGACCCTTTCGCCGTGACGGATTTCGAAGACTATGCCGCCAAGCTTGCCGAGGCCAAAGTCCTGCTCGATCCAGAGGAACGCCAGGCCAAGATCGCCCATGATGCGGAGCAATTGGCCTTTGCCCAAGGCCTCGAACTGGTGGCCGATAAAGGGCTTCTGGCCGAGGTCGCGGGCCTGGTCGAATGGCCGGTGACGCTGATGGGTGAGATCGGGGTGGAGTTTCTGGACCTGCCGCCGGAGGTGCTCCAGACCTCGATGAAAGAGCATCAGAAGTTCTTCTCAGTCCGCAACCCAAAGACCGGCCGGATCGAGCAGTTTATAACGGTGGCCAATACCGAAACGGCGGATCAGGGCGCGACGATCCTGGCGGGCAACCAGAAGGTGCTCGCGGCAAGGCTCGCGGACGCGAAGTTCTTTTGGGAAAACGACCTGCGCAGCATCAACACCAGCGGCATGGTCGCCATGGCCGAACCACTGGCCAATGTGGTTTTCCACGCCAAACTCGGCAGCCAGGCGGAGCGGATCGCGCGGATTGCGCGCCTGGCTCGCGATCTCGCGCCCCAGATCGGCGCGGACCCCGATCTGGCTGAGCAAGCAGCGCGGATCGCGAAGGCGGACCTCTCCTCGGAGATGGTCTATGAGTTCCCCGAGCTTCAGGGCGTCATGGGCGTCTACTACGCCAAGCGAGCGCAACCACCCTTCCCGGACGAGGTAGCCGAGGCCTGCGAGGCCCATTACCGGCCCCTCGGCCCGTCCGACGAAGTACCCGCCGCCCCGGTCTCAGCCAGCGTCGCCTTGGCCGATAAGATCGACACGCTGACGGGGTTCTGGGCGATCGATGAGAAGCCGACGGGCAGCAAGGACCCGTTTGCGCTGCGCCGGGCCGCTTTGGGTGTCATCCGGATCGTGCTGGAGAACAGCTACCGCATCGGCCTCGAGAAGATCTTCCAAGACGCGCTTTATGAGAAGCTCGGAATGGATCAGACGCTGGCGGGTCTGCAAGCCGCCAAAGATGCCCCTCAGATGACCGATGATCTGCAAGCGATCCTAACCGCTTTGAAGGAAGGCTCTATCGAAACGCTCGACCCGGCCATGATCGCCAAGGTCCAGGAGGCCGAGATGATGGCGCAGTCCTACGGCGATCAAGTCACCGCCGCGGCAGAGCAGACCCAGGCTTGGGGGGGCCTTGCAAAGGATCTCCTCGCCTTCTTCGCTGACCGTCTGAAAGTCTATCTACGCGATCAGGGCATCCGGCATGATGTGATTGATGCCTGCTTTGGATTGGGTGGACAGGATGACCTTGTCCTGCTGGTCAAACGGGTCCGTGCCCTACAGGCCTTTGTCGGCACCGAGGAAGGCACGAACCTGCTCGCAGGCTACAAACGGGCGGCTAACATCCTCTCGAAAGAGAAGGAAAAGGACGACAGCAATCTCGATCTGGAACCACTCCGCTCAGCCGCGGTTGAGGCCACCGAGAGGGAGCTTTTCCAGTCCTTGGATGGCGCGGAACCGGCCATTCGTGCTGCTCTGATCGCTGAAGACTTCGAAGCGGCGATGACCGAAATGGCGTCGCTCCGCGTACCGATCGATGCTTTCTTCGAGCATGTCACGGTCAATGCGGAGGATCCCGCGCTTCGTTTGAACCGTCTGCGCCTGCTCGCCCGGGTCGGCCAGGTCATGCGCCAAGTTGCCATTTGGGACGCAATCGAGGGCTAACCGGTCGCCCAGACCTCTTGTGCAACTGCGAAGGCGCTGTGTATGACGGCTCCATGACCGAGGCTCTTGGATGGATCGCGCCGGACGCGCCTCTCTTGGACGAACGAAGGTTCGGCACCAAGGCATCGGTCTTGTCCCGGGCAGCAAAGGCCGGTTTGCCGATCCCGCCCGGCTTTGTCGTCCCGAGCGATGTGAGCGATCTGTCGGCCGAGGAACTGGGCGATGCTTTCTCGAGGCTCACCGATCTTCATGGTGCGCCGACTGACCTCATCTCGGTCCGAGCCTCCTCTCTCGGGCCGGGCAGCGATGTGGTTCCAGCTGTTCTCAACATCGGAGCGTCAGGCGATGGTCTGCCCCAGCTGGCCCAACGCTTTGGCGACCGGATGGCACATGACCTGAACCGGCGCCTTCTGCACTCCTTCGGTGTGGGCGTCATGGGGGTCGACGAGGAAGAGTTTGAATATGCGCTCTATGACTTGATGCGAGAGGTCGGGGTCGAGACCGAGACCGATCTCACGATCGAAGAACTCGCGCGTTTGGCAGAGACCTATAGCCAAGTGATCGAAGACATGGGCGCGACCTTGCCGGGTGATCTTGTCGGCCAGGCCCATGCCGCTTTGACCGAGATGGCAAAGCTCTGGATCTCGCCACGGGCAAAGCTGCGCCGCCAGGCCCGAGGATTCGAAGAAGATGCCCCGCTCGCCCGGATCGTCCAGGTCATGGCGCTGGGTTTGGGAGAGGCCGAGATCTCTGGCGCAGGGCTCGCGCATCTAAGGGATCCGCAAACTGGTCTGCCCGGCCTAACCGGCAGGTATCTGGCCAATGCCCAGGGCAACGAAGCGCTGATGGGCCTGCGCACCCCGCGTGTTCTCACCCGTGCAGAGCGTGAGGCGCGAGGTCTCAATGAGCCATCGCTGGAGGAATGCGCGCCCGAAGCGATCGCCACGCTTGACCGGCTGGGGCGCCAAATCGAGACCGAACTTGGGGACACCTACAGCATCGATTTCACGCTGGCCGATGGGGTCCTGCAGATCCTCGAGTTGATCCCGCAAAAACGCTCGGCCAGGGCCGCCGTGCAGATTGCCGTCGATCTTGCGGAAAGCGGGGCGATCAGCCGGGCGGAGGCCCTGATGCGGATTGGGCCGAACCTGGTCGACGAGCATTTGCACCCGACCATCGATCCAAGCGCGGCACGCGATCAAATCGGCCAGGGATTGCCAGCCTCGCCGGGGGCGGCAGCGGGTAAGCTGGTTTTCTCTCCCGACACGGCGGAGGAGGCTGCGGCCAGCGGCGACAAGGTTCTATTGGCCTTGGTTGAGACCAGTCCCGAAGACATACGGGGTATGCACGCGGCCAGCGGCGTCCTGACTGTGCGCGGTGGCATGACCAGCCACGCAGCCGTGGTTGCGCGCGGGTTGGGTAAACCCTGCGTCGTCGGCGCGAAGGATATGAGCCTCAACCGGGTCGAGCGCACGCTGACTGCCCCCGATGGCAGGGTTTTCAAAGAAGGCGATACCGTCACAGTGGATGGCGGCGAGGGTCAGGTTCTGGCAGGCAAGGTTCCCACGCTTGAGCCAGAGATCACCGGTGCCTTCGCCCAGCTCATGCAATGGGCCGATCAAGAACGCCGCCTCGGGATCCGTACCAATGCGGACACAGCCCGCGATGCTGGCACGGCACTGGGGTTTGCCGCACAGGGGATCGGGCTTTGCCGGACGGAACATATGTTCTTCCAAGACCAGCGGATCTCGGCCATGCGCCAGATGATCCTCGCGGAGACGGAGGAAGAGCGCCGCGCAGCATTGGCCAAACTCCTACCAATGCAGCGGGATGACTTCCAAGACCTGTTCATGCGGATGCAGGGGATGCCGGTGGTGATCCGCCTCCTCGACCCGCCTTTGCACGAGTTCCTCCCCCACGGGCAGGCCGAGATCGAGGAGATGGCCGCCGAACTCGCCGTCACGCCTCAGAAGATCCGCGCGCGATCTTTGGAGCTGGCCGAGTTCAACCCGATGCTCGGCAACCGAGGTTGTCGGATTGGGATCGCCTACCCCGAAATCTACCAGATGCAGTTGCGCGCGGTCTTCGAAGCGGTCTGCCATGCTGCAGAGCAGACGGGCGAGGCGGCAAAACCCGAGATCATGATCCCTCTGGTCTCTGCAGTGCGCGAATTCGACCTTCTGAAGCAGGAGGTCGAGGCGATGGCCAAATCGGTCTCCGAGGAATGCGGCGCGCCGGTGGACTACACGATTGGGGTGATGATCGAGACCCCGCGGGCCTGCTTGCGCGCAGGCGACATCGCGGCTTTGGCAGATTTTCTGAGCTTTGGGACCAATGATCTCACCCAGATGCTGTATGGACTGTCGCGTGACGATGCGGGCCGGTTCATTCCCAATTATGTCGCCCGCGGTGTCTTCGAGCATGACCCTTTCCACCAGATCGACGAGGATGGGGTGGGTGAGATCATGCGGATCGGGATCGAGCGTGCTCGGCAGCGCTCTCCCGATGTCACCATCGGGCTCTGCGGAGAGCATGGCGGCGACCCAGCCTCGGTCGACTTCTGCCACCGCGCAGGGTTTGATTATGTCTCCTGCTCGCCCTTCCGCGTGCCAGTGGCGCGTTTGGCGGCGGCGCAAGCAGCGATCCGTGAACGGCAATGAAACTGGGGGACATCCGCCAAGGGAGCAAGGCGGCGGTTGCAAAGGCCCTCGCTGCCATCGAAGCTTCTTCCGAGAGGAGCGAAATCTACGCCCTTCTGGATGAGGCCTATGCCAAGCCCCTTGGCTGTGTGATCGGTCTTACTGGGCCTCCTGGGGTCGGCAAGTCGACCCTGATCGACCGATTGATCCATGACATCAGGGGGCGCGATAAAACCATCGCGGTGATCGCGGTGGACCCGAGCTCTCGGGTCTCGGGTGGCGCTCTTTTAGGTGACCGAACCCGGTTTACGACGGACCCGGAGGATCCCGGCATCTTCATCCGCTCCATGGCGGCTCGCACACGCCTCGGCGGGATTGCGGATCTGACCTATCCGGCCTCGGTCCTCATGCGAGCCCTCTATGATGTCGTGATTGTCGAGACCGTGGGTGTTGGCCAATCCGAGACCCAAGTGACCCAGGTCGCCGATCTGGTGGTGTTCTGCGCCCAGCCAGGCTCGGGCGATGCTCTGCAATTCATGAAGGCCGGGATCATGGAAGTGCCAGACCTGGTTCTGGTGACGAAATCCGACCTGGGCCCGCTCGCACGCCAAACGATGACGGATCTGCGTGGCGCGCTCTCGTTACTGGCCACCGAAACGCCGCCGGCTTTGATGCAATGCAGCGCAAATCGCACTGAAGGCGTTGCTGAGGTCGTCGAGTGGCTGCTGGAAACTGGCGAAAATCAGAGGTTGTCCAACGGTCGTCACGAGGCACAGTTACGTGCTTGGATCACGGATCAAATCCAAGAGCGATTCGGGCGTGCGGGTCTGTCAGCGAGCCAAGACCACCGGCTATTTTTGAGCAAAACCCCTTTCTCAGAGCTCGAAACAATGCTCGCGACGCTCCAGATCCGATTCGATGATGCGTTTGCACAACATTAACTATGACCTGGGTGCAAACCGGCTTGCCGACCGCACGAATCTGATTGGCGAGCGGTAGCGACTTCCTCTAGAGGTCCGCCACGGGGCGGCGACGAGTAACCGCACTGTGGGCTGACTGAGACGCGGGGACCGTCTTGGGCGCCCGCGCCGACAGTGCAAACCGAAGGATGTAGGTAATGACCGTCTTGAACTCTATACGCTGCATCGGCGGCGGCATCGCTGTACTCGCAACCGCAGCATTTTTGGGCCAAGGGGCTGCCGCCGACACACCAAATGGCGCCTCCTCATTCGACGGGAAAACCTCGAAGCTGTTCTGGGCCGACAACCTTGTCACGCTGGATCGGATGGGCCTAGATGCCCTCGCTAAAGGTGCCACGTTTCAGAATGCGTCAGTTTTGCCCAAGATCGACGCCCCGACCAGCACAGCGACGGTTCCAGCACAGATCGACGCGCTTGCTGAACATGATGAGACGGTTTCTGCCTCAGCCGATGGCGCTCAGAACGCACAACAGGCCGAGCTGGTTGTCGTAGACAAGGCCGGGACTATCGATCTCGAAGCGATCAAGCATGTTGAGATCGGCGAAAAGAGTGACGCTTGGAGCTGCCTAACCGAAGCGCTTTACTTCGAAGCCCGCGGTGAGAGCCTGGTTGGCCAAGTCGCCGTTGCCGAGGTGATCCTAAACCGGGTCGACAGCAGGCGCTATCCGAATTCAGTCTGCGGGGTGATCCGGCAGGGTGAGAGCCGAGGCACCGGGTGCCAGTTCTCCTACCGCTGCGACGGCAAATCCGATGCGATGAGCGAGAAAGCCGCCCGCAAACAAGTCGGCCAAGTCGCCTGGGTCATGTTGAAAGGCAAACCACGGATCTTGACCAGCGAGGCCACACATTACCACACGACCGCCGTTAACCCGCGCTGGTCGAAGAAGCTGGTGAAGACCGCGCGGATTGGCGAGCACATCTTCTACCGCAAACCGACCCAGCTCTCGCGCCGTTAAGGCAGCGCGAAACAGCGCTCTTCTGTCGGTTTGCGCCTGGAGCGGCGGCTCGGCGCGTTCTAGTCTCTACCAGAACGCTTGAGGAAGGGAGCAGCCCCGAATGTCTGGTCTAGAACCGCTATCCTTCGACGAGATCACGGGTGACCCGGAGATCTCGGACCAGATCTTCCTATCTGCCTATGTGCGCGAGATCGAGATTGGCGCCTATGAGGAAGAATTCGGGGTCACCCAAAAAGTGCAGTTCGACATAGCAGTCGAGGTGACCCGAAACACGGCTCATCTAGATGACCAGGTCAGTCGAGTGATCAATTACGACGATCTGATCGCAGCCATCACTGCGTTGATCGAAGGCCCACGGATCAGCCTGTTAGAAACCTTCGCTGAGCAGCTGGCCACCCGGCTTTTGGCAAATCCGCTTGCCCTGAAGGCGAAGATCCGGATCGAGAAGATCGATCGTTTGCCGGGCGACGCTGGTCTGGGCATCGAGATCGTGCGCCAGCGGAGCGATTGATCAAAACGCCTCGAACCGCGCGGCGATAATCGCAGATGCCCGGCTTTGCGCCGTGGCGAGCTTCTCTTTCAGGCCAGCCGCATCGTCGACCCCGGCTAGGCTAAGCAAGCGATCCAAGAGACCGGCCCCAATCTCGTCAGGATCAAGCGGGCGATCCAGCGCCACACGCTCGATCTGTTGCATCTGTTGCAAGAGGAGATGGGTGGCTTTCAGCTCCGCAACCGCCTCTTGCGTCATCCAACCGCTATCGGCGAGCCGGTCATACGAGAGCCGGGCCTGGCGCATATCATCGATACCTTGATAAAGGACGCCGGTCTGGGCGAGGAACTCGATCTCCAACAGGCCCCCGGGCGCACCTTTGAAGGACCAAACCTCCCCCTCCTCCGAGGTTCTTGCGTCCGAGATCCGAGCACGCATCTCATTGGCCTCCTGAAGGACCTTGGGTTGGGCCTTGCGGGTTGCGAGCACCGCTTGGATGATCGCCTCGATATCGGCAACAAGGGTGTCATCGCCCGCAATCACCCTGGCCCGCGTCAGGGCAAGATGCTCCCACACCCAGGCTTCGTTCTGTTGGTAGCGCTGGAACCCCTCGAGCGAGACGGCAACAGGTCCCATCCGGCCAGAGGGGCGCAGCCGCATATCGACCTCATACAAACGCCCCTCAGCAGTTGGTGCTGTAAGGGCCGCGACCAGGGCTTGGGTCAGGCGCGGGAAATAGGCGATGGGGGCGAGCGGCTTGCGCCCCTCTGACGCCTCGGCTCCAGCGCTGTCATAGACCGTGATCAGATCCAGATCGGACCGCGCCGTCATCTCGCCCGAGCCCAGTTTCCCCATTGCGATGACAGCAAGACCGCGCCCGGGCGGCGGACCGTGCTTCTCGCCAAACTCGGCCGCGACATGGGGCAGAAGCGCCTGGACGCAAGCCTCGGCGATGGCCGAGAAAGCTGCCGCGGATTCTTCCGCCCCTGACATCTCGAAGAGGAGTTGGACACCGGCGCGGAATTGGAGCTCTCGTGCCCATCGCCGGGTCAGATCCAGTTTGCGTTCGTAGTCGGTCTCCTCGGCCAGTTCCGCCTCAAGTTCGGTGCGAAGGACAGCCGTCTCGGCAACCGGCTCAAAGAAGGTCTGATCCAACAGCGTGTCTAGAACTTGAGGGTTCTGTCCCAGATGATCGGCGAGACGGGGCGCCCGGGCGCAGATCCGCACGATCAGATCCAACAGATGTGGGTTCGCCGTAAAAAGCGAGAAGACCTGAACACCTGATGGCAAGCCCGAGAGGAACCGGTCGAGTTCAAAAGCCGCCTGATCAGGCTGGCCTGCCTCGGACAGCAGGGCTTGGATCCGCAATTCCAAGCGTTGGTACATGCCCTGCGCGCGCGCATCCCGGGTGGCGGCGATCTGACCCGTTCGCCAGCGTTCAAACAACCGGTGCATATCGGCGGGTCGCTGAAAACCCAGCCGCTCGAACTCGCTTTCATTGGCTTCTTCGAACCAGCCTTCGGGTTCGCTCTTGTTCAATTCGAAAAAGTCCTGCGCCAGAGCATGTACCCGCTCCATCCGCTGGGCGATCTCACGCTCCCAGGCGGCGACATCCGAGACGCCCATAAGGGCCGCCACGCGTTGGCGTGCCTCGATGCTTAGCGGCACCGAATGGGTCCGCGCATCCTCGATCATCTGGAGCCTGTGTTCGAGCGTTCGATGGGCAATGTAATCGGAGGAAAGCTGGTCAGCGGTCACCTGATCGATGATCCCCTCGGTCTCTAGCGCCTTCAACGCGCCCAAGGTAGACGGATTGCGCAATCTCGGGTTTCGACCCCCTTGGGTCAACTGTCGGGTCTGGGCGAAGAACTCGATCTCGCGAATTCCGCCCTTCCCGAGTTTGAGATTGCGCCCGTCCAGCGCGTCCTCGCCGGGCACGCCCTTTTGTATGCGGATCTTCTTGCGGATTTCATGGGCGTCCTCGACGGTCGCGTAGTCGAGATGGCGCCGCCAGATAAAGGGTCTGATCTCGTCGAGGAACCGCGTGCCGGCGGCGAGATCCCCTGCGCAGGGCCGCGCCTTGATGAACGCCGCCCGTTCCCAGGTCCGACCAAGCCCCTCGTAATACCGCTCCGCCGAGGCCATCGACACGACGACCGGGGTCACCGACGGATCGGGCCGCAGCCGCAGGTCGGTGCGGAACACGTATCCGTCAGCCGTGATGTCCGAGAGCAGCGCCATCGCCTTGCGGATCACCCGCACGAACTGCGAGCGCGCCTCGGGCAAGTCGCCATTGTCGAACCGCTGGTCGTCGAAGAGGCAGATCAGGTCGATGTCGGAGGAATAGTTGAGCTCGAACGCGCCCATCTTGCCCATCGCGAGCACGCAGAGCCCCGCCCGCCCGACCAGGTCGTCCGGGCCCATCCCCGGCAGCTTGCCGCGCGACAGAACCGGGCGCAGATGGGCCTGGATCGCAAGATCGACGGCCCGATCGGCGAGATGCGTCAACGCCCCGGTGACCTCGTGGAGCCCCCAGACCCCGCCAAGATCGGCCAGCCCCGCCAACAGCGCGATCCGGCGCTTGGCCCGGTGGAGAGCGCTCGCCACGTCCGCAACGGTTTCAGGGATATCGAGGCGCGCCAGTTCCGCATCGACGGCGGCGATGGGGTCCCCGTCGACCGCCTCGCGAAGCCAGTCGGCCTCGACCTGAACAAGCCGCGCCAGGTAAGGGCTGCAACCGGCGGCACCGGACAGCAATGCCGCGAGCTCGCCATCCGCCCAAGGCGCAGCGGCTGCGATATCGGCCGCACGGTCCATGTCATAGGGGCGCGGCAGACGTGTAATACGGTCGGAAAACTCCATGGCTGGACAGTGCGGCTGCCCCGGCACAGGGTCAAGCATGGGGTGGAACATGTCCGGATCGGGATCGGTCGAACCGGGAGTTGAGACGTATGAGCAAGAGCCTTGCCAGGGTGCGCCGGGCCCTCGACGCAGCAGGCGAAAGCCCTGATATCCGCGAGGTCGGACAGGCCCGTACAGCGCAAGAGGCCGCGGACGCGATAGGGTGCGCGCTCGACCAGATCGTGAAATCCATCATCTTTCGCAGCGGGAACACCGGTCAGGCAGTGATGTTTCTGACCGCCGGCGGGAACCGGGTCTCGGTTGCCCTGGCGTCCAATCTGGCGGGCGCGACACTCGGTCAGGCCGATGCCAGCCTGATCCGGGCGCAGACAGGCTTTGCCATAGGGGGTGTTGCGCCGATCGGGCACCTCAGTCCGATCCGCGCCTGGTGGGATCCGCGCCTGTCGGAATTCGAGACCGTGTGGGCAGCGGCCGGAACGCCACGCCATGTCTTCGGGATTTCGCCGGCGCGGCTGCGACAGCTGACAGGCGCGGCGCCGGCACGGTTCGTTGATCCGTGAAAATGTAAAAAACCTTCACATCACACCTTGAAGATGCCGCTCGGGTACCCGATCTATGCAATGTGAACGACATTCACATAACGCAAAACGGAGACAAAGTATGACACCCGTCGCCACCTGGCCCTCTCAAGCGGAATCGTGGCTCGACCAGCGCGGCAAAGGCGCCTGGATCGCGGCAATGGTTCTCGGCTTCATCTTCTTCTGGCCGATCGGCCTGGCACTTCTGGCATACATGATCTGGAGTAAACGCATGTTCTCGTCCTGCAAATCCTCTCGTGCCCGCCACGCGGCACATGCCTTCAAATCCTCGGGCAACAGCGCCTTCGACGCCTACAAGGCCGAAACGCTGCGCCGCCTCGAAGACGAACAGGCAAGCTTTCAGGACTTCCTGAAGCGTCTGCGCGAGGCCAAGGACAAGGCCGAGTTCGACCAGTTCATGGAAGACCGTGCCCGCAAGTCCGAAGATCGCACCGGCGACGCCGAACCTGCGGCCTGACCGGCCGTCCTCCGCTTGCCCGGTGGCCCCCGACGGGGCCACTATGGGCGCATCCCTTCCAAGGCGAAGCCTTCACATGACCCTGACCGACCCCCTCTGGGGCCTGCCCGATCCCGACACGGCGCCTGAGTTCTACAGCGACGTCCCGATGAAACGGCTTTTCGCCTGGATCATCGACTGCGTGCTGATTTTTCTGATCAGCGTGCTGGTGGTCCCGCTGACGGCATTTACGGGCATTTTCTTCTTCGCTCTGATCTACATCGCCGTCGCGCTGGCCTATCGAATCGTCACCATTGCGCGATATTCCGCCACGCCCGGAATGCTGCTCACGGCGATCGAGTTGCGCCGCAGTGACGGCAGCCGGTTCGACGCGCTCACGGCCGCCCTGCACACGGTGCTTTACGTCTTTTTTACCACGGTTTTCGTCCTGCAGGTGGCCTCGGTCGTGCTGATGCTGGTCAGCGCGCGGGGACAGGGATTGCATGACATGCTGCTTGGCACCACGGCCTTGAACAAAAGTCGAAGTTTTTGATGTCGCATTGAACGGTCGATGGGGCTTGGCGCGGCCTGACGTCATTGCTAGGCTACGGGAAAACCACGGGACCGTATGCGTCACACACTTCCTATCGCGCCGCAGTTTTACGTGACGGCCCCTCAGCCCTGTCCCTATCTCCAGGGACGGATGGAGCGGAAACTCTTTACCGCGCTTCAGGGCGATTATGCTGAGACTCTGAACGATGCCCTGTCCAAGCAGGGCTTTCGTAGGTCTCAGAACGTGCTTTACCGCCCCTCCTGTTCGGACTGCAATGCCTGTCTCTCGGCGCGGATCCGGGTCGCCGACTTTGCGCCCAGCCGCGGACAGAAGCGCACTTTGCGCCGCAATGAGGACCTTTTGCGCAAAGCAACCTCGCCCTGGGCGACCGAAGACCAGTATGCGCTCTTCCGGACCTATCTGGACCGGCGCCATGCCGATGGCGGCATGGCCGATATGGATATTTTCGAGTTCGCCGCGATGGTCGAGGAAACCCCTATCCGGTCGCGGGTGATCGAGTACGGCACACCGCCCGCGGAGGGCTATGTCAAAGGCGACCTGACGGCCGTGTGTCTGACCGACGTGCTCGATGACGGGCTGAGTATGGTCTATTCCTTCTACGATCCGGCAGAAACCCGCCGCAGCCTGGGGACCTATGTTATCCTGGACCATGTGGAGATCGCCCGCGAGGCCGGACTTCCCTACGTCTATCTGGGCTACTGGGTGCCCGGCAGCCCGAAGATGGGCTACAAGGCGAATTTCAAGGCGCTGGAGATCTACAAGGGCGGCCGCTGGCAGGACATCGGCGATCCCGAACGGCACAAGGCCGAGACCCACCCGCTCTCGGTCGACCCGATCGCCGAGCAGGTGGCCAAAATCAACCTGCCCGACAGCCTGCCCACCCGCAGCTGATCGCATCGCGATCGGACGGTTTCGATTTACACCCCCTGCAAGGAATGGTTTCGTCACGCGGCGCGTGCCGCGCGAGACATTTCACGGGAGAGACGCATGAAACCGTTCATGATGGCCGCTGCACTTGCGCTGGCGGCGGGGGCCGCACAGGCAGAGGTCAAGGTGGGGATGATCACCACGCTCTCGGGCGGCGGTGCGGGCCTTGGCATCGATGTGCGCGACGGGTTCATGCTGGCGGTCAAGCAGGCTGGGCGTGACGACATCGAGGTGCTGATCGAGGATGACCAGCGCAAGCCCGACATCGCCGTGCAGCTCGCCGACGAGATGATCCAGGCCGAGGATGTCGACGTGCTGACCGGCATCATCTGGTCGAACCTCGCCATGGCGGTCGTTCCGGCGGCGGTTGCCCAGGACAAGTTCTACCTGTCGCCCAATGCCGGACCCTCGGCGCTTGCCGGCAAGGGCTGCCACCCGAACTATTTCAACGTCGCGTGGCAGAACGACAACCTTCATGAGGCGGCCGGTGCCTACGCGAATTCAGCGGGTTACGCGAACTCCTTCATCCTCGCGCCAAACTATCCAGCCGGTCAGGACGCGCTGACCGGCTATAAACGTTTTTACGAGGGCGACCTGGCGGGCGAGGTCTATACCAAGCTCGGCCAGACCGACTATGCCGCCGAGATCGCGCAGATTCGGGCCTCGGACGCCGATAGCGTCTTCTTCTTCCTGCCGGGCGGCATGGGGATCTCCTTTCTCAAGCAATATGCCGATAGCGGCGTGGACCTGCCGCTAGTCGGGCCGGCCTTCAGCTTCGACCAGGGTATCCTGCAGGCCGTGGGTGACGCAGCGCTCGGCGTGGTCAATACCAGCCAGTGGAACAAGGATATCGACAACCCGGTCAACACGGCCTTCGTGGAAAGCTTCCAGGCCGAGTATGGCCGCCTGCCCTCGCTCTATGCCAGCCAGGGGTTCGATACCGCGAACCTGCTGATGAGCGCGATGGACAAGGCCAATGTGAGCGATGCCGAGGCCTTTCGCGCGGCATTGATGGAAGCCGATTTCGCCTCCACCCGTGGCGCGTTCGCTTTCGGTCCGAACCGCCACCCGGTGCAGGACATTTATGTGCGCGAGGTGATCAAGGAGGGCGACGTTTACACCAACCGCATCCTTGATGTCGCGATCGAAGGTCACGCGGACGCCTACGCCGCCGAGTGTCCCCAGTGATCGCTGTCGGGCGCGCCCGGCCCGGCGCGTCCTGCTCCCGAGGTGCCGAGTAGCGCGATGTCCTTCGTCTTTCTGGCCGAGCAGATCCTGAACGGGCTGCAGTTCGGCGTGATGCTCTTTCTGATGGCGGCGGGACTGACGCTGATATTTGGCGTGATGGGGTTGATCAACCTGGCCCATGGCTCGCTTTACATGATCGGCGCCTTTGCGGCCGCGGCCACGGCGGCGGCGACGGGCTCCTTCCTGCTCGCGCTGGCCGCGGCGCTCGCGGCTGCGGCGCTGGCGGGGGCTGTCATTGAGCGCTTGGTGATCCGGCAGCTCTATGACCGCGACCATCTCGACCAGGTGCTCGCGACATTCGCGCTCATCCTGATCTTCTCCGAGGGCACCCGCTGGGTCTTTGGCTCCTTCCCGCTCTATCTGGCCATCCCCGAAGCTCTGTCCGGGCCCGTCTCCCTGCCCTTCGGGATCGAGTATCCGCGCTACCGTCTGGCGCTGATCGGCATCGGGCTGGCCGTGGCCGCGGGGCTTTTCTGGCTGATCTCCTCAACCCGGATCGGGGTGCAGATCCGCGCGGGCGAGGCGGACCGTGAGATGATCGGGGCGCTTGGCGTCGATATCGACCGGCTCTACCTGCTGGTCTTCGCGCTCGGGGCCGCACTCGCAGGCTTGGCCGGCGCGCTCATCGGCGCGATCCAATCGGTGCAGGTGGGCATGGGCGAGCCGGTCCTCATCCTGGCCTTCGTCGTCATCGTCATCGGGGGGATCGGATCGATCCGCGGCGCATTCATCGGTGCACTGCTCGTCGGGCTGACGGACACGCTGGGCCGGGTCCTGTTACCCGAACTTTTCGGGCTGATGCTGGGTCCGGCTGCCGCGGCCGCGGTCGGGGCGTCGCTCGCCTCCATGGCGATCTACATCCTGATGGCCGGCGTCCTGATCGCCCGGCCCCAGGGACTCTTCGGCAGCGCATGAGCCTGACACGCGAGACGACCGCGAGCCTCATCGTCATGGCCGGGCTCCTGGGGATTCCGCTCTGGGCCGAGGCCGCGGGTGAACCTTTCACGATCACGCTCGCCACCCGCGTGGCGCTTTTTGCGCTCGCGGGCATCGGGCTGAATCTCGCGCTTGGCATGGGCGGCATGGTGAGCCTCGGCCATGCGGTGTTTTTCGGAATCGGCGGCTATGCGATGGGCATTCTGGCGAGCCACGCCCAAAGCTTCACCTCGCTTGCGTCTTGGCCGATCCTGATCGAAGGCACGAAGTCGATGCCGATAATCTGGCTGGTGGCGGTGCTGAGCTCGGCCCTGGCGGCGCTGGCCATCGGCGCACTGACGCTGCGCACCTCGGGCGTCTATTTCATCATGATCACGCTCGCCTTCGGGCAGATGTTTTTCTACTTCATGACAGGATGGCCTGCCTATGGCGGCGAGGACGGGCTGTCGATCTATGTGCGCAACGGCTTTCCGGGGCTCAACACGCTCGATCCGATCCAGTTCTTTGCCATCTGCTTTGTCTTTCTGGCAGGCGCGCTGTGGCTCTACATCCGGATCGATGCCTCTCCCTTCGGCCTCACCCTCGCGGCCGCGCGTCAGAACGAGGCCCGCCTGCGCGCGGTGGGGATCGACCCGTTCCGCATCCGGCTCGTGGCCTTCACGCTCTCGGGCGCGATCACGGGGCTCGCCGGCGCGCTTTTCGCCGATCTGAACCGCTTCGTGAGCCCGGCGATGTTCAGCTGGCAGACCAGCGGCGAGATCGTCATCTTCGTCATTCTCGGCGGTGTCGGGCGGCCGATCGGGCCGGTGGTCGGCGCAGGGCTCTATGTGCTGCTCGAACACAGCCTGGGCGACGTCTCGGACTACTGGCAGATCGTGCTGGGTGCGATCCTGCTGGCGATCGTCCTCTTTGCGCGCGGCGGTCTGACCGGGCTGGTGCTGGGGCGTCCGGTGCCCCATGGATGAACCCGCCCCGATCCTGGAAGCCAGCGGTCTCAGCAAGAGCTTCGGCGCGATCCCGGCCAGCCGCGCGGTGACGCTCGATCTGCGCGCGGGCGAGATCCATGCGCTGATCGGGCCGAACGGCGCGGGGAAATCCACCGTGATCAAGCTGATCGCGGGCGATCTGGCGCCGGACGCGGGCCGCGTGCATCTGGGCGGGCAGGATGTGACCACGCTCGGCACCGCAGCGCGGGCGCGCGCAGGTCTCGGGCGGACCTTTCAGATCTCCTCGCTGATCCCGGAGGCGAGCGTGCTGCAGAACGCGACCCTCGGCGCCCTCGGGCGGCGGGCGCAGCCCTACAGGTTTTTCGACCGGGCGCTCCGCGACACGGAGCTGCGACAGACAGCGGAGGCAGCGCTGGCGACTGTTGGACTCGAGGGCCATCATCAGACGCGATCGGCCGAGCTGTCCCATGGCCAGCGGCGGCAGCTGGAGATCGGCGTCGCGCTGACCCTCGCGCCCAAGGTCTTTCTGATGGACGAGCCGATGGCGGGCCTCAGCGCGGAAGGCGCACGGCAGCTGACCGCGATCCTGAGCGACTTGCGCCATACGGCTCCGATCCTGCTGGTGGAGCATGACATGGACGTGGTCTTTGCGTTGGCCGACCGGATCAGCGTGCTGGTTTCGGGCGAGATTATCGCCACAGGGCCGCCCGACGCAATTCGCGCCGATCCGGCGGTCCGGAGCGCCTATCTGGGCGAGCCCACGCCATGAGCCTGCTGCTGCACCTGGAGGGCGTCACCGCCTCTTACGGGCCGTCCCAGGCGCTCTTCGGTGTCGATCTGAGCCTCGGCGACGGAGAGGTGATGGCCCTGATGGGCCGTAATGGTATGGGCAAAAGCACCACGATCAAGGTGATCTGCCGACTGCTGTGCCCTTCCGGCGGCAGCGTCGCGTTTCAGGGGCGCGACATGGCAGCTCTCGCCCCCTACCAGGCCGCGCGCGCGGGGCTGGGCCTTGTGCCGGAGGGCCGGCGCTGTTTCGGACCTCTCACCGTGCGCGAAAACCTGACTGCCGCGGCCCGCAAAGGGCCTTGGGACATCGCCGCTGTGGAGTCTCTGTTTCCCCGGTTGGGCGAGCGGCGCGGACAGCTCGCCGCGTCGCTTTCGGGCGGAGAGCAGCAGATGCTGGCGATCGGGCGGGCGCTGATGACCAATCCGCGGCTGCTGATCCTCGACGAGGCGACCGAGGGGCTCGCGCCCACCATCCGTCAGGAGATCTGGACCGCCATTGCCGGGCTGAAGCAGCGCGACGGGCTCTCGATCCTTGTCGTGGACAAGTCGCTGAAGGAACTCGGATCCGTCGCCGATTGCGCGACTTTGCTGGAGAAGGGCGCGACCGTCTGGCAGGGACGCTTCGCCGATTTGACGCCCGAAGTCACCGACCGATATCTCGGGGTCTGACCGGCCTGCGAGCGGTGTCAGGCGTAGACGGCTTCCTTGCCGAAATGCTTGACCAGCAGATAGTAGATCACCGCGCGGTGCTTTTGCTTTTCCGAAGAGCCATAGGTTTCGATGGCCGCTTTAAGACCGGCTTCGAGCTCGGGCCCGTCGCCGAGACCCAGTTTGCCGATCAGGAAGTTCTGGCGAACGGTGTCCATTTCGCTGTCGCTGCTTGAGGAGACAAGGGCGGAATCCGGATTGTAGATCGCCGGACCGAGCGCTTCGGTGACCTTGGTCAAGAGCGCCATATCCGGCGTAACCCCGCATTTTTCGCTCAGGTCCGCTGCATATTTCTCAATCAGTTCATCGCGCTTCGACATATCGGCACCTCCCCTTTGATAAATCCCCGTGGTCGAACCATTGATGGGAAGAGGCGTTCACGCAAGAGGCAATGCCGACGGACACCGGCGCACAGCGTCGGTGTGCCGGGCCGAGGCGGACCCCAAGGCACGTCGGTACGGTCGCTGCAGGAGCCCGCGCGCTCCCAAAAGGGGCGCACAGGGCCGCAGGATCAGTAGCGGTAGTGCTCGGGCTTGAACGGACCTTCGGGCTTCACACCGATATAGTCCGCCTGTTCGGAGCTGAGGTCGGTCAGCCGTGCGCCGATCTTGTCCAGATGCAGCTTCGCGACCTTTTCGTCGAGATGCTTGGGCAGGACATAGACCTTGTTGTCGTACTGGTCGCCCTTGGTGAAGAGCTCCAGCTGCGCCAGCACCTGATTGGTGAAGGAGGCCGACATCACGAAAGACGGGTGCCCGGTGGCGTTGCCGAGGTTCAGCAGACGGCCCTCGGAGAGCAGGATCATGCGGTTTCCGTTCGGAAACTCGATCATATCCACCTGGTCCTTGATGTTGGTCCATTTGTGGTTCTTGAGCGCGGCGACCTGAATTTCATTGTCGAAATGGCCGATATTGCCGACGATCGCCATGTCCTTCATCTCGCGCATATGCTCGAGCCGGATGACATCCTTGTTGCCGGTGGTGGTGATGAAGATGTCCGCGCTGCTGACCACGTCTTCGAGTGTCACGACCTCGAACCCGTCCATCGCCG
>JBCDAS010000025.1:0-22811 GCA_039185235.1 Pseudomonadota bacterium
CGTCATCTCTTCGCGGATCGCCTCAAGCGCAACCTTGGCTTTGAACTCCGGCGAATGGTTCTTTCTTTTCTTCACTTCGGATCGTCTCTCTTGTCAGGCGATCCACCCTAAACGCTGGTCCGAAATCCCGCGACCATCTCTCAGAATGCCGAGATAGATCGCACTCGGGCCAACAGGTCTGTTGCGCCATACGTCCTAGTAAAGCTCTTCGCAAACCAGTGGGGTCGCAAGCTGTCGTTCAGTAAGCAGTCCGCGCCAAGCGTCACGCACAGTTTCAACATCGTGTGTATAAATGCCCTTCAAAAGGCGATTGAGCATTGCTTGTGATGTTTGAGACATGGCGCGTTGGATACTATCTGGAAGCCCTGTTCACAAGCATTCGAGGGTTTTTCCACGGTCCGCTTTCGTCCGCGTTTCAGTCTTTTGCCATCGTGTGCGGTGCTTCGGCCTGGTCCGGCGCGGTGCAGGAGCGAGCCCTGGTGACGGGCCGTCATGATATGGCTTGGTTCACGCCGCGATGGGCAAATCAAAGCACTGGTACTGGCCTAATTTTTCGCTCATTGTGAACCGGATTTAGACGCGCTGATCGAACAGGTTTGGAGAGTTTCATGCATCTCTTGCTCAGAGCCAGTCTCGTCCTTTCCCTCGTTGTTCTGGGCGCTTGTACGCCAAGCTTTGTCACCCCTGAGGGCGAGCGCGCCTATCAGATCGCGATACCCTTTGGGAGCGCTGCCAATGACGACGATCTCGAGGGTCTGACCCGGCTGGAGCGGGAGCGGGTTTGGCGGGACCGGTTCCTTGATCGAGCCCAAAGCATCTGCAAATCGGGCCACAAGATCATCAAGGGCCCGAAGTTTCGTGTGCAGCGAAACCGGTCCGGCTCGATCGCAATCCCGATTGGCAGCACTGGCGGGTTCACGACCGTCAACCGAAGCCTTGCCGATAAGTCAGAGCGGATCACGCAGATCGTCTGCACCGAGGATGGACGCCGCCCGGCCTATGAGCCGCGGCTGGCCGCGCGGATTGCCCAGTCAGAGAGCGCTTATCGGTCCCTCGAACCCGTTAACCTTGGCGACAGAACCCTCATGATCGGGATCTCCGCCGATCGCCGCGTGGCCGTCGTGATGGCTGGTGCGGGGACGAGTGGGGCGAGCTTTTTGGAGATTGAATCGGCCGTGGCCGCAAGATCTGGCTGCCGCCCGCGCTTCACCGATGGGTTGGAGCAGTTCACTGGCGTCAGAAGCTCCGTCAGCAGCGTCTCGCTCGATCGCTCGAATGAGTTGCGAATGCTTCTGACTTGCTCCAATCAGGGCGGTGTCGGTGGGGGCAGCGCGGTCGCGGACTACACCGGGAACTCGGCGCCCGAGCAGCTCGATCCCAACTTCCCAAAGGGCGACACGACCTATCTCTTCCACTCGCGCGATCATGGCTATGAGATCACCTATTATGGCGCGGATGGGCGCTATTGGTTTTGGTATCCGGGCAATCAAATCTTGCTGCCGGGGTCTTGGGAGCGACGGGGCGCGGAATTCTGCACAACCTCGGATCGGCCCACGTACAATCCGGTCACAAGGAAGATCAACAATGGCGAGCTCTGTGTGCCAACCTTGGTCGCCAGTCAACTCGTCCTCGAGGCACAGCCGGGCGATCCCCTGGAGCTTGCAACCGGAAAGCTGCCCTATCGGCGCGCCCGCTGTGATGCGACGGCTGCCTTTGTATTCGACCGGTCGAGCGTTGCTTGCTCTCAAGACCGCCCCTGACCGTATCCCTAACACGGACGCGATTTGACCGAAGGCGCCCGGCAGTCTATCTGGCGAGCACGCCTCGCCCGATGAAAGGACCCCCCGCATGCGCGATCTAGAGAAGCCCGGCCGCTCGCCCGCCCATGGGATGACGGCCATGGCCGCGACCTCCCACACGCTGGCCACCAACACAGCGATCGACATCCTTCGCCAGGGCGGGAACGCGATGGATGCCGCGATTGCTGCCTGTGCTGTGCAATGCGTGGTGGAGCCAGGCTCGACCGGGATTGGCGGGGATAACTTCTGCCTCTATGCGCGCGAGGGGTCGGACCAGATCGTGGCGTTCAATGGCTCGGGCAAGGCGCCGACGGGCGCGACCTGTGAGTATTTTGCGGGGCTTGGGATCTCGGGCGAGCTGCCCCGCCAAAGCCCCCATTCGGTGGTTGTGCCCGGGGCGGTTGACGCTTGGTGCAGGCTCAACGCCGATCATGGCAAACTGTCGATGGCCGAGGTGCTGGCCCCCGCGATCGGGTATGCCCGCGATGGCTACCCCATTTCCTCTCGCGTCTCGCGCGACTGGGCTGGCGCGGTCGATCTGATGAAGGGCGATGAGACCCTGGCGCGGATCTTCCTGCCCGATGGCGAGGCGCCCAAGGTCGGCTCAGTCCATCGCCAGACGGAACTGGCCCAGACCATGCAAGCCATCGCCGATGGTGGGCGGGACGCGTTCTACACCGGCGAGATCGCCGCCGACATGGTCGACTACCTCCGCGGCATGGGCGGGCTCCACACGATGGAGGATTTCGCCACGGCCTCGGGTGATTACGTCACCCCGATCTCGACCGATTTCCGGGGTCATACCGTCTGGCAATGCCCGCCGAATGGGCAGGGTGTGATCGCGCTTTTGTTGCTCAATATTATGAGCGGGGTGGAGACCGGCGATGATCCGATCACCACGAGCCGCATCCATGCGGAGATTGAGGCCTGCCGCCTCGCCTATCGCTCGCGGAACATGTATCTGGCCGACCCCGCCTATGCCGAGGTGGATGTCGAGACGCTGCTGTCACCCGAATACGCAGACCGGCTGCGCAGCCATATCGACCCGGACACGGCGAAAAGTCCGTTCCCGGACCCGGATCTCGTCCGCCACCGCGACACGGTCTACATTGCCGTCGTGGATGGGGAGGGGAATGCCTGCTCCTTCATCAACACGCTGTTCGACGGCTGGGGCGCGGGTCTCTGCGCGCCGAAATCAGGCGTCGTGCTGACCAACCGGGCTCAGGGCTTCAGCCTCGACCCCAACTCCCCGAACCGGATTGAGCCGGGCAAACGCCCGCTCCACACCATTATCCCGGCGATGGTCACCAAGGGCGGCAAGGCCGTCATGCCCTATGGCGTCATGGGCGGCGAGTACCAGGCGATGGGGCATATGCAATTCCTCACCCGGATGTTCGACTACGGCATGGACGTCCAGGAGGCGCAGGACGCTCCGCGCTTCATGGCCGACCCGTTCACCGGAGAGGTCGAGATCGAGCGCACAGTGCCCGAGGCAATCCGCAGCGAGCTCGCCGCCAAAGGCCACAACATCGTGGCACCGAAGAAACCCATCGGCGGCAGCCAGGCGATCTGGATCGATCCGGAGACAGGCGTCCTTACCGGCGGCTCCGAACCTCGCAAAGACGGCTGCGCCATCGGGTATTGAGCTACGAGAGGCTTGGGCCTCTACGCGACAACCATTGGGTTAGAACTCTAAAACGGGCAGTTTCTATTTTAATGTCCCAAGCTTTGTGGAGGAATCTATCATGAATGATATTCAAACTCAGATTGAGGCAGCATCCTTAAAAGAAGCTCAACTTCGAATTGAACGCCAAGAACTAGAAATTAGAGCCCTTCGAGATAAAGAAACCCGAGAAACCCGCTTCTGGGACATTGGCGCGAGAGGTGTTTTTCAAACTCTAATTGGCGGTATCGTTGCAGGTTTTCTGATCTTCGGTTTTCTTTTGGACAACACCTTGAAGATCAATGACCTCGACCGCCGAACCCAAGCACTAGAAGCTGAGAAGCAGCTACTGGAGTTAGAACAAGCAGAGGCAATTGCACGTCGAGATGAGTTGAACCAAGAAGAAGCCCAACAGCAAGCTGCACTAAAGGCGACGAGGCAAGCGAGTATCCAGTTGGAAAAGGACTTTGCTGTATTGGAGGCCAAAGCAGCGGAACTCCGCGCCTCCATATCGCCGAGTGACATTGATGTAGGTGAAGTAATTGATCAACTGGAGTCAAGCGCAAGCGAAGCGAAAGGCCGAGCAGCAGAACGGGTAGAGGCACTGACTGCGCTGGAGAACAGCTACTTCCCAGTGATCGCCTCGGTTTATGAAGATCAAGACGCCTCTTACTCTTACGAGGTTCTACAGAAGAAGTTTCCAGACATCAAACTTCACGCATATCGGACCAATGACAAGAATGGCCGACCTCTTACTGCGATCACTCTAGGTGGTTACCTTACGAGAGACGCGGCAAGGTCCTTGGTCGAGACAGCGAGAGAGAGCGGTCGCCCTGATGCCTTTGTTAGGCAAAGCCAAGCTTGGGGCGAGAACGTAGCTGACGAAATATCGACCGACTGACAAGCTACTGAAACGCCGCTCAGAAGCAATGTTCACCCACCGCTCTTCATTAGAGTTGTCTCCTGGCGTCGATTGTAGTGCGCCGTTGTCGGCGGACTAGCTCCGGCGGTCGATGGGGGAGCCCATCACGATGTAAGAGGTAAGCGAGCTGATGATCCCAAGTTGCCCGATGATCTCGGTATGGAGAGTCTTGTAGGCGGCGAGATCGGCGACCTCGACGCGTAGGAGGTACTCCACCGTGCCGGTCACGTTGTGGCATTCGACCACTTGGGGGGCGGCCTCCATCGCGCGCTCGAAGGCCCGTTGCCCGCCCTTGGAATGATCCGACAAACCCACCATCAGATAGGCAACGAAGCTGCGGCCCAGTTTCGCGGCGTCGAGAATGGCGCGGTAGCCCTTGATGATGCCGGTCCGCTCCAGCTCCTGCACCCGGCGCAGGCAGGCGGAGGGGGAGAGGCCGATTCTGCTCGCAAGCTCGGCATTCGATTGCCGCCCGTCGCGTGACAATTCACGCAAGATCCTGCGGTCAATATCATCAATCTCCGTCATTTATTGCAGAGATAGCCAACTAAGCACGCAGAACGCAAGGATCTTGATCCAGCTCCACCAGATACTGGGCGCATGCAACAAGACCTCCTCACCGCCCTCGCCGTCTATGCATTCGCCACCTCGATGACGCCGGGGCCGAACAATGTGATGCTGATGACCTCCGGTGTGAATTTCGGGTTTCGCCGGACGATCCCGCATATGTCGGGGGTGGTGATTGGTTTTGCAGTGATGATCATTGCGGTTGGGATGGGGCTGGCGGGGATTTTCTACTCCTGGCCCCCGGCACATCAGATCCTGCTGGTGATCAGCGTTGCCTATCTCTGCTGGCTTGCCTGGAGGATTGCGACCCAGCCGACCGATGTGCTGGCGCCTGGCGAGGCGGCGCGTCCGATGAGCCTGCTCGAGGCGGCTGCGTTTCAGTGGGTCAACCCAAAGGCCTGGACGATGGCGGTGACCTCGGTGACCGCTTATGCGCCGGATCAGGCGCTCACAAGCGTCTTGCTGGTCGCCCTGGTGTTCGGTGTGGTCAATCTGCCCGCTGTTGGCTCCTGGACACTGATTGGGCTCAATATCTCGCGCTTCCTGGGCAACCCGCGGCGCTTGCGTGTGTTCAATGTCACCATGGCGTTGTTGTTGATCCTATCGCTCTATCCAGTGATCTGGTCTTGAACCGATTTGGAGCTCTGCCTAGCGTGGCGAGATGCAAGAGCCGTCCTTTAGCATTGGGATCGAGGAGGAATATCTGATCGTTGATCGGATGACCCGCGATTTGGTGCGCGCGCCATCAGCGGATTTCCTGGCGGATTGTGGGGCGGCGCTCGGCAAGCATCTCTCGCCTGAGTTTCTGCAATGTCAGGTCGAGATTGGCACCGGTGTCCACAGAACGGCACCCGAAGCGGGCGCCGAGCTCAGGAAGATGCGCTATTGCATCGCTCAAGCGGCGGAGGCCCATGGCTATGCAGCCATCGCGGCCTCGACCCATCCCTTCGCCAATTGGCAGGACCAGACCCATACCCGCAAAGAGCGCTATGACGCGCTGGAGGCGGATCTGGGCGCGGCGGTTCGCAGGCTGCTTATCTGTGGCTGCCATGTGCATGTGGGGATCGAGGATGCGGATCTCAGGATTGATCTGATGAACCAGGCGGCGTATTTCCTGCCGCATCTCTTGGCGCTCTCGACCTCCTCGCCGTTCTGGAAGGGGGAGGATACGGGTCTCGCTTCCTACCGTTTGACCGTGTTCGATGCGCTGCCTCGGACGGGGTTGCCGGATGTGTTCCACTCGGATGCGGAGTATCGCCGGCTGGTCGATCATATGGTCAGGGCGGGCTGTATCGAGGACGCGACAAAGATCTGGTGGGATATCCGACCCTCGGACAAGTTCCCAACGCTTGAGCAGCGTGTGACAGATGTTTGCTCGCGTGTGGAGGATGCGGTGACGGTGGCCGCACTTTATCAAGGGATCCTCGCGATGCTTTGGCGGTTGCGTGCGCTCAATCAGCGCTGGCGGCTTTACCCGGCAATCATGATCAATGAGAACCGTTGGAGGGCCCAGCGATACGGTGTGACGCGGGAATTAGTGGATCATGGCAAAGATGCGATGGTGCCTTTTGCCGATCTTCTAGAGGAGTTGATCGCGTTGACGAATGAGGCCAGCGCGGATCTGGGCGGCGGGCAAGCGATCGCCCGCGGTCGGGAGATCTGCCAGACGGGGACATCGGCAGATCGCCAGCGCGCGGCTTTCCGCAAGGCGCTGGATGAGGGCGCCGAGCGTACCGAAGCGCTGCGATGCGTCGTCGATCATCTGATCGCGGAATACACCGCATGACCGGATCAAACCAAAAGGTCAAACCAAGCGGAGCGCGCGTTCCGCGCGCACGTCTATTCTGTCCAAGCCAGATCGCCGTTTCTTCGAAACAGCGCCTTGGCGGACAGAGGCGCGAGCCCAGACGCTAGGCGCCAATGATCGGAGACGGAGCCGTTCGCAAGAACGGCGCAGCGTAGATCCAGCAAAACAGTATGCGGCAACGCCGCATTCCGCTTGGTTCGCCTTTGCTCAGAGCGTCACGACAACTTTGCCAGTTGCCTCTCTCGCGCTGAGCAAGCGCAGAGCTTCGTTGGCTTCGGCTAAGGGAACTTGGTTGGAGATATGCGGTTTGATCTCTCCCTCCGCATGCCAGGCGAGAAGTTGCGCCAGGCTCTCGGCCATGACTTTCGGGCGCAGCCGGAAATAGGCCCCCCAGTAGAGACCGATCACTGTTAGGTTCTTAACCAGGAGGATATTGGCTGGGATCTGAGGCACTTTGCCGGAGGCAAACCCGATTGGGATCAGCCGAGCCTCGGGCTTTGCGGCACGGATCGCTGCCTCCCAGGTCTCACCACCGACCGGGTCGTAGATGACATCCGCGCCACCGAGCGCTTTGACCTCGTGGCGGATATCCACGGTTTCACTGTCGAGGAGATGGGTTGCACCCATCGCCCCTGCCCGCTCCAGCCGGTCGGCACCGCGGGCAACTGCGATGACATTGGCGCCCATCAGCGCTCCAATCTCAACGGCCGTCAGGCCGACCCCGCCTGCAGCGCCGGTGACCAGCAGCGTCTCGCCCGGCTGCAGGCCTGCGCGATAGTCGAGCGCCACATGGCTGGTGCCATAGGCAACTTGCAAGGCGGCGCCTTCCGCATCTGTGATCGTCTCGGGCAGGGGGACGCAGGCGACCGCGGGCGCGCAGACCTGTTCGGCCAGACCGCCATAGCCGCAGGTGACTGCAACGCGGGTTCCGATCGCGGGGCTGGTGACACCATCGCCATGCGCCGCCACAGTGCCGCAAACCTCGATACCTGGCGAGAAGGGCAGCGGCGGCTTCTCCTGATATTGACCTTTCACCATCAGCGTATCGGCAAAGTTCACGCCGCAGGCAGCGACTTTGATCCGGACTTGGCCGGGACCTGGTTCGGGCGCGGGCACCTCCTGCATCTTGAGTTCGGTTCCGATCTCGGTGATTTGCATTGCCCGCATAGCCGTCTCCTTCGCGCGTTCGGCTATTGCTACCCTGCCGCCCTGGTCGGGAAAAGGGGGATCGACGCGCAAATCCCCTCGCAGATTTCGCTGCATGTGCTAACTGCTCCCGCGAGAGTTTGAATCGCTGAGGAGCCGGGCCATGGACCTGCGCAATATCGCCATCATCGCCCATGTCGATCACGGCAAGACGACCCTGGTGGATGAGATCCTGAAACAATCGGGCGCGTTTCGCGAGAATGAGCAGGTGGCCGAGCGGGCGATGGATTCAAACGACCTCGAGCGCGAGCGGGGGATCACGATCCTCGCCAAATGCACATCGGTCGATTGGAGCGGGACGCGGATCAACATTGTCGACACACCAGGCCATGCGGATTTTGGTGGCGAGGTGGAGCGGATCCTCTCGATGGTGGACGGGGTTGTCCTGCTCGTTGATGCAGCCGAAGGCCCGATGCCTCAGACTAAATTTGTCACCGCCAAGGCGCTGGGTTTGGGCCTGCGCCCAATCGTGGTGCTCAACAAGATCGATAAGCCCGAGGCGGAACCCGACCGCGTGCTGGACGAATGTTTCGACCTCTTCGCCGATCTGGGGGCGGATGATGATCAGTTGGACTTCCCGGCGCTCTACGCTTCGGGCCGGTCTGGCTGGGCGGTGCGGGAGTTGGATGATCCGCGCGAGACACTGGCGCCCTTGATGGAACTAATCACGGCCCATGTCGCAGAACCCGAGCAGGCCGCGAACACCAGAGAGCCGTTTCGGATGTTGGCTTCAACGCTGGAGGCTGATCCCTTCCTCGGTCGGATCCTGACGGGCCGGATCGAGGCGGGTGTTGCAAAAGCGGGCATGCAGATCAAGGCGCTGTCTCGCGACGGAACAGAGATTGAGCGCTTCCGGGTTTCCAAAGTGCTCGGATTCCGCGGTCTTGCCCGTCAGCCGATCAATGAAGCCGGGGCTGGTGACATTGTCGCACTGGCCGGAATGAGCAAACCGACCGTGGCAGATACACTTTGCGATCTCTCGGTCAGCACGCCACTTGCGGCGCAACCGATCGATCCGCCGACGATCACGGTAACCTTTGGGATTAACGACAGCCCCTTTGCCGGGCGCGACGGCAAGAAGGTCCAATCCCGCGTCATCCGAGATCGTTTGACGCGCGAGGCGGAATCGAATGTCGCCATACAGGTAACCGATACACCTGGCGGAGACGCCTTTGAAGTCGCGGGCCGGGGTGAGTTGCAGATGGGCGTGCTGATCGAGAACATGCGCCGGGAAGGCTTTGAGCTTTCAATCTCGCGCCCTCGGGTCCTTTTGCAAACCATCGACGGCCAGCGTATGGAGCCGATCGAAGAAGCCACCATCGATGTCGACGAGGTCTATTCTGGCATCGTGGTGGAAAAGCTCTCTTTGCGCAAAGGCGAACTGGTCGAAATGAGCGCCGGTCAAAGCGGCAAATCCCGGATTGTCGCCCATGTCCCGGCGCGCGGATTGATCGGTTATCATGGCGAATTTCTGACCGATACCCGTGGAACGGGTGTGCTAAACCGCCGTTTCCACGATTGGGCGCCCTATAAAGGCGAGATCCCAGGCCGCCGGGCTGGGGTTTTAATTTCGATGGAAACCGGGGAGGCAGTCGCCTATGCGTTGTTCAACCTGGAGGAGCGCGGACGGCTCTTCACCTCGCCGGGAGACAGAGTCTATGAGGGGATGATCATTGGCGAGCACTCCCGCGACAACGATCTAGAGGTAAACCCGCTCAAAGGCAAAAAGCTCACAAATGTGCGCGCTTCGGGCAAAGATGACGCGGTAGTTCTTACGCCACCAACAAAATTCAGCCTGGAACAGGCGATTGCCTACATTAATGACGATGAGTTGGTCGAAGTTACTCCAAACTTCGTGCGGCTGCGCAAACGCTATCTGGACCCGCATGAGCGTAAACGTCAGGCGCGATCTGTGGCTTAATGATTAACGCAATAATTGCAGAATGCATTGCATTTTGCGAAAATGAGAATTTGCAATTTGCAAATAAATCTACTCAAAGGCGAATAGAAATGTTGGAACCTGTTCGTTTGGTTTCGCACCGAACGTTAACGTCGAGTAAATCCCTGAATCCCTGATCTTTTGTCATGTAGGAGCTTCCGTAACGTCAGCTTTATCCGGGTTTCGTGAAACTGGCACGGGACTTGCTTCTCCCATTTCAACGCTTGCTTGGGGGCGAGCTTTAGAAACCGGAGAATCGAATGAAGCATCCTGTAGATGAACATGTAGGCCAGCGTGTGCGCCAGCGCCGTTGGATGGTTGGGATGACCCAACAACAACTCGGCAATAAAGTCGGCATCAAATTCCAGCAGATCCAAAAGTACGAGACCGGTACAAACCGGATTTCCGCCTCCCGTCTTTGGGATATCGCGGATGCGCTGGATGTCCCGGTGTCGTTTTTCTTCGAAGGCCTGGAGGGGGTCGGAAGCAATGCCAGCACGGCACAAGGCGACATGATGACGGACAAAGAAGCACTGGAACTGGTGCGCGCCTATTATGCGATCCCAGAGAACCAGCGTCGTCGTTTGTTTGACTTGGCTCGGGTCCTCAGCGACGCGGCTTGAAAAGATCTGTCGGGAGACCCTTGACCGGGTCTGCGACCGAGGGGAACAAAGGGTCTCTGACCAATCGGGGGGACCCAAGCTTTGACGGACGAAGAATTCGACGCGCTCGCAGGTTTGGCCAACCGCATGGCCGACCGGGCGGGTGCAGCGGCCCTCTCACATTTTCGATCCGCCCGTCTCACCACCGATAACAAGGCCGGAGAAACCGGCTTTGATCCTGTGACCGCCGGTGACCGCGAGGCAGAAGCCGCAATGCGCGCACTGATCGCCGAAGAACGGCCTGAAGATGGCATCTTTGGCGAAGAGCATGGCCGGGTCGAGGGCACAAGCGGGCAAACCTGGATCTTAGATCCCATCGATGGAACCCGTGCCTTTATCACTGGGTTGCCGACTTGGGGCACCCTGATCGCCTTGGATGACGGCGAAAGCGGCTCTCTAGGCATGATTGATCAGCCCTTCACCGGTGAGAGGTTTCTTGGGGTCAATGGCAAGGGCGCATGGCTTTCGCGCCATGGCGGCCCGCCAGAGGTCATCAAAACACGCCCCTGTGTCGAGCTGTCCGAGGCGACATTTCTGACAACCGATCCCTTTCTCTTTTCCGAGGTCGAAGGCCCAGCTTTCCGAGAGATAAGGGCCAAGTCGCGGCTCACGCGGTTTGGGTTGGATTGCTATGGCTATGCCATGGTCGCGCTGGGACAGGCGGATCTTGTTGTTGAGACAGACCTCGCAGCTTATGACATCGCGGGCCCAGCGGCATTGGTACAGGCCGCCGGTGGTGTGGTGACGGATTGGAAAGGCCGCGATGGCCGTTGGGGCGGGCGCGTGATTGCCGCGGGCGATCAGCGGGTCCATGCAGAAGCGCTGGAGATCCTCAGTCAGATACCGCAGTGATGCCGTTTGCGGCCAAGAACCGGTCGATCGCTTGCCAAGCCCGGCCACGCATCGGTTCGCTCTCGATCAACACCTCATGGCGCGCGCCGTCGATCGTCACCATCTCGGCGCCAAGCCGCGCCACCGCCGCATCGATCGCAGCCCCGTCGACCACTGCCTCGTCGCTGCCATCGAGGAAAAGGATCGGCAGATCGAGCCGGCCCTGGCGGGTGAACCACTCCATCTCTTCCATCGACTGATCCAACCAGCGCATTGAGGGCACCGCCAATTGCAGACGCGGCTCATCCTGCAAGGCTTTGACCATCCAGTCAAAAACCGCGCGATCCGAGGTCAAGACATTCCCCTCGAAACCCTCGAACACATATGGTTTGTCTACAGCGCCAAAGGGTGGACGTTTGTCGAGCTTGCCCAGGAATTCGGCGATCTTGGTGGTGACATAACCAGCTATCCGCAGGGCCTTAGACATCTCAAAGCCCAACATCGGGGCCGAGAATACGACGGATCTGGGTTTGATCAGCCCACGATAAAGCGCGCCGAGCCCGATCGCTCCACCCATCGAATGGGCCAGCAACAGATCGATCTCGCCAAAACGCGCAACCTGGGGCGCGGCCAAGAGCGCCTTGAGGTCGAGATGATAATCGGTGAACCGCTCCACATGGCCCATAATGCGCGGCTCGGCGAGCCGTTCCGAGAGGCCCTGACCGCGCCAGTCGCAACTGATCACGGTGAACCCCCGTTCGACCAAGGCCGTCGCAGGGATTGCCATTTTCTCGAGAAACTCCGTGCGGCCCGAGAGGAGCAGGGCCGTCAGATCCGTCTCGCCCTCCCAAAGCGCCGCACGCAGGGTCTTGCCATCCGAAGTGACCACTTCGAACCCGTCGTCCCAGGGGATCACCCCCGGAGGCACATCGACGGCTGGCATCATGGGATCACCCCAGGAGGGAGCTCATCTTCATGGCAACACCCATGTCGCCTTCGATCTTGATCCTACCCGACATAAAGGCCGCTGTCGGCGCAAGATCGCCAGAGACAAGCTCTTGCAGCGTGTCTGCATCGGCGATGATGGTGCAATCCGCTTCGCCGTCCTCCAGGGAAACAGCGCCATCCTGGATGCGCAGGACGCCCGTATCCTCGATGTCAAACTTTACCGAGCCATCGAAACCGGTCTCGGTGACCTTCTCCATCATCAGCTCTTTGGCTTTTTCCAAGATGTCGCTCATCGGGTCCTCTCCCATCAATTGAAGCGCCGGGCCGCTTGGACAGATCATTGAATTGGGCGCGGACCCGCTTATGATTGGGTAATGAGACAGAGGCTGAGACACAAGCATTCCGTCGCGTCGGCTTTCGCCGTTGCCCTCATCTTTGCGCCAGGTACAAGCTGGGCGCAGGTCACCCCGCCAGAGGCCCAGGAGGAGGCGACGTCGGAACCAGCCGAGCAGGCGCCAGCGCCCGATGTGACAATCCAGGACTTGAGCGAGGCGGAACTCCGCCAGCGCCATCTCAACGAGCTTTTCATGCGTCTGGCCGAGGCGGAGGCGTCTGACTGGCCGCAAGTCCAGAGCCAGATTTGGGCAGCCTGGGGGCGATCGGGCTCGGCCTCGATGGATCTCCTGCTGCAACGCGCCAGTTGGGCGATGCAGGATCAGGACTATGAGACGGCGCTGATCCATCTCGACGATCTGGTGCGCCTGGCGCCGGAATTTGCCGAAGGCTGGAACCGGCGGGCGACGGTCTACTTCCTGCAAGGCAATTACGGCGCATCTGTCGCGGATATCCAGCGCACTCTGGCACTAGAGCCCCGCCATTTTGGTGCGCTCTCTGGGCTTGGGATTATTCTTGATCGCCTGGGAGATAAGAAAGGCGCTTTGCGGGCCTATCGCCGTGCGGTCGAAATCCACCCCAATATGGAAGGCGCACAAGAGGCGATCGAACGCCTGGCACCCGACGTTGACGGCCGCGAGCTCTGACGCAACGCCCGAACGGCGCCGCGCGGGTGGGTGGGCGCGCGCTGCGTTCAGCCAGCTTCACTGACCTTGCCTGGGAGCGCGGCGCCGCTCTCACATGGTGGAAAATCCGCGCATCCTCCTTGTAACCCTTGCGAGGAATGCAAAATCACGCTCTACCGGATCCAGTGACCGCCTTGGGATCTCATCACCATGCTACAGTCTCGCAAGTCCCAGGTCACCGCATTGCTCGGCCCCACCAATACCGGCAAGACCCACGAGGCGATCCAGCGCATGCTGTCCCGCGAGAGCGGGATCATCGGCCTTCCCTTGCGGCTTCTGGCGCGCGAGGTCTATGACAAGATCGCCAGTCTGCGCAGCCCCCAGGCCGTGGCCTTGATCACCGGTGAAGAGCGGATCCTACCCCCCCGCCCACAATTCTTCGTCTGCACGGTCGAAGCGATGCCTCTCGAGCGCGGTTTCGACTTCGTCGCGATTGACGAGATCCAGATGTGCGCCGACCCCGAGCGCGGGCATATCTTCACCGACCGCCTTCTCCATGCACGCGGGCGTCACGAGACGCTCTTCCTGGGCGCCGACACGGTGCGAGGGCTGATCACGGAACTGATCCCGGAGACCCGCATCGAACGGCGCGAGCGGTTCTCTGAGCTTTCCTACGCGGGCGCGCGCAAGATCAGTCGGCTAAGGCCGCGCACCGCCGTCGTCGCTTTCTCAGTTGATCAAGTCTACGCAATCGCCGAGCTCATTCGCCGCCAGCGCGGTGGGGCGGCTGTGGTCATGGGCGCGCTGAGCCCTCGAACCCGCAACGCCCAGGTCGCCCTCTACCAAAACGGTGAGGTCGACTATCTGGTCGCGACCGATGCGATTGGCATGGGGCTCAACATGGATGTGGACCACGTGGCCTTTGCGGGCCGGTCGAAATTCGACGGGCGGCGGATCCGCAATCTCCACCCAAACGAGCTTGCCCAGATCGCGGGCCGCGCTGGGCGCTATACTTCTGACGGCAGTTTCGGCGTGACCGCTGACTGCGATCCGCTGGAGCCCGAAGTCGCAGATGCGATCGAGCAGCACCGCTTTGCCCCGGTCCGGCGGCTGGAATGGCGCAACAGCCGTCTTTCCTTTGCATCCATCCCCGCTCTGATCGCCTCGCTTGAGGAGAGCCCAACCGAATCGGGCTTGAACCGGGCCCGTGAGGCGGAGGATCTGACTGCGCTCAAAACCCTGGCTGAGGTCCGTGAAGTCCAGAATCTCACCCGCCACCCCGACCAAGTCCGCCAATTATGGGCCTGTTGTCAGATCCCCGACTTCCGCAAAACCGCACCTCAGGATCATGCAAACCTGATTTCGCGGATTTACCAGTTCCTGCGAGCCGAGGCGGGCTGTATACCTAGCGACTGGTTCTCGGAGCAGTTGAACCGGGTGGATCGGACCGATGGCGACATCGATACCCTCTCGACCCGGCTCGCCTTTATCCGAACATGGACCTATGTCGCCAACCGGCCCAATTGGGTCGAGCACGCGGCAGAGTGGCGTGAGCGGACGCGTAAGACCGAAGACCGGCTTGGCGATGCTTTGCATGCAGCGCTGACCCAGAGATTTGTCGACCGGCGCAGCTCGGATTTGATGCGGCGGTTGAAGGGGAAGGAACGGCTCTTGGCCGAAGTGAATGACAAAGGCGAGGTTTCCGCCGAGGGGCATTTCCTCGGCAGGCTCGATGGGTTTCGGTTCACCGTGGATGAGACGGCAAGTTCGGAGGAGTTGAAAACCCTCCGCTCGGCCTCGATGGCGGCGCTGGCAAGCGAGTTCGCCAAGCGCGCGGACAAGCTCTATCTCAGCCCCGATACCGAGATCGATCTGACCGAACAGGGCGGGTTGATGTGGGGCACCGATGCGATCGGCAAGCTCGAGAAGGGCGATACGATCCTCGCCCCAAAAATCCGCGTCTTTGTCGATGATATTGCGGGCTCAGATGTAGCCGAGAAAGTCGAGCGTCGTCTGACCCATTGGATCAGCAGGCGGATCCAAAGCTTGTTTGAAGCTCTGATTGCGATGCGTGACGATGAGGCAGTGTCCGGACTGGCCAAAGGCGTTGGCTATCAGTTGGTCGAAGCGCTTGGGATCATCCCACGCCGCGAGATTGCGGATGATATCCGCCAGTTGGCCCAAGAGGATCGTGGCCTTTTGCGCAAACATGGCGTCCGGTTTGGCCAGCACAACATCTTCATGACGCCCCTTTTGAAACCAGCCCCGACCCGGATGCGCTTGGTGCTCTGGTCACTCTGGCAGGGGCTGGATGAATTCCCCGAGGCGCCACCAGCCGGTCATGTGACCGTGCCCGCGCTGCCAAACGCACCAGATGGTTTCTACGAGATGGCGGGATACCGGCTGTGCGGACAGCGCGCGCTTCGGATCGATATGCTCGAGCGGCTTGCGGATCTGTTGCGCCCGATGGATGCGCGCGCGGGGTTTGAAGCGCAACCGGATATGCTCTCGATCACCGGATGCACGCTTGAGCAATTCGCTGATATCATGCAGTCGCTCAATTTCCGAGCTGAGAAGGGTGAGCGCCCGAAACCGGCTCCGACCCCGCGCCCTGCCTCGGAGGCTGCGGAGCCAGCTGCCGCTGCACAAGCACCGCCTGAAGGGGCTGAGACGGCCGGTGCTGGCGAGACCGAAGAGACGCCAGAGGTACCTGTCGCGACGGTCGCGGAGCCAGAGGCGAGCCCTGCCCCTGAAGAGCCGACCGAAGAGCAAACTGGTCCGGACACATCAACCGAGCCGGAAATCGAGGTCTTCTACACCTTCACGATCCAACGCCGCTCGGATCGTGGCGGGGAACGCCGCGGCAATTTTGGGCGTGGGCAGGAACAGGATGGCCAGAAGCGCCGTGGCAAAGGCCCGCGCAAAGCTGGCGGCAAGCCAGGCGGCAAACCCGGTCACAAGGGCAAGCCGAAATCCGGGGGGCCCAAGTCCGGCGAGCAGAGGCAAGGAGGCTCGAAGAAGCCGGCACGGGAAGAGAAGCAGATCGATCCCGACAGCCCATTTGCCGTTCTCCAGCAGCTGAAGAAGTCCTGAGTGCGCGAACCAGACGCCTCGATCCGGCTGGACAAATGGCTTTGGCAAGCGCGGTTCTTCAAGACGCGCTCAAAAGCAACGACGGCGATCTCGGATGGCGGTGTGCGGGTAAACTCGGTTCGGGTGAGCAAGCCTTCAACCTCGGTGCGACCGGGTGATGTTTTGACCTTTCCCATGGGCAAACGGGTTCGCGTGATCCAGATTGATGCCTTGGGTACGCGCCGGGGCCCGGCGGTCGAGGCGGCGACGCTCTATACTGACCTCGATCCGCCACAGATAGCTGCGCCGGATCAGGCACTCTCGCCGTCGCAAAAACCTGCCGAACGCGCCCCTGGCGCCGGACGCCCGACCAAGCGTGAACGGCGCGAAATCGACGCATTGCGGCGTTCGCGCACTTGATGAGGCATCGACGCATCCCTAATACGCAAGGTGACGGTTCTTGCGAGCCGTCGCGTGCCCAGGAGAAACCATGACTTACGTCGTCCTCGACAACTGCATCATGTGCAAACACACGGATTGTGTGGAGGTCTGCCCTGTCGATTGTTTCTACGAGGGTGAGAACATGCTGGTGATCCATCCCGACGAGTGCATCGACTGCGGTGTCTGCGAGCCGGAATGCCCGGTGGACGCGATTCGACCGGATACCGAACACGGGCTCGCCTCCTGGATCGAGTTGAACAAGAAATACGCCGAAGCCTGGCCTGTGCTGACCGTTAAACGCGATCCGATGCCTGATCATGAGAAGTATGACGGCGAATCGGATAAGCTGGAGAAGTACTTTTCCGAGAAACCTGGCGAAGGTGATTAGATTGCCGAATGCGACGATCCAAAGATCCTGTTAACGGATCGTTAGCAATTTGCGCCAAAAGATGCATGAGCTGTCCTGAAATCGCATGATTTTGGTAGCTATAGAGCGCACTCGACTCTTTTTTCGGGCTTGGAGTGGAAATTCCGACCCAAAGTTGTTACATTCCTGTCGCAGTGACCCATGGCGCATCCAGGGAGAGTGACAGAGATGCGCCTTGTGACCCTTGGAAAATGAAACTGACCACCGTGCAAGCCACGAGGGCCGGTCTTTTTGTCCGCTAGAATGGCCATTGAGCCGTACAAGATGGTTCGGAGAGAGAATGTCGAAGGCAAAAGCCAAATCGCTTGAATTCCGCGCGAATGACTACGTTGTCTATCCCGCGCATGGTGTGGGCCGCATTGTGTCGATCGAGACGCAGGAGATTGCGGGTATGCAGATGGAGTTGTTTGTCATCTCGTTTGAGAAAGACAAGATGACGCTCCGCGTGCCGACCGCAAAAGCTGCGTCAATCGGAATGCGCTCACTGTCCTCGCCCGATATCGTGGGTGAAGCGCTCGAGACCCTGAAGGGCCGGGCGAAAGTTAAGCGCGCGATGTGGTCGCGCCGGGCCCAGGAATATGAGCAAAAGATCAATTCGGGCGATCTGATCTCGATCGCCGAAGTGGTCCGTGACCTCTACCGCGCGGGCGACCAGCCGGAGCAGTCCTACTCGGAGCGTCAGCTCTATGAGGCAGCTCTTGAGCGCCTGACTCGGGAGGTTGCTGCGGTCGAGAAAACCGATGAGACCAAAGCATCGGCCAAGGTCGACGCAGTTCTCGAGGCGAAGGCCGCCTGAGGACAGAGCGGCCCTAAAGTTTGAAGCCCGCCCTTTGTGGCGGGCTTTTTCGTTTGACGCCCCGTCGGACCTCTCTCAAGCTTCGGAGAAAAGGGAGGGTCGGATGTGGCCAGGCACTATTCTCAGCACCTACGTCCTGAAAGCCGGGATCAAGCCTAAACCTGCGCTGGGTGTCGGGTCGAAATCTGGATCGCCATATCGTCTCGAGCAATCGCTCCGAGCTGAGGATAAGAGGCGCCGACAGCCGGAGGAGATATGGGGAGATTGCCCGGAAAGATCTGCCATCCGGACACAGGCGGATCTGGGATATGCGGTGGATGCCTGTCGTCATCCGCGCGGGGTGTTCGACGCCTCGGCGTCAATGCGCGACGCCTTTGACACCGAGGCCAGCGCCAGAGGAGTAAGACGATGAGCGTTAGGCGCCACAACATCAAAATCCCTCGGCTCAGCGCCGAGGATCTGGCCGCTTGGGCTGAGGTCCCAGCAGCCGTGACTTCCGATGCCCTGGGCAGGGCGGGGGCGATGGCGGGGGCGATCTCTCCCATCGCGCCGAGCATGCGGATTGTGGCCCAAGCGCGGACGGTGGCCTGTATGGTCGCGGATAACTCGGCGCTGCATGCAGCGATCACCGAAGTTGAGCCGGGGGATGTCCTGGTCTGCGATGCTCAGGGTTTTGAGGATGCAGCGATTTGGGGCGGGTTGATGACCGGCTCGGCGGTCGAACGCGGGCTTGCGGGATTGGTGATTGATGGTGCGGTCCGGGATTCGGCTGAAATTGTGGAGGCAGGCTTTAACGTCTTCGCCCGTGCAGTGGTGCCGCGCGGGCCGCATAAAGGCTTTGGTGGGGTGATCGATGGCGCGATCTCCTGCGGCGGGCAGGCGGTGCATCCGGGCGACTTGATCGTCGCGGACGCGGATGGTGCGGTGGTCGTGCCCTTTGCCCGGGTGCCCGAGGCGTTGGCAGGTGCCCAGGCGATCCTGGCCAAAGAGGCTAAAGCGATGGAGACTGTCGCCCAAGGAGGCTCGCTCGCCGATGTCTATGGCGTGCCGAAGGTCGAGTTGATCTGAGTTTCAGGCAAAGAAGCGCCGCAGGATCTCGCCATAAATCCGGCTGAGGCCCTCGATATCGGCAACCGGCACCCGCTCATCGACTTGATGCATGGTGTCGCCGACAAGGCCCACTTCCACGACAGGGCAGATCGACTTGATGAAGCGCGCATCCGACGTGCCTCCACCCGTCGTCATCTGCGGATTGGTGCCTGCGGCACCTGCAACGGCGGCGCTCACCATCTCGGTAAACGCGCCGGGTTGGGTCAAAAAGCTCTCGCCCGAGATCTTCCACTCAAGCTCGGCTGAGCAGCCTGTGCTGCCGATCGCTTCATCGATGAACCGTTGAACCCAAGCCTTGACCCCCTCTGCATCGTGGAGGTCGTTGTAGCGAATGTTGAAGATGGCTGTGCCAGACGCCGGGATCACGTTGTTGGCAGGATTGTCGACATCGATTGAGGTCAATGCAAGCGTTGAGGGCTGGAAATGCTCCGATCCCTGATCCAGTGGTGTCCCGGCAATCGCCGCGCAGATTTGCGAGAGGATGGGTAGAGGGTTGTTGGCCCGCTCGGGATAGGCGGTGTGGCCCTGTTTGCCGCGCACGGTCAGTCTGCCAGTCATCGAGCCGCGTCGGCCGATCTTGATGACATCGCCCAGCCGCGTGACTGAGGTCGGCTCACCCACCAGGCACGCATCCAGTGTCTCGCCCTGCTCCTGCATCCAGTCCAGGATTGCGGTTGTGCCATCGGTGGCATCGCCCTCCTCATCGCCTGTGATCAGGATCGCGATCGAGCCATCGGGCGGGCTTTCTTGGATAAATCGAATGGCTGAGGCGACGAAGGCGGCGACACCCGACTTCATATCGGTCGCGCCGCGGCCCCAGAGGATACCGTTCTCGATATGGCCGCCGAATGGGTCCTGGCTCCATGCCTCGCGGCTGCCGATGGGGACGACATCCGTGTGCCCGTTGAAACCGAGAACTGGTCCGGACTGACCCCACCGCGCATAGAGGTTTTCGATACCCCCGCGCGGGATCCGAATGCAGATGAAACCTGCCTCTTTCAGCAGGGTCTCGAGCAGGGTGATCGCTCCGCCCTCGTCCGGGGTCACGGATGGGCAGCGGATCAGATCCGCAGTCAGTTCAATCGGGCTCGGATTTTTCACGTTCGTGTCTCTTTAACTTGTTTGGTCACCGAGGCGGGCGTATGGGCCAGATAATCCGCCCCGGCCTCGGTTAATTCGTTGGCGGAGCCAAAGCCCCAAAGCGCGCCGATCGCAATACATCCTGTGGCGCGCGCTGCCTGCATATCAAATCGCCGGCCCCAAGCATCATGCGCTCAGTAGCCGAGCTCTCCCGTATGGCATGTGTGAGCAACTCGGTTTTGTCAGAATTCCGCCCATCCATCTCAGAACCAAAGACGCCTTCAAGCCGCGTGTCCAGCCCGAAATGCGCAACGATTTGTCGAGCATAAATATGCGGCTTCGATGTGGCGAGCCATAGCCGGGAGCCGAGTGTGATCAGATCGTCCATCATCTGTGGCACGCCATCATAGACTTCGTTCTCGAAGAGCCCGATGTCGCGATAGCGCTCACGATACAAGGCAACCGCCTGGTCGGCTTTCGCCTCCGATCCGAGATGGTCGACGAAGTTGGCTTTGAGCGGCGGACCGATCCAGGAGAGCAAGGCCTGGCGATCTGGCACCGGCTCGCCCATGTGTGCCAACGCCTCCTCCACCGATGTCATAATCCCTATCCGGTTATCGGTCAGCGTTCCGTCGAGATCGAGGAAGATGTCCATTAGTCGTCGAATAGGGTTGTTTGCGCGACGATCACGGCGTTGTCAGTCAGGGCGCGATCCATCAAGGCTTGCTCATCGGCCAGGATCACCTGGCCTTCCGCCATCCGTTCTTCGGCAGAACCGACGCCTTCGACCTCTAGGGGCGCCATGCCCGCCTCTCGCAAGACAGCCACGGTTTCATTCACGGCCTCCGCCTCGTCGACCGCTGCGGCGTAGCACAGGAGAGCGGCGCCGGTTGTTCCCTCTGGCAAGCCGTCTCCCTGTTTGCGCCCAACTTGGACCAAGAGTGTGAAGACCGGTCGGGATTTGGCCGGTTTAGTCACGCAGCAATTCGTTGATCGATGTCTTTGAGCGGGTCCGCTGGTCGACCCGCTTCACGATCACGGCACAGTAGAGACCGGGACCAGGGCTGCCATCGCCAAGTGGTTTGGCGGGCAGAGTGCCCGGAACAACGACTGAATAGGGCGGCACTTCGCCGATGAAGGTCTCGCCACTCGCCCGGTCGATGATCTTTGTCGAGGCACCGAGGAAGACCCCCATCGAGAGGACCGAGCCTTCGCGCACGATCACCCCTTCGGCCACTTCCGAACGGGCGCCGATGAAGCATTCATCTTCGATGATCACTGGGCCTGCTTGCAGCGGCTCCAGCACGCCACCAATGCCAGCACCGCCTGAGATATGCACGTTCTTGCCGATTTGTGCACAAGAGCCGACAGTTGCCCAGGTATCCACCATCGTGCCGCTGTCGACATAAGCACCAAGGTTGACGAAAGACGGCATCAGCACCACCCCCGGCGCGATGTAGGCCGAGCGGCGGACGACGCAGTTAGGCACCGCACGGAACCCTGCCTCGGACCATTGATTATCCCCCCAACCTTCGAATTTCGAAGGGACTTTATCCCACCAGGTGGCCGTGCCCGGGCCGCCTTCGATCGGGGTCATGTCGTTGAGGCGAAAGCTCAAAAGCACGGCTTTCTTGGCCCATTGGTTAACATTCCAGGCGCCGTCCGCGCTTTTCTCGGCAACGCGAAGCGCGCCTTTATCCATGAGGTCAAGTGCCGTTTCCACCGCCTCGCGGGTCTCGCCCGTTGTGGCGGAGGTGATGGCGTCACGCCCATCCCAGGCGGTCTCAATCGCGGTCTCAAGATCGGCGTGGCTCATGATCATCTCCCCGAGGTCAGTCTGCGCAGAGCGTCTTAGGCAAGAAGGCAGGGCGGCGCAATGCCGGGCTACGTTAGGGCTCAGATTTCAGGAGGGTTTCGATGGTGGCGAAGGGGGCGCCCCTCTCAGCCTCCGAGAAAGTACCGGGCCCCAGGATCTCCTGCCCCGCCTCGATCAAGGCGCCATAGGCACGACGTGCCAGGGCTGAGCCAAGGCTGATCCGCGCGACACCAACTTCGGCCAGTGCAGCGACACTGACCCCTTTGGGGCGGATGCCGATCACGATGTTCACAGGTTTCTCAAGCGAGGAGGTGATTGTCTTGATCGCGTCGAGGTCGGGGAGACCAGGCGCATAGAGGCAATCGGCCCCGACCGCCTCGAACGCTCTCAACCGGGCTAGCGTGTCCTCGAGATCCGGGCGACCATGGAGAAAGTTCTCGGCCCGCGCGGGGTTAAGTAACCGACATTTCCGGTCACACATGATTACTGTATCCACACCCTACCACATGACCGTCACCCTTTAGGGTAAGTCTCGAGGACGGATAATAACCGACGACCATGCGGGAGAAGCCCGAAAACGTCACCAGTTACCGGGGCGGCAACGGTCACCCCACGTGTTGCGAGGTATAGACCCATACAATAAACCATGACACGGGCCAAGAGCGCCACGCTGCCAGAACATCATTCTGGAGAAGGAAGTATCAAC
>JBCDAS010000026.1:0-22213 GCA_039185235.1 Pseudomonadota bacterium
CTGGTGGAACCAGATCACCGGTTGGAAGGCGGTCAATTGCTTGAGCTACAAGAACTCGAAGAAGACGATCAAACCGCAATTCGCGCTGCAGCGTCTGGAGGAGCTGACCAAGGGCATGGATCGCTATGTCGCGACCGAGGTCGGCCAACACCAGATGTGGGCGGCTCAATTCATCGGCTTTGAGGATCCCAATCGCTGGATGACCTCTGGCGGCTTGGGCACCATGGGCTATGGCCTGCCAGCCTCGATCGGTGTCCAGATCGCCCATCCCGAGAGCTTGGTGATCAATGTTGCAGGCGAGGCATCTTGGATGATGGTCATGCAAGAGATGTCCACCGCTGTCCAATACCGTGCTCCGGTGAAGCAGTTTATCCTGAACAATGAACGCCTTGGCATGGTCCGCCAGTGGCAGGAGCTCTTGCATGGTGAGCGCTATTCTCACAGCTACTCCGAAGCCCTGCCCGATTTCGTGAAACTGGCCGAGGCATTCGGCTGCAAAGGGATCAAATGCGATCACCCGGACGATCTGGATGAGGCGATCAAGGAAATGCTCGACTATGATGGGCCGGTCATCTTCGATTGCCTGGTTGAGAAACACGAGAATTGCTTCCCCATGATCCCATCGGGTAAAGCGCATAACGAAATGCTGCTGGGCGAGGCCGAGACGCAGGGCGCGATCGAGACCTCAGGGGCGGTGCTTGTCTAAGGAACGGTCATGAACGCTCTCTCCCTCAAACCGGGATCCTCGCGCAAAAGCGCCTATAATCTTCGCGATCCACTGGATGAGGGGGAGGAGCGGCACACGCTGTCGGTCCTGGTCGATAACGAACCAGGCGTCTTGGCGCGGGTGATCGGCCTTTTCTCGGGGCGCGGCTATAACATCGAGAGCCTGACAGTGGCCGAGACCGACCGTCACGGCCATCGATCCCGCATCACTGTCGTGACCACCGGAACTCCTGCGGTGATCCAGCAGATCCACCATCAATTGGAGCGGATGGTGCCGGTCTATAACGTCACCGACCTGACCGCCGCGAGCCCACATGTCGAACGTGAGCTGGGCCTTATCAAAGTCTGCTGCGAAGGCGACAAACGCCTCGAGGCGATGCGTCTGGCCGAGATCATGAACGCAAGGGTCGTCGATGTGACACTCAACAGTTTCATTTTCGAAATCTCGGACGTGCCAGAGCAGATCGATGCCTTTGCCGAGTTGATGCGGCCCTTGGGCCTGGTCGAGATGGCACGCACCGGTGTCGCGGCGTTGTCGCGCGGTTCGGAAGGCATGGATTGATGCTCAGGGCGGCCTGTCTGCTCTGCCTCGGCCTGCTCGCGGGTTGCAAAGAACCGGTCAGCGAAACCTTAGGGATCGACGTGACGGCGCCTTTCGACCTATCCAGCTCCGAGGCACCAAGCAATGGAACACCAAGCAACGCGGCTCCAGCAGCCCAAGCCGCGACCCTTCCCGAACCGACCCCCCGAGAGCCCACGACGGCGCCGGTCACAACGCTCCCCTCTCCAGATGTCGAGCTCGGTCTGACCAGCCGAGAGCAGCAAGTCGCCTTCGCCGCATCGCAAGCGCCGCATATCTATATGGCCCTGCAAGAGGATGGCAGCCGCCCTCTCTCGATCATTTTCGCGATCGATGAGGGCCGGGACGGATCACCCAATAATGATCCCGCGATCCGGATCACACCAGATGACGGATCGTGCAACCCGCAGGCTATGCGCAACTACAACTTCCCAGCGCCTTACAGTCTGCCAGTCTTCTCTGGTGACCAAGTCCTCCAAGGCGTCCGCGCCGATCAGCTGCCCGCCTTCATGGCAATCGCTGTGAGCGAACGGATCGTCGGCCTCGGCCTGCGCCCAACCCTGCAAGACACCCGCCCCCAGAACATCTGCACCCGCAAACTCTGGGAAGCCCAGCTCGAAAACCCGGTTCAACCGGGATAAGTTCCCCTATCCCGGCTCTATTTCGGTAAGATGCGCCGCATTCCAGCTGAGCCCATAGAACGGACGGACCTGATCGACCCTAGGTTGGCTATGTGCCGCCCAAGAGAGGTGCTTCATAACCGCATCTCGCGCTGAACGTCCGTCGACCACCGCAAACGCCGCCGAGCGAAGGTGTTTGGGCAGTTCGGCCTGCACGGCAAGGGCAAGCTCTTTGCGCGATTTCCCGTCTTGCGCAGTTGTCACATGTTCGATCTGCTCCACCGCAGCGGCCACGGCGTTATCGACCTGCCGCTTATAATCCGCAACCAGCGCGGCCGCGTCGTCGTTGAGCAGCGGCAAGACGTCATCCAGCGCCTCCGCAGTTATCCATTGGAGCACGTTCTTCTCCAGATGCACCGCAGAAAGCGCTTTATGGCGCAACGCATAGGCCTCGGCCTTCAGCTTGACCCGATGACCATCCTCAAATGCCACCACATAACCCTCGACGCCTTCGAGAGCGCGACCCTCTGCAACGAAGCGCGTAACATCATCGACAGTACCGAATTGCTGGACCAATGGCACATCGAACGCCCGGGCCAACGCCTCCAAGTCCGCCAAGCCGAGATACCGACCCGTCAAGATCTCTCGGCTTGCCAACAAGGTCAGCGCGGGAGTCTCATAGAGCACAACGACTCGGTTCTCGGGCCCTGTGAACTCGAAGATCGGCGTCCGTCCGGCATTCAGTTCGGCGTCGCAAAGCTTCAGCACACGTTCAGACGCAAAGGCCAGAGCAGCCCGAGCATGATCGGTCACGCCCGCGCGCGTCATGAAGACCAGCTCTCCATTGATCCGGGCCGGATGGATCATCGAGCCATCCAGCTTATCCAGGACGACATGCGGCCTGGTCCAGTCCATCTCCTTGGGGTCCTCGCGCTCTCCAATGTTGAAGAACTTGTGGAACGGTCGCGCGATGATCACGCCATCCTCGTCGAACTTCAGCCCCCGGCACTGCAACGCAACCTCCGAGCTAAAGGTCTCGTCCACCACGAATCCGTAATCGATCACCTGATAGCTCGGGCGTCGGTTCACAAATATACCGTGCCCCTCAACCAGGTGAGGCAGAACGTCCTCAATATGCGCGATTTGGAGTTCCATTTTCTTCTCCATGAAATGAAAACGCCCGGGATTGGGTCCCAGGCGCTTGACGAAAAAACTGACGCTGATGTCAGATAGGTCGGCAGGCCTCGGGCGGCTCTGGCTTACTCTGTAGGCATGATGGGCGGTCGACCGCACCCCGATGGGTGCCGTCAAAGTCGATCGCCATGATTGGTTGCCAAAACATCGGGGTTCTCCAGTGAAAAGGCAGCTACACGAAACGATCCGAAACGTCAACGAAGCGGGCTTGTCATCGGGGTTTCGCTCCATTAGGCAAGCGCCGATCAAACTCCGGGAGACTCCGGAGGAGAAAAGAGGAAAGGGACGGCGATGCGCGTCTACTATGATCGCGACTGCGACATCAATCTGATCAAAGACAAAAACGTGGCCGTGGTCGGCTATGGCTCTCAGGGCCATGCGCATGCGCTGAATATGCGGGACTCAGGGGTGAAAAACGTGGCCGCGGCACTGCGCCCGGGCTCGCCTTCGGCAGCGAAAGCCGAAGCAGAAGGCCTGATGGTCAAGACGATTGCCGAGGCGGCGGCCTGGGCGGATGTGATCATGATGGCGATGCCCGATGAACTGCAGGCAGAGACTTACTATGCCCACATCCACGATAACCTGCGCGATGGCTCGGCGATTGCCTTTGCCCATGGTCTGAACGTCCATTTTGGACTGATCGAGCCGAAACCCGGCGTCGATGTGATCATGATGGCCCCGAAAGGCCCCGGCCACACGGTGCGTGGCGAGTTCGTCAAAGGCGGCGGCGTTCCCTGCCTGGTTGCCGTTCATAACAATGCCTCTGGCAAAGCACTGGAGATCGGGCTCTCCTACTGCTCGGCCATTGGTGGTGGCCGGTCGGGCATCATCGAGACCGACTTCAAAGAGGAATGCGAAACCGATCTCTTTGGCGAGCAAGCCGTTCTCTGCGGCGGCCTGGTGGAGCTGATCCGGATGGGCTTCGAGACCCTGGTCGAGGCAGGCTACGAACCCGAGATGGCTTATTTCGAGTGTCTCCACGAAGTGAAGCTGATCGTCGACCTGATTTATGAAGGCGGCATCGCGAACATGAACTACTCGATCTCGAACACTGCTGAATTCGGTGAGTATCACTCTGGCCCGCAGATCCTGCCTTATGACGAGACCAAGGCGCGGATGAAGAAGGTTCTGAAAGACATCCAGGATGGCCGCTTCGTCTCGGAATGGATGCGCGAGTACAAAGCCGGTCTGCCCATGTTCAAGGCGATCCGGCGCAACAACGACGCCCACCAAATCGAGGAAGTCGGGGTGAAACTTCGCGCGATGATGCCTTGGATTCAGGCTAATCAATTGGTCGATAAGTCCAAGAACTGATCGCGAAAATGCGCCCATTTGTGAAGAGCTCCGCATGGCGGAGCTCTTTTCTTTTCCAGCCACCTTCGGCAGGTTGCATTGATGACCCGAGCTTTTCTGACAGCCCTCTTGATCTCCGGCTGCACGGCGAGCGCTCCCGTTCCGCAAGATCCGTTACAAGGGGAGCCAATCCTCTTCGCTTTGCCTTCGGACATTGAGACGGTGGTCGACCGGCTGCTCATTCTAACCCCGAATGGGCCGCAGGGCGCACCAATTCCAAGAGCTGCACGACATGCCCGAAATGAAGATCGGATCGATCTAAGCATCACGCCCGTGCTTGGACCGCTATTCGGAGGGCAGCGGATCACCCCAGGCGACGCAAAGCGAGATGGCTTCGAGCTCGGCCAAGTATATTTTTCCGGCACAGCCCTGATCGTCGATCTCCGCCAAGGGGACGCGGGTATGCTGGAGCGCGAGGTTACTGTTGCCACTCTCTTGGAGCCTGCTCAACCAATCCGCTATGATTTGGGGCGTTTGTCCTGGCGTGATGTTCCAAGCCCAGAAGTCTTACGCGAACCGGTAGGCGTGGCTTACATCCTGGATGATCGTTTCGTAGTCGTGAGTCAGGACTCAGTCCCCGGCCTGGGAGACATTTATGACCTTCTGACCACGGACTGAAAATCAAGACGCTGAACCAAACGGAATGCGGCTTACGCCGCATGCACCTATACTTGGCGCCCTCGCGGGCGCATTGGCCCCAGTCGAGCCTCTCTCGCGGAACACTGAGCTAGGCGCTGGGCATCCCGCTTCGCAGTTATGCGAAGTTGGCGAGCTTTGCTCGCCGAGGGCCCGTCAGGGCTCCGGGATGCTTGCGCAGTGAGTGAGCTGGCATGATCCAAAGTTAGTGTGATCTTTAGCGGCCTCTTTGAAATCCCGCCGCGTTTTCTAGCCACGGCACTGGCAAGGGCGTTCTTGTTCGACTAGATATGACTTAGATCTTGAAAGGAGTGGGAGCCATGCGGCTGAGTGGTGTTGGCATTCTAGTTCGGATCCTGGCAGCCGTGACCCTGGTTCTGGCGACCTTCAATCCGACGGGTTACTCCTATGTCGGTTGGGTGAAGGACGGATTTGCCGATAACATGGCTTTGAAGGTCTTCGCAGGGCTGATCATTGCAGTGATCTATATCATCTTTTTGCGCGCAGGTTTGCGCTCCATTGGTCTTCTTGGCAATGCGTTGGTCCTTGCCGTACTTGGAACCTTCGTTTGGGTGCTCGTCTCCTACGGGATCCTGGATCTCTCGGTAGAGAACCAAAACCCGATCATTTGGATCGCACTTATAGCGATTGGGATCACGCTCGGCATCGGGCTCAGTTGGAGCATCATCCGCCGCTTCCTGACGGGCCAGATGGATGTAGACGATGTCGAGGCGTCTTGATCTGACGCGCGGGCTTTTCCAGTCGACATACACGCCCTAACTCGCTAGGAAACGCGTCACCAAACATAATCGGTCGGCCCGAGAGGTCTGTTGCATGCAAAACATCATCCTGATCGTCCACCTGATCCTTGCGGTTGTCCTGATCGCCGTTGTGCTCATGCAACGCTCCGAGGGCGGTGCACTTGGCATCGGTGGCGGTGGCGGAGGGATGGTCTCCTCTCGGGGGGCTGCGTCAGCGCTCAGCAAAGTCACATGGGTGATCGGTGTGGGATTCCTCTGCACCTCGATTGCTTTGACCATCGTTTCAGATGGTGGGCGCGGTGGATCGGTCTTTGGCCCGCTGGGAGATACCGGAGGCGCTTTACCTCTTCCGCCGCCCTCGCAGGTCGAGCAACCTTTACCGAATTTGCCAAGCGCAACAGTTCCAGAAGCCGCCGAGTAGGGACTCTGGCGCAGTGGATCGCCTAGAGCGCATCTTCTGCCCCCTTTGGGACCTGCTGAGCCGTCCTGGGATCCGTGTGATAACGGTTCTTTCGGTCGCTCTGATCGTCGTTCTTCCAGGCACCACCACACTCCCGGTCACCGATCGGGATGAAGGACGCTTCGTCCAAGCAACCAAACAGATGCTTGAGACCGGCGATCTGATTGACATCCGGTTCCAAGAACAACCGAGATGGAAGAAGCCCGTTGGGATCTATTGGCTGCAAGCCATAAGTGCCTCGGCCTTTGGGGGCACCAAGGCTGACATTTGGGCCTATCGTCTCCCCTCGGCGCTCGCAGCGATCATCGCTGCGCTGGCGATGCTATGGACCGCAGGCGCATTTGTCGGGCCGAAACCTGCCATGGTTTCGAGCCTGATTCTAGCCTCTTGCGTCCTCTTCGCGGTCGAGGCCAATATTGCAAAAACGGATGCGGCCCTGATGCTCACGGGGGTTTTGGCACTCGGCGCACTGGGCAGGCTGCTGCTGCCCCAAAACACCGGCGGGATTGCAGCCGTAGCCGTTCTCTGGATCTCAATCTCTGCGGCGATCTTGCTGAAAGGACCAATTGTCCCGCTGATTGTGATCCTCGCTGGTTTAGGGCTCTGGGCGTTGACGCGGAAACGTCCACCTTACCTGAAGATGCGACCTCTCCCGGGGATTGCACTGACCATCGCCCTCTGCGCGCCCTGGCTGATAGCAATTTGGATCATCTCCGACGGCGCGTTTTTCCGCGACAGTCTTGGCAATGATCTGCTTGGCAAGGTGCAAGAGGGCAAGGAGAAGCACTGGGGCCCGCCCGGCCTTTACAGCTTGATCATCTGGGGCACATTTTGGCCATGGGCTGCGTTTTTGCCCCTAGCCCTGCCCTGGATCTGGCGCCAAAGAAAGGCCGCCTGGATGGCCCTGCTGATCGCCTGGATCGTCCCGTTTTGGCTCGGCTTGGAGGCGGTGCCGACCAAACTCCCACATTATGTTCTGCCGCTTTACCCCGCGATTGCCATTGCATTGGGTGCGTGGCTGATTGATGCGCCCGAGGACAGTCCCGCCCGCTGGCAACGCCGGATCAGTGCCTTTTTGGTTGGTCTTCCTGGCATCGCATTAGGTCTCGCCTGTCTCATAGGCCCGGTGGTGATCGAGGGTCAACTTGCCATAGGGGCCGCTCTCCTTGCCCTCCCTGCAATTGCGGCGACCTGGGTTGCTGTCCGGGGGGCGCTCTCGGCCAACCGGTTTACACAGGCGGCGGGAAGTTTGATCGCAGCTCTCTGCCTCTTCCCGGCAATTCTGCAATTTGGTCTACCTTCCCTGCAGACCGGTTTTGGGACGCCACGCATCGCCGCAGCCGTCGCCCAATGGCGCCCGTGTTCTGCGGGACCTCTGATCACCATCGGATATCGCGAACCAAGTTTGATCTTTCGGACCGAGACCAAAACGATCGTTGCCAACCCGTCCTCGGGTGCCGAAATGCTGTTGACGCTTGATGACCGGCTCTTCCTGGTCGAGGACCGCTGGTGGGGCATCATGGCGCCTGCCTTGCCCGATGGCCGACCGGAGCTTGTGGAGCGGACCAGCGTTTCCTTCTTTAACTACAACCGCGGCAAACCTGAAACGGTCCGCGTCTTCACACCCCCGGGAGAGCGTTGGACCGCGTGTGAATAAGCGCTTGGCCCGCCGGGACACATCCCCTATCACTCGCTCGATGTCCAAGACGCCTCCCACACCCCGCTTCACGGTCGTCGCGCCAATGCTGAATGAGGCTGAGAATATCGGCCTGATGGCCCGCGAGATCGCCGAGGCATGCGCCCCCCATGGGCCGTTTGAGGCGATCTTCGTCAATGACGGATCAACCGACCAGACGTCTGAGCGGATCGCCGAGCTGCGCGAGGAGTTTCCCTGGCTCCGCGAGGTTCGTCATCGAGGGGCTTGCGGGCAATCAGCCGCTGTGCGCTCGGGCGTTTTGGCGGCACATGCCCCGATCATTTGTACCATCGATGGCGACGGCCAAAACCCACCCGCCGAGATCCCCAGACTTGTCGCGCCTCTGCTGGACGGCGCCAAAGATCTCGGGCTTGTGGCGGGACAGCGGGTCGACCGACAGGACACGGCTTCGAAAAAGTTTGCCTCGCGCGCGGCAAATGCGCTGCGCCAGTGGATCCTGCACGATGATACCAGGGACACCGGTTGTGGGTTAAAAGCCTTCCCGCGCGACGTCTTCCTCAGCCTGCCCTTCTTCGATCACATCCACCGCTACCTTCCTGCGCTTGTCCGGCGCGAGGGCTATCAGATTGCGCTTGTCGATGTCAGTCATCGCGCCCGCGAGGCGGGGCGCTCCAAATACACCAATATTGGCCGCGCTCTTGTTGGGATCCAGGACCTCCTTGGCGTCTGGTGGTTGATCCGCCGCCGCAAAGTCCCAACCGTCACCCACAAGGATCCGTAATGCAGGGCCTGATGACCTTCCTGGGTGCCGAGACGCAATCCGAGCTGCTTTGGATCAGCGTCGGCCTGGGCGGTCAACTGATGTTCATGATGCGCTTCTTGCTCCAGTGGATCGCGACCGAGAAGGCACAGAAATCAGTGATCCCAGTCTCGTTCTGGTGGCTTTCAATCGCAGGCGCGGCAATCTTGCTGGCCTACGCGATCTACCGAAAAGACCCCGTGTTTATCCTGGGCCAATCGCTTGGTTTTTTTGTCTACGCCCGTAATCTCTGGTTCGTCTATCAGGAGCGCGCGAGCGATGGAAACTCTCCCTAACGATGACGAGGTTGCGCGCCGGCTAGGGCGCTTGGCGCGCTTCTTTGACCTCGACGAAATGGCGCGAGCCAAGGCCGATCAGCGGACCATCAACGAGTACTATCGGGCAAACCAGTTCGCCTATTCGTACTTTCACTCAAAGACCAATGTCCTGCATATGGGCGTCTCGGAAACTGGAACCTTCAAGGAGGATGATTTCTGGTACCAAGCCCGCCACATTGATCGGGTAATGCCGCAAAAAGGAGTTTGTCTCGAACTGGCTGCGGGACGGGCTGCAAACTCCGCCTGGTTGGCAAAGAAGCGCCAAGAGTCGCGGTTCGATGCGCAAGATCTCTCGGACATTCAGATGAAGTTTGCGCGGCGTGCCGAGCGCAAGCACCCGAACCTGAAGGTCCTGAAGGGCGATTTCCACAATCTCAGCGACTATGTCGAAAACCGCTTCGATGTGGTCTTTGTGGTCGAGGCGCTTTGTTACTCCACGGACAAACGCAAAGTCTTTGACGAGGTCTTTCGTGTGCTGAAGCCTGGCGGCGTCTTCATCGTCTATGACGGGTACGCAGACCGCCGGATCGCTACCCGCTCCGAGGACGAAATGCGCGCCGCCCGATTGCTCGAGCGTGGCATGGCCGTTCCTCGGTTCGAGCTCTATGGCGACGTAAAGGTCAAAGCAAAGGCGGCCGGGTTCAAACTCAAATCCGAGGAAAACTTGTCAGAGCAGATCCTTCCCACCTGTCACCGCCATGAAAGGCGCGCGGGAAAGCTGCTCGATATGGGGATTGCTGGACGCATGGTGCTGAAGGTGATGGAGAAGCCCGTGATCTATAACATCGTGGTTGGCTATCTCTTCCCGATCCTGATGACCAACCGGGTCTTTGCCTATTGGTCGACGACGTTCGTAAAGCCGGGCGCGCCCTAGCTTTGTGACATTCCTGCGAAGTTTTGATGGCGAGGGTTTTATGCCCCGCCGCAGCGCCGTACTCTGGGTCTTCCTGAGAAAGAGGCGCCCTTGGCCAAGTTCCGAGCAATCGTCATTGATGCCGAAACCGGTGGTGAGGGCTCGTATGACTTCTCAGGGTCCGGCTTTTTGATATCCGCAAGCCCCATGCGCGTTTGGCAAGCCTTCTTTCAAAGCGAGATCGCGAGAGAGAGCATCCAACCGCTCTTTCCCGAATTCGAGGTCTACACCGCCTTTCGGCACGAGGACTCCTGGGTCATCACCGTAACAGGTGCCCTTATCCGCGAGTCGGGCCGAAAAGTGCCCTATATGAGCATGATCCATCTCATTGACGCGGAAGCCGCCTGAAACGGCCTTATCCGGCCTCACGCCAGCTTGCCGTCGCCGCTAGAATCGCGTATTCAACGACTCCCGTGGACCAAGATAATGTGGGTCGCGAGAACGATCCTACAAAATAGACTGAGTTGAGGGGCGCGGGATCTTACATGGCTAGGTATGTGTTTATTACAGGCGGCGTTGTGTCGTCTTTGGGTAAGGGCTTGGCCTCCGCTGCCCTCGGGGCGCTATTGCAGGCTCGCGGCTACACGGTCCGGTTGAGAAAGCTCGATCCATATTTGAATGTTGATCCCGGTACGATGAGCCCGTTCGAGCATGGTGAGGTCTTTGTCACCGATGACGGGGCCGAGACCGATCTCGACCTGGGCCATTATGAGCGGTTCACAGGCGTCAGCGCGCGTCAGACGGACAGTGTCTCATCTGGTCGAATCTACTCGACTGTTCTGGAGAAGGAGCGCCGTGGAGACTATCTCGGCAAGACGATCCAGGTGATCCCGCATGTCACTAACGAGATCAAGGAATTCATTGAGATCGGCGATGACGAGGTTGATTTCATGCTATGCGAGATCGGCGGCACAGTAGGCGATATCGAAGGTCTGCCTTTCTTCGAAGCCATTCGACAATTCGCTCAGGAGCGCGCGCGGGGGGAGTGCATCTTCATGCATCTCACTCTTCTGCCTTACGTTGCCGCCTCGGGCGAGTTGAAGACGAAACCGACCCAGCACTCTGTCAAGGAACTGCGCTCGATCGGGATTGCGCCCGATGTGTTGGTCTGCCGCACCGAACGGGACATCCCTCAAAAGGAGATCGAGAAGATCGCGCTCTTCTGCAATGTCAGGCCCGATAGCGTGATCCCAGCCCAAGATCTCGCATCGATCTATGAAGCACCGCTTGCCTATCACGAGGTGGGTCTCGACCAGGCGGTACTGAACGCTTTTGGTATCACCCCAGCCCCGCGACCCAATTTGGAGCGTTGGGAGACTGTCGTGCAACGGATCCAAAACCCCGATGGCGAGGTGCGGATCGCCGTGGTTGGCAAGTACACTCAGTTGGAAGACGCCTATAAGTCGATTGCCGAGGCTTTGACCCATGGCGGCATCTCGAGCCAAGTGAAGGTCCATGCGGAGTGGCTCGATTCAGAGGTTTTCGAGCGTGAAAACGCCGCGCCATATCTCGAGAACTATCACGGCATTTTGGTTCCTGGCGGCTTCGGAGAGCGCGGGACCGAAGGCATGATCCGCGCGGTTCAATTCGCGCGAGAGCGCAAAGTCCCCTATCTCGGCATTTGCCTCGGCATGCAAATGGCGGTCATCGAAACCGCCCGCAATGAGGCTGGGCTCAAGGATGCAGGATCAGAGGAATTCGACCACGAGACCGAAGGCGAACGGCGACGGTTCGAGCCCGTTGTCTACCACCTCAAGGAGTGGCTCGAGGGCAACCGAACCGTCAAACGCGCCGTGAATGATGACAAAGGCGGGACCATGCGTTTGGGCGCTTACAATGCCGATCTGACAGCCAACAGCCGGGTTGCCGAAGTCTATGGGCAGCCGCGAATCTCCGAACGCCATCGCCACCGTTACGAGGTCGATACCAAGTATCGGGAGAAGCTAGAGGCCACTGGGCTCTCCTTTTCCGGTATGTCGCCAGACGGTCGTCTGCCTGAGATTGTTGAGATTCCTGGGCATCCTTGGTTCATCGGAGTGCAGTTTCATCCGGAATTAAAGTCAAAACCCTTTGACCCGCACCCACTTTTCAGGGATTTTGTGAAAGCGGCGGTGGAGCATAGCCGCCTCGTTTAATGGTATCTGGGCATGAAGTGGTTAAGCCTAGCAGTGGGGATCATCGCTATCACCTATGTGGTCGCGACCGAAACGTCGGTTTTCGCGCCGCAGGATACCTATGTGCCATTGATCTCCGGCTCAAAGCATGTCGAGCCCAAGATCAATCCAGATACGCGAGAAAAGTTTCTCGATTTCCTCGCAGGCCGATTCGACGATTTGCCCAAGAAAGTCGACGATCGGATTACGCTGTCCGAGGTCACAATGGAGGAGCAGACCGTCTCGTTCCATTTCCGCATGAAGGATCCGAACAGCGCTGCATCCGTAGTCGCACTCAACGGGATGAAACCTGCGATCATCGAGAAGGTTTGCAAAGACCCCCGCTTCCTGGCTCTGGCGGAGGAAAACGCTTGGGCGGAATTTGAGATTGACGATCTGTTTGGCTTCCTGGTCGAACGCTTTTCGATCGATCCCGCGAAATGCTGAGAGGCTAGGCCCGGGCAAATGGATCTGTGAGCGTCCGGTGCTCTTCCAGCGCAAACCTGTCCGTCATCCCGGCGATGTAGTCCGCCACCACACGTGCGCGCATCGTCTCATCATCTGAACACTCCGCGCTCCAATTTGGCGGCATCAGAGTTGGATCTTCCATGAAGATGCGAAAGAGCTCCTCCACCACCCGCGTTGCTTTGATCCGCATGCGTTTGACCCGGTGATGGCGATACATATTGGCGAACAAGAACTCCTTGATCGTCTTGATATCCCGCTCCATGGGCTCTGAGAAGGCGATGACCGGATGGTCCAGAGCCTGAACCTCGGAAAGCGAGCCCGGCTCTGCGTCCTCGAAACGACGTTTTGAGGTGACCAGGACATCGTCCACCATGACCCCAAAGACCCGTCGCAGCGCTTCGTGGCGGCGTCGGTCTTCGGCAATTCCCGGGAAACGACGATCGGCCTCGGCCAAACAATCACCGACAACTGGCAGATTCGCGACCTGCTCCACCGTAAAGAGCCCGGCGCGTAGCCCATCATGAAGATCGTGGTTCACATAGGCGATGTCATCCGAGAGGGCAGCCACCTGCGCCTCAGCACTGGCTTGGGTGTCGAGTTCCAGATCATGACGCGCGACGTAGTCTGCTATCGCGAAGGGCCACGGCGGCACCAGGGGCCCGTTATGCTTGGCAATCCCCTCAAGCGTTTCCCATGACAGGTTCAGCCCATCGAAGGATGCATAGTGACACTCCAACTGGGTGACAATCTTGAGCGCCTGGGCATTGTGATCAAAGCCCCCGTAGTCCGCCATACAAGCCGCCAGTGCGTCTTCGCCCGTATGGCCGAAAGGCGTGTGACCAAGATCATGGGCAAGAGCGACCACCTCCGCCAAATCCTCGTTCAGCCGAAAGACACGCGAGATTGTCCGCGCAATCTGCGCTACTTCGATGGAATGGGTGAGCCGGGTCCGGTAGTAGTCCCCTTCATGCTCAACAAAGACCTGGGTCTTGTGCTTCAACCGACGCCAGGCCGATGAGTGGATGATCCGATCGCGATCCCGCTGAAAGGGGGATCGATGGGCCGATGGAGCTTCCTCGAACAACCGCCCGCGCGCGTGTTGAGGATGTGCAGCAAAAGGGGCTAGAGAAGCTTCATCCATAACAGGCTCTTGAGAAAGGCAGGGTATTTCATACATAATGCCATTACGCGCTGCATTGGCAATCGCGACAGTGCCCAGGAGCGACCGAGATGGACTTGACCCTGCCAGTCAAAGTAACCGACCGTGCTTTTGCGCGGCTCGCCGAGATCGCCGAGTCGGGCGGTCAAAGCGCCCTCCGCGTTGCGGTTTTGGGGGGTGGCTGCTCGGGCTTCTCCTACGAATTCGCGCTTGAGGATGCCCCAGCCGCCGATGACCTCGTAATCGGCGAGGGCGCGGAGAAAGTGCTGATTGACCCGGAAAGCCTCCCGTTTCTCTCCGGCTCGGTGATCGACTTCAAGGATGAGTTGATCGGCGCGCGTTTCGCCGTAGATAATCCCAACGCAACCTCGACCTGCGGCTGCGGGACCTCCTTTTCACTCTAAAGTCAGTCCGAAGCGAACCAGACGGAATGCGGGCCAAGGCCCGCATACGCTCATGTTTGGCGCCCTCCCGGGCGCGTTGGCCCCAGTCGGACTGCTCTCGCACAACTCTGAGCTAGGCGCTGGGCGTCCCTGCCCATGCTTGCATGGGTGGCGGGCCCTGCCCGCCTTGGGCCCGCCAGGGCCCTGGGACGCTTGCCAAAGCATCTCAGCTAAAGATTTGAAAGCCGTTGATATCCAGTCTAGCGCGGTCCCCGGGTCTCGTCAGACTGAAAGTTCAGTATTTCGTCCAACCAACGGCCCCAAAGAACCAATGCCACCAGTGGAACCCAAATCACGCCGCCAAAAGCAAGCAGGCTCATCCAGGTCGGGTTCAGACCAAACAATAAGCCGATAAGCCCCAAAACGCAGATCCACAGCCAAAGCCGGACCAACCGCTCAAGTCCGATCAGAAACCGCATCCTTGGCAAGTCCATATCCGTGTTCAACTGCATCTCAATCTCCCAACCCGAAACCAAGTCTGACCATCCTGGGTGACCGCGTCAACGCTCGTCCCGATCACAAGATCTCGAAGGAAACGGTAAACAAAGCTCAAAGCCCGATGGTGAATCGCTCCACTCTCGGCTACCAATCGCGGATGCAAGCGCAGGACATTCTCCGCTCTATCTTTGGCTTTGACGGCTTTCGGCCGGGACAACAGGAGATTGTCGATGCGGTCGCGGCCCGGCGCGATGTCTTGGCGATCATGCCAACCGGCGGGGGCAAGTCGCTCTGCTACCAACTCCCTGCTCTGATGCGCGAGGGACTGACCGTTGTCATCTCCCCCCTGATCGCTCTGATGCGCGACCAGGTCGCTGCCCTGCGCGAAGCAGGTGTCGAGGCGGGATCGCTTTCCTCGGCCAATGACCCACACGAGACGGATCGGGTGTTCGAAGCGCTCGAGGCAGGACGACTTAAACTCCTCTATCTCGCGCCAGAACGGCTCGCAAATCCAGGTGCCCAAGCGCTGCTTGCCCGCTCGAGCGTGAGCTTGCTCGCTGTGGACGAGGCCCATTGCGTCAGCCAATGGGGCCATGACTTCCGGCCGGACTACTTGCGCATCGGCGCCCTACGCGCCGCTCTCGGAGACGTGCAAACCGCAGCCTTTACCGCAACCGCCGATGAAGACACCCGGGCAGAGATCACCTCACGGCTTTTCAAGACCCCGCCTGAGATCTTCCTGCGCGGCTTTGACCGGCCCAATCTCCACCTTGCCTTTGAACCAAAGCAGAGCCCACAAGCCCGCATTCTCAGCTTCATCCGCAAACGCCCAGGCCAGTCAGGGATCGTCTATTGCGCCAGCCGCAAGAAGACCGAGAGCCTCGCCGCCGCCTTGGCTCGCGAAGGGATCGACGCGCTCGCCTACCATGCAGGCCTCGACCACGAGACGCGATCAGAACGCCAGCACCGCTTCACCCGCGCCGATGGCGTTGTGATGACCGCCACCGTCGCTTTCGGCATGGGCGTGGATAAGCCAGACATCCGCTATGTGATCCATGCTGATCTGCCCAAAACCATCGAAAGCTACTACCAGGAGATCGGCCGCGCCGGGCGCGACGGATTGCCCGCTGATACGCTCACCCTCTATGGCATCGACGACATCAAGCTCCGCCGCCGCCAGATCGACGAAACCGACGCACCCGCTGAGCGCAAGCGCGCCGACCATCAACGCCTTAACGCGCTCCTTGCTTTGGCCGAAGCGCCAAAATGTCGACGCGCAGCCTTGCTCGGCTATTTTGGCGAAAGCCGAAGCGAGCCGTGCGGCAACTGCGATCTCAGCGCCCGCCCGCCAGAGCTCTATGATGGAACAGAGGCCGCGCAAAAAGCCCTCAGCGCCATGATCCGCAGCGGCGAGCGCTTCGGCGTCGAGCATCTGACCGCAATCCTTCGCGGAGAGAACTCAGAGCGGATCCGCCAACTCCGCCATGACCAGCTCCCCACCTTTGGATGCGGTGCCGAGATCGACAAAACAGCATGGCGCAGCATCTTCCGCCAGATCTACGCGCTCGGTCACGCTGCTGTAAACGAAACCGGCAGCTGGTCGGTGACCGAGACTGGCTGGGAGGTTCTAAGAGGTCAGAACGACGTCTTGCTCCGAAAAGATCCGTTGCGCATGCGCGCAGTGACCCAAAACCGCAAGCTCCCCGCCGATCCGGTGGATGCGGAGATGTTCGATGCGCTGCGGGCCCTACGTACCAAACTCGCCAAAGCCCGCCGCGTGCCCGCCTACGCCGTCTTCCCAGATGCGAGCCTGCATGACATGGCAGCACGCAAACCTCAAAGCCTGGACGAGCTCGCCGAATGTCACGGGGTCGGTGCGAAAAAACTCAAGAGTTACGGCAGTGCCTTCCTTGAGATCCTCACCGGCGGCGCGATCGAACCACCCCATCCAGCGCGCCAAAAACTCGCGACCGGCACCGATGGTCCCCTTTTTGACGCGCTCTTCGCAGCCCATGCCAACCTTACCCACGGCCCAGACGGCACCGGCAAATACCTGACGCTGACAAAGACCACCTTGGCTGAGATCGCCCGCACCAAACCGGGCACGCTCGATCAATTGGCGACCATCCAAGGTATGAGCCGTCAGAAAACCGACCGCTTCGGCCCTGCCTTTCTCGCCATTCTCCATGCCATCGACAACTAGATCCCTTATGGCAGGGTGGGCGGGCAGTCGCGGTCCCGAAGGGGCCGCGCTGGAAGCCCCCCTGCCCTTGACTGACAGCCTCAACTGGCCAAGAGAAGAGCGATGAAGATCGCAACCTTCAACATCAATGGCATCAAAGCCCGCCTGCCAGCGCTTCTCGACTGGCTGGCGGAAGCCGAGCCAGATATCGCCCTCTTGCAAGAGATCAAATCCATCGACGCGGCCTTCCCCCGCGACGAGATCGAAGCCGCAGGCTACCAAGTCGAGACCCATGGGCAGAAAGGCTTCAACGGCGTTGCCATCCTCGCCCGACATCCGATCGAAGACGTCTCGCATGGCCTGCCCGGCGATCCCGATGATGCGCAAGCCCGCTGGATCGAGGCGACAATCAGCGGTCCTACCGCCGCCGTCCGGGTTTGCGGGCTCTACCTGCCCAATGGCAATCCAGCCCCCGGTCCAAAGTTCGATTACAAGCTCGCCTGGATGGCCCGGATGGAGGCGCATGTCCGCAGCCTCCTTCAAAACGAGGAGCCCCTGATCCTCGCCGGCGATTACAATGTGATCCCGGAACCGCGAGACGCCAAAAATCCGGAAAACTGGCTCGGTGATGCCCTTTATATGCCGGAGAGCCGAACAGCTTGGCGTCGACTGCTCAACCTCGGCCTCCATGATGCCACGCGCGAGGTCACCCAAGAAGACGAGGTCTTCTCTTTCTGGGACTACCAGCGCGGCGCGTGGGAGAAGAATAACGGGATCCGGATCGACCATCTTCTGATCAGCCCGCAAGCGGCAGACCGGTTGATCGGCGCAGGGGTCGACAGTGCGGTGCGGGGCAGAGACAAACCGTCGGACCACGTCCCGGTTTGGATCGAACTCGACCTCTAGAGCAAAACCGGATCTGACTGTCGCAGTCCGATCCCAGGACCTTGCTTAAGCATCTGAGCCTGGATCAAATCTCTCCTGCTGTTTGACCCAGGTTGAAACGATTTTGGTCTAGCTGGGTCGCGCTGGGGCTTGGGGCGCTCGCGCTGGTGCAAAGGGGCTCCCTGCCTCTGCCGTCTGCTGCCCTGACCCGCTCGCAACGCGGACGGGCCGGATCACGGGCTTGGGCGCCTTCTTCGGCGCTGTCCCATCATCGAGCTCCAGTTCTGCCAACGAGATCGGCCCTGTTTGCGCATCAAACCGACCTTCGACCGCGGCGGCAATCTCGAACTCCTCCTTTGAGGCTCGCGACCCGTTGGACATGTGAAGCTGTACGACCTGAGTCGCCAGAAACCCCATCATGTCCTCATTGTCCAAGGGGCGAGCTGCAAAGCCATTTACAGTGATCAGCACCAACCGACCCCGAATCGGCAAGAAGACCCGCCAGAAGTCCGGCGCAAAGATCCCCAGGGAATCGCCGCTAGTGTCATAGACATGAACATAGAGCGCCTCTCCAATCCGGCGCATCTCTCGGATTTCCATGCTCTCGCTCTGCCGCGACCGACCGAGCAATTGACGCCCTTGTTCAGTCTCCAAGAACGCCTCTAAAGCCCTGATATCATTAATACTAGAGGCTTTCTTCAAGCCCCGTTTACCGGTTACCGAAACAGTCGTCACCCCCGGGAAGCTCGGCGGCAGCTCGATCGTTCCACCTGTCGCGGTCGGGGTCACCATCACCTCGGCATCGATGCAGTCGGCGATCACAGCGACGATGCCTTGGCCAGTCACTTCGATCGAGTCAGGCGCGATACAAAACCCCTTGGACGCAGCAATCCACAGCTTTTGCCCCTGAGCCACAATCTCGGCCTTGTCCCGGGTTTGCTCGACCAGAGCAAAGCCTTTGACGCGCCTCAGTTCTGCCGCGACCCCACTTTCACCAATCTGATCGCAGGCCGTCAAAGCCGCGGTCACTAGGAGCAACCCGCTCAGTCGTCTGTAACAACACGCACTCAAAACCCTACCCACCCAATCACAGATCCGCGTAACAGTGCCGCTCCTCAGTACCCCCGGGATGGGTCACCGCCCCATCCTTGGCCGAGCCAGCCAGTTGCGCATACTTCCACAGCGCACCGGCCCCGTAAATCGTCTCGCGAGGGCCGCTCCAAGCTTTACGGCGCGCCCTGAGTTCAGGTGCGGTCAACTTCACCTTGATCGTGCCCTTCTTGGCATCAATCGAGATGATATCGCCGGTTTGCAACAACCCGATCGGTCCACCGACCGCAGCTTCAGGCCCGACATGGCCTACACAGAAACCCCGGGTCGCGCCCGAGAAGCGCCCATCCGTGATCAGCGCCACCTTTGAGCCCATGCCCTGGCCCGAGATCGCAGCCGTGGTCGCCAGCATCTCACGCATCCCAGGGCCGCCACGCGGGCCTTCATTGCGGATGACGATTACTTCGCCCTCGTGATATTCGCGCTTCTGGACGGCGGCGAAAGCATCTTCTTCGCATTCAAAAACCCGTGCAGGACCTTCGAATTTCAGCCGTTTCATGCCCGCGACCTTCACAATCGCCCCTTCTGGCGCGAGATTGCCCATCAAGCCCACAACGCCCCCGGTTGGCGTGATCGGCTTATCGACTGGGAAGATCACCCGACCATCCGCCTCGCCCGCGATGTTGTCGAGGTTCTCACCCATGGTCTTGCCAGTGGCGGTGACGCAATCTTTGTGAAGGTACCCGCCACGCATCAACTCCTTCATCACGACCATGACGCCGCCGACCTCCCAGAGGTCTTTGGCCACGTATTTCCCGCCAGGCTTCAGGTCGACGAAATAGGGCGTGTCTTTGAAAATGTCACAGACATCCTGAAGGTCGAATTTGATCCCGGCCTCATGCGCAATCGCGGGCAAGTGCAGCCCCGCATTGGTTGACCCGCCGGTGCAAGCAACGACCCGTGCGGCGTTCTCGAGGCTCTCGCGTGTGATCACATCGCGGGCGCGGATGTTTTGCGCCACCAGATGCATCACAGCGCGGCCCGAGGCTTCGGCATATTGGTCCCGAGACTGGTAAGGCGCTGGCGCGCCTGCAGAATTCGGGATCGCGAGGCCAAGCGCCTCGGAGACACACGCCATCGTGTTTGCGGTGAACTGCCCTCCACAAGCGCCCTCTGACGGGCAGGCAACCCGCTCCAAGATCTCGAGCGCTGAATCCGTCAGCGTACCGCCCTGATGACGCCCAACCGCCTCGAACATGTCCTGCACCGTCAAATCGCGATTGGCGAAATCCTCTGGGATATCAGAGCCAACCCTGGCCCGCCCGGGCAGGATCGAGCCGCCATAGAGAAACACCGACGGGACGTTCAGCCGCCCCATCGCCATCATCATGCCCGGCAGCGACTTGTCACAGCCTGCAAGGCCCACAATCGCATCATAGGCATGGCCGCGGATCGTCAGCTCGACCGTATCGGCAATCGCCTCGCGGCTTGCCAGCGAGGAGCGCATACCCTCATGACCCATTGCAATGCCATCGGTGACGGTGATCGTGGTGAACTCTCGCGGCGTCCCCTGCCCCTCCTTGACCCCAAGCTTCACAGCCTGAGCCTGCCGGTTCAGCGCGATGTTGCAAGGCGCCGCCTCGTTCCAACAGGTCGCCACACCGACAAAGGGGCGGTGGATCTCCTCCTCGGTCAGGCCCATTGCATAGAAGTAAGAGCGATGCGGCGCGCGCGCCGGCCCTTCGGTTACATGGCGGCTCGGAAGCTTGGATTTATTGAAGGTCTTGGCATCCATCCTGGCAGTCCTCTGGTTCAAGTTTTGTCTCTCTTATCCACCTGCCCTCTGCGACGCAATTGCGTGAGGCCGCTTTGTCGTTGAACGCAACCGAAGGAGCGGGCAGTGTCGATGCGACGAATGTGGGAAAGACCGACCGTGACCGAGAATTTGAGCGCCCCCTGGCAACCCGCCTACCGCGCCTGGGTAGGCGCCGGGCGCAAACGTGTGACCCTCTGGCGGGTGCTCCTGGGCCTTGTCCTGGTGGTTGCGCTATGGATAGCTGCCTCGGTGATTGGCTTGATGATCCCAATGGTCGTCTCGGTGATCCAAGGCGATGGTCAAGTCACCGAGATTCTAGAGAACATGAGCGATGGGCTGATCCTCTCAAACGTGGCGCCAGAAGTCCAGAGCCTGTTGATTCTCCTTACTTTTCTTGGCCTCTGGCTGGGCGTCTGGGCGGCCGCAAGGCTTTTCCACCGACGCGGGATCGCATCGGTTCTCACCGCTCGGGGACGCTGGAGTTGGGGGCATTTCTGGCTTGGCTTCGGGGTCGCGGGGGGCTTCTCGATCGCGATGATGATCCTCTCCCTCGCCACCGGTATGGTCGCGTTGCCGACCGAGTTTGACCTCTTTGCCTGGGGTCTCTGGATCCTCCCGCTCTTTGCCGCCGTCTTCATCCAGGCGGGAGGGGAGGAGGTGCTGTTCCGCGGTTACATACAACAGCAGATGGCGGCGCGGTTCCGCAATCCGATCGCTTGGCTGATCCTGCCCTCATTGCTCTTCGGTGTGATCCATGGAGGGACGGATTGGCAGGGACTCGCCTATATCGCGATCACGGGCACGATCGGGATTGTGACGGCGCTGACCGTTTGGCGGACGGGGAGTTTGGCGGCTGCGATCGGGCTCCATACTGGAAACAACTTCGCGGTTTTTGTTGTCATTGGGCCGGAAGGGCTGCCCAATATCGTCGCCGATCCCACGGCGGCGCGGGAGATGTTGAATGCGGTGACGGTGGCTGTTGATCTGGGGTTCTACGGGCTCCTGGCGCTGCTTTTACTGTCGCGCTGGAACCCGTTGAAGCCGGTCAGCCGATCGCCGCGAGGCGTGTGAGGGCGTCGCGGAGCTTTTCGCCCTCCGCCTGGGCCGCAGTCAGCCGCTCCCGCTGCTCCTCAATCACGTGATCAGGGGCTTTAGCGAGGAAAGTCTCATTGCCAAGTTTGCCCTGCAAACCTTTGATTTCCTTCTCTAACTTGGCGAGTGATTTCTCCAGCCGCGCCTGCTCGACTGCCACATCGATCACCCCCGCCAGCGGCAGATTGACGGAGCAGTCCTCCATCGGGATCGTGACCGATCCTTCGGGCGCATGCTCTGCTACAGCGCATTCAGAAATCCGCGCAAGCTTTTGAATAGATTGACTATTTCTAAGCAATCTCATTGCCGCCGCCGTGCCATGTCCGGTCAGAACCATCTCGATCTCTGCCCCGGCCGGGACGTTCATCTGGACGCGGACCGAGCGGATTTCCTCGATCATCCTGATCACCCAACCGATCTCGTCATCGGCGGCCGGATCGATCAGATCCTCCGAGAGATCCGGCCAATCTCCATGGACTAACATCTTGTC
>JBCDAS010000027.1:0-22001 GCA_039185235.1 Pseudomonadota bacterium
CGGGGCCGATGAGAGCATCGACGCGATTGCCCGTGAGGTCGAGGGGGAGACCGATCTCGCCCGGATGCACGCACTCAATGCGCTTGTGCACGAGCGGATCAGCTATCGCAAAGGCGTCACCAAGCCCGAAACGACAGCGGCCGAGGCGCTCGCGCTGGGCTCTGGCGTTTGCCAGGATCTGACCCATGTCTTCCTTACCGCGGCCCGCGCGCTCGGGCTGCCCGCGCGCTATGTGACAGGATATCTGCATCAGGCAGAGGCCGAAGATCCCGCCACCCATGCCTGGGCCGAAGTCCATCTCAACGGGCTTGGCTGGACCGGTTTCGACCCGACCCACGAGACCTGTCCGGCTGCGGGGCATATCCGCCTTTGTTGCGGGTTTGATGCAACCGATGCAGCCCCGATCCGCGGCCATGTGACCGGTGAGATCACCGAGCAGATGGACATCTCCGTCGCAATCGCCGAGGCGAGCCAGTCGCAGTCGCAACAGTGAGGCACGAATGACCTATTGCGTTGCCATCAAGCTCGATGCCGGGCTGGTTTTGATGTCGGACACCCGCACCAATGCGGGCGTCGACAACATCTCGCGCTTTCGCAAAATGTACACTTGGGAGGTCTCGGGTGAGCGCGCGATTGCAACCATGTCCTCGGGCAATCTCTCGATTACACAAGGGGTGATCAACCGCCTCTCAGCCGCGATCAAACGGGCCGAAGCGGGCGAGGATGTGGAGACAATCCTGAACGCACCGACCATGTTCCGCGTCGCGCAGATCGTTGGCGATACCATGCTGGAGATGCAGGACCGGCACCGCACCAACTTGATCGAACAAGGAGCCGGGGCGGATGCACTGATCCTGGTCTCAGGCCAGATCTCCACCGGAGATCACCGGGCGTTTATGATCTATTCAGCGGGCAACTTCATCGAGGCGACCGAGGACACGCCGTTCCTGCAAATCGGCGAGCATAAGTATGGTAAGCCCATCCTCGACCGGGTGATCACCCCGCAAACATCGCTCCATGTCGCGCTGCAGGCCGTTTTCCTCTCGATGGATTCAACGATCCGGTCGAATCTGTCAGTGGGGATGCCGCTCGATCTGGCCGTGATCCCAGTCGGGGAATGCCGATTCTCGACCTTGCGGCGGATCCAACAGGAAGATGCGGATTGGCAAGCCCTCTCGAACCGCTGGGCTGCCGAGATCCGCAGCGCCTTCGAAGACCTACCCGAGGTCTGGCTCGGCCAAACATAAGAAAAGGGCGCCCTATGCGGGCGCCCAATCGCTGAACCTTTGATTTTCGGATCAGGCTGGTGCAATCGCCACCAGGGCAAGCATCTGCAAGTTGCCTGTCGATGGGTGGGTGACCGTAACCGTTTCGGATTGCGTTGCTGTGGTCGCCCGGTCACCAAGCCCATGGAACACATTCTCGTTGGCGGTCAGTTCTTCGACAAAGATGCCACCCCCCAAGTCGACCGGAGTGACATTTGTGAAGGTCATGGAAGGCAAAACTTCTGCCGAGTTCACGGTCGAGCTATGCGCCAGCATAACCCCATCGGCTGCCGCCGCGACAGTCGATGTCGTAACGTCATTCACCGGGGCGGTATCGAAAGCTGCTACCGCAGCACCTGCATTCGCAACCGTCCAAACAGCAACACTGCAGCGCTGAGCCTGAGCCGCGAGGGTCACTGCGACATCAGCGGTACCCGCGCTCTGCGCATCCAAGCGCCAGACCGAGATGCCTTGAGTACCGTCGCTGGCGCTCGCAACGGCCGTCATTGCGGCACCACCAAGCGTCACAGCCGTTGCCGAGCTGCCTGCGCGGTGGAATGTCGATACAATGACATCGCCCGTTCCGATATTGATTGCCGGGAAGGTGTAGGAACCCGCGCTCCCTCCATCCACGCCCGTATCACGGCTGACGATCGAAACCGCGGAACCGGCTGCTACAGGCGTTGCACTTGCGGTCGATGAAACTGCGCCTGAGCCAATCGCGTTCACAGCTGAGACGCGATAGGTATGGGTCAGGCCATTCACAAGTCCGGTGTGCACGAAACTTGTGGCAGTCCCGGTTCCATCTGCAATCGTGCTGTAGCCACTGCCCGTATTGACCTCGATGATGTAATCCGTCAGCGGCGAGCCACCATCCGCAGGCGCTGTCCAAGATAAGCTCACCTCGGCATCTCCAGGCGTCGCCGACAGCCCGGTCACTTGGCCAGGAACGGTTGCCGAAGATGCAGGCGTTGCGGAGGCGACAGCCGATGCCGCGCCCGTGCCTTCTGAGTTCACGGCGCTAACCCGGTACTCATGCACCACACCGTTGCTCAGGCCCGTGTCAACAAAGCTCAGGCCCGTGCCAGCACCATCATTGAGCGTGACAAACCCACCACCTGAAATCTGCCGCTCAATCACATAGTCACTGATCGCAGCGCCATTGTTGTTCGGCTGGCTCCAGCTGAGCGAGACTTGGCCATCGCCCGGTGCAGCAACAAGACCAGTCACTTGTGATGGCACGCTGGCAGACGAGGTAATGGTCCACTGAAAGCTCTGCTGCGCCGACCCCGCCGGATTGGTTGCTGTCACTGTAACCGATGACACACCGGGCGTGCTCGGGTTACCGGTGATCAGTCCAGTTGAGCCATTCAACGCCAGTCCAGCCGGCAAGCCATTGGCAGAGTAGGTCAGCGTGCTGCCCGAGAAGTAAGGCGTGATGTCTAACGGAAGGGTCATGCTGCAACGTCCATTTGGTCTGGGATCATGCCAATCGCGACAGGTGCCGCGAGGCTGGCGAGATCGGTTTGATCAGGAATGGTGCCCAAAGCGACCGGCGGCGCCAGCGCGAGGACATCGGTTTGGTTAGGAATGGTGCCAATGGCAGACGGCGCCGCCAGCGCCAAAACATCCGTTTGGTTGGGGATCACACCAACAGCACTCGGTGCAGTGATCGAGATGGTGCTGAAAGCGGTGAAGTACCGGGAACCCAAGATGCGAAGCGCAGCCGCATCAAAGTGCAGATTGTCGGTCTGCATTGTGAGATCCGAGGCATCCGCCACCGCCGTGTCCGAAACCCGATTGGGCGTATCCAGCACGATATTGCGCATGGCTGCCCGGTTCGGATCGGACCCGACATAAATGTCCGAGAAACCACCCAAAATGAACGGAACCGTCGCGGCTCCGGTTACATCCGACCGGAAATCAGCAATCATCTGATCGAGTTGAACTTGATAGTTCCCATTAGAGGCATCAGCCTCACCCTGATGCCAGAGGAAACCTGCGAATACCGCACCGGGTGAGGCCGCGATAGCGGCATTGGCACGCGCCACGGCATCCTCATAATATAACCCACCCTTCTGCCAGTCTCCACTGCCCAGGCTCGAGCCACCTTTTGCGGAGGGGACCAGGATCAAAGACCGCGCCGGGTTCGCTTGTACCCAGTCGATCGAGAAGCTTAGATCCAGACCCATATCGTTGATTTGCGGATCTACATGCTGAAGCGGGCTGGTCGCCGGGATCAAAACCCCATCATTGGGCGCCACCCGACCCCATTGACGTACGATCGAAGGGTGCTCGGCACCACCGTCAAAGGGCGGTCGGCCTACCATGTTCGATTGCCCGATAAGAAGGAAAACACGGGCAGCTAGCGTGCTACTCCCATCGCCAGATCCCTGGCCACGTCCAAGACCAAGGCCCAGTCCAAGTGTGAGTTGCCCACTCACAGACATGCCCTTTCATGGTGTTGTGAGACGGCGCGGCCATCTTGGGTGGATCTACGCATCGATCTGGATCCCTTTTCGCTGGTGAGCGCGGTCCAACCGCGGCTTTCGCCAGACCATAAGGGTCACATCTCAACTGTTGCGCAGGTCGTGCTGTGATCGCGCGGTTGATCTTATCGCATCAAGATCTGCAACAGCCGACTGGCCAAAGAGGCATTCCGATCAAAGGTGCCTTGCCCCACCATAGCAGCAGCCCCGCGCAGTCGCTTCAGCTGCGAAGGATGGAGCCGCAGCCGCTCTATGGTTTTCCACAAGCCGCCTCGACCAAAAAGACTTGCACGTTTCACTGCCGGGGCGATCCAATCGGGCAGAGCTTCCTCATGATCCGCAAGAACGGGCGTGCCTGCGACAAGCGCCTGCAGGGCAAGACCATCCTGAGAGGCGGCGCCCTCGTCATCAGGCCATAGAACGGCTAGATCGACCTCTCTCAAATGCGCCATTCTCTCATCGTCATTCGCGCATTGCACAACGTCTATCTGGCCGAAACACCCTGCCGAGACTTGATCTAACACTCTGGCACGAGACAATATTTTAACCCGCAGCTCCGGACATGCGTTAGTGAGCTCCGCCATCTTACAACGCAGCACATCTTCCCTCTCCTTGCCGCGAACAACCACCGCGATCGAAGCGAGTGGTCGCAGCTTTTGCACATCTCGGACCTGCCCGATCCAACGATCCGTGAACTGCGGTCGGAACTGCTGCATATCGTCCAAACGGACACCATGCCGGCGGATCTTCTCCGCAGCGGATGCATCAGGGACAAGAGCTGCTTCGGCCCGGCGCAGCGCACTCCGGTTCCAAGGCTCAACAAATCGCGCGAGGCGACCTCGGCTCAACTGATCGATTGACGCATCGTCCGCCACCAGAACGACGCGGACGCCCAACCACATCGCCAACCGCAACGGCCAGAGATGTTGGAGCGGGCGCATCAGCAGCAACACTCCCGGTCGAATGATCAGTGCCGCAATCAAGACACGAAGAGTTTGCAGTAAACCAGATCCAGCCTTCTCACCTCCAATCGGCACCATTTCGATCTCTTCTGGCAAACGGGCCTGATCGACGGGCGCCTTTGGCACCAAAGCAATGGTCTTCACACCAAGAGCGGCTGACAATTCAAGCACTTGCCACTCTGCCGCAATCGACGCTTCAGCTGGATCATCCACGCCTGCCGCCCAGGTCTGCGCTAAGCGTGTGAGTGCAACTTCATCTCGGTCAGAGACCACCATTATGTCGCCAGGAGCAATCTCACCGGTGCTATGCAAGTCGCCCACAAGCACCGACGATCGAAGGGGCAAGCTCGGCTGAGCCGCTTTAGCAACGCGGGATCGAGGGCGTTCCACCCGGTCTTCAACCGCGGAAACCACGTCCGTCAAATCGTCGAGTCCCTCAACAAGCAGATCGTTTTCAAGATCCATAGCCGCTCCACCACGGATCACCCCCCCGGTTCCAGAGCCACCAAAGGCACGAGTTCTTAACCCGGTGTTAAGACCCTCAGATTGGTTTCAATTTGATCAAAATCAATCGCAATTTTCTCCGGTTGGCCCATCGGAATGGCTCTCGGAGCATGGTTCTGAAGGTCAAGATCATGTAAGAGCGCGCAAACAATCGCACCGCTTCAGAGCTCATGACCAAACCTCCCACTCGGATCGCCTATCTGACGGGCACTTATCCAAAAGCCTCGCACACCTTCATTCTGCGGGAGGCAGCCGGGCTGAGAGATCATGGCTTTGACATCACCACTTTCTCGATCCGAGAGCCCGCGGCAGCTGAGATCATCGGGCCCGAGGAGGCCGAGGCTCAAAGCAAGACCTTCTATGTCCTCTCCAATGCGATGCGGCCCACGACCCTTATTGGGGCCCATTTGAAAGGGTTGTTTAGAGCGCCGATCCGCTATCTCTCAACCCTGGCACAGGCCTGGCGAATGCGAGGACCAGGCGCGCGCGCTGCCCTCTACCAGCTCTTCTACTTTGCCGAAGCCGTTGTTTTGGCACAGGAACTTAATCGCCGGCAAATCCGCCACCTGCATAATCACTTCTCGGACTCGAGCTGCACCGTCGCAATGCTTGCCAGCAGGCTCGCGCAGATCCCCTTCAGCTTCATGATGCATGGGCCTAATGAGTTCGTCGAAGCGCCCCGCTGGCGGCTTGATCTCAAAATCGCCGAGGCCGCCTTTGTGACCTGCATCAGCCACTTTTGCCGAAGCCAAGGCATGATTTACGCGGCTCCCGAGCATTGGGCCAAGATGCATATCGTACATTGCGGCATCGAGACCGAGCGCTATGAAAAGAACGACATCACCGATCGAACCGGAAAAACCCTCGTCTTCGTCGGTCGTCTGGTTGCCGTGAAAGGGGTGCCGATCCTGCTCGATACCCTCGCGCGCCTCAAACCCGAGCATCCTGATCTCAAGCTGATTTTGATCGGAGACGGGCCAGATAGCTCCTGGATCGAGGATCGCATCCGAGAACTGGAGTTGGATGAGACGGTCCAACTCACTGGATATCAGTCTCAAACGGAAGTGGCCGAGCATCTTGCAAGGGCAGACATACTGGTGCTTCCGAGCTTTGCCGAGGGGGTTCCCGTGGTGCTGATGGAGGCCATGGCGAGCGGCCTGCCCGTGATCACAACCCGGATCGCAGGGATCCCCGAACTCGTCCATGACGGAATGAACGGTTTCGTGGTTCCGCCCGGGGATATCGAGGCACTCAGGGACCGGATAGGAAAGCTCCTCAAGGAGCCTGAGACAGGGGTCCGGTTCGGCAAAGCGGGCCGAGAGCACGTCGCGCGGGAGTATAACATCACCTCCGAGGCTGGCTGGCTGGCTCAAATCCTCCAACATAACCTCGATGGAACCCCCCGACCGGGCCTTAGACCCGAAAGCATCGACTAGAACATCATCAAGCCACGCGCGACACCGACAAGTTCCAAATCGCACGAAAGGGTCTCGTCGCGCTAGAATCGCCGAAAGGTACGGACCATTTACCCGGCCTCGTTGTTTGGCGGGGCGACAACGCTCACCAAAGGTTGCCGCCCGTCTCACTTCTGGGCAAATTCGCCACCGGATGGCCTCAATTAGCACAAATCCCTAGATCAAAACGATTTTACGGCCTTGAAAGCCACTTTGTGCTAAACCAAGCGCGCAAATGGCTGGTATCAGCCCATGGATTATGAACGGGCTTACCGATAAAATGCTGCCCTGCACTATGGTGAGGTGAAACGTGAGCGCATCGACGGACACAAAGCACGAAACAGGCCGTGGGCTAAAGCTTATAGGTCCGGGCGCCCTGTGGCTTGGTCTCGCCGTTCTGGCGGCAGTGCTGTTTTACCGCGGCGGTATCGCCGATCTCTGGGCGAACTGGCAAACACCTGAATATAGCCACGGTCCGTTGATCCCGCTGATCTCGGGATACCTGTTCCTACGTCAAATGAAGTCGGTCCCTGCGCATCATGGACCTGTGACAGATCGATGGCCCGGCCTGATGGTTCTTGGCCTGGCGCTCCTCGTCGGGCTCTTCGGCACACTCACCCAAATCCAAAAGTTCGTGTCGGTGGCGCTGATCATCTGGGTCTTTGGGATGATCTTGGTCAGTTTCGGCTGGGGGCGCGGGAAACAGTTTTGGCCACCGGTTGTGCACTTGGCTTTTATGATCCCGCTGCCCTTCTGGATCCATTGGAAAGTTTCGATTTTCCTCCAAGGTGTCTCCTCTGAGCTTGGTGTGGCTTTGATCCAGGCGATGGGTATTCCCGTCTTTCTCGACGGCCATATCATCGACTTGGGAACCTATAAGCTGCACGTCGCCGAGGCCTGCTCGGGCTTGCGCTACATGTTCCCGATCATGAGCTTCACCTATATCTTCGCGGTCCTGTACCAGGGCTCGATCTGGCATAAGGTCATCCTGTTGATGGCAGCCGTACCAATCGCGATCCTGATGAACTCCTTCCGGATCGGTGTGATCGGCATCATGGTCGACAATTATGGCATCGAGCATGCCGAAGGCTTCTTGCACTTCTTTGAGGGCTGGGTGGTGTTCCTACTCTGCATCCTCGCGATGCTGGTACTTGCCCGCGTCATGCAGCGCCTAAGCGGCGATCGCAGACCGTTTTCAGAAGTTCTGGATGTGGACACCGAGGGGCTTGGCGAGCAGTTGGCCCGTGTCAACGATGTCCAACCCTCGCGCGCACTGATTGGCTCGGCGGCGGTTTTCGGACTGGCAGCACTGATCTACAGCCCCCTTGCCGGTCACGAGCCTAAGACGATCGAGCGGGAACCATTCTACTCATTCCCAACCGATATTGGCGATTGGAGAACGAATTTCCGCAGCGAGCTTGATCCGCAGATCGCCGATATTCTCGCCGCAGACGACTATCTGTCAGTCTCGATGGCCTCGCGGGCTCACCGCGCGCCGGTCGACCTCTTTATCGCTTGGTACCGTGACCAGAACGGCGGCGGCATTCACTCGCCCGAGGTCTGTCTGCCGGCGGGCGGCTGGGAGATGTCAAATATCGAGCAAGTGCCCGTCGATGTGTCCCTCGAAGGTCGCGACACACCGCTCACGATCCACGTAAACCGGGCGGTTATACAAAAGGGCGTAGACCAGCAGCTGGTGTATTACTGGTTTGACCAAGCTGGACGGCGGACGGCGTCGTCTTATGCATCAAAACTCTATCTGCTCTACGATGGTGTCCAAACCGGGCGGAGCGATGGGGCGCTGGTGCGTTTGATCACACCGATCGGAAAGGGCGAACCGATTGAGAACGCAGAGGCGCGCTTGCGCGATATGATGGGTGATACACTGCCCCTCCTCCCGAAGTTTATCGGGACAACGCTCTGAGCAGGGCAAAACACAGACGTGCGTGACGTGTCACGAGGCAAATTACAGGTGAAGAATGGAACAGGTCACTGCAGTCCGCGAGTTTATGGGGATCATCCGGCGGCGCCTCCCCATCTTGATTGTCCTGAGCGCAATCGGGATCGGTGCCTCGGCCTTTGTTGCCTATGTTCTGCCCCCTGTCTTCGTCAGTGAAGCGCGGATCCTGGTCGAGAGCCAGCAGATCCCAGATGAACTTGCCCGTTCCACCGTCACCGTGTCTGCCGCCGAGCGATTGCAGCTGATCGAGCAGCGCCTGATGACTCGGGATAACTTGCTGCGGGTGATTGACGATCTGAACCTGTTCGCTGATCGCGACGATCTGCTACTGTCTGAGAAGATTGGCCTGCTCCGCGCCGCGACCGCAATTCGGCCGATTGAACTCATCCGATCCTCTGGATTTCACCGTCGAAGCACAGGGGAATTGTCGGCCTTTACGATCCAAGTCACTTTCTCCACCGCAACCGATGCCGCGCGCATCGCCAATGAGTTCGTGACCACGATTTTGGAGCAGAACCTACGCGCCCGCTCGGAACGTGCAATCGAGACACGGACTTTCTTCGAAGGCGAGGAAGATCGGTTGTCGCAGGAGCTTACCTCGCTTGAGGTCGATATTACGACCTACAAAAAGGAGAATGAGAACTCGTTGCCAAACAGCCTGGAGTTCCGGCGCAATGAATTGGTGCGTCTGGCAGAGAACCAGATCGAGTTCGACCGCAAACTCTTGGAGCTGGAGGAACAGCGCGCAAAGTTGCAAACCGCGATCACTCAGCTGGAACTGGACCCGAACAGCGGACAGCTCTCTCCCGAGCAACAACAGCTCAAGCAGTTGAAGAACACGCTGATCCAACGCGAGGCTGTTCTCTCGCCAAGTCATAGAGAGATCAAAGCGCTCAAGGCTCAAATAGCTGCGCTGGAAGCGGCCCTTCCCCAGACAGAAACAGATGAAGGGGAAACCACTGATCTGCGGAGCCTGCAAAGATCATCGCTCGAGCGCCAAGTGGCACTTTTGGACACCCAAATCCAGCTTGTCGAAGACAATAAAGTCAATCTCGAAGAGCGTATGGTCGCGCTCGACATCTCGATCCAGGAGACCCCTAACATCGAGCTGACCCTGACCGCGATGCAGCGCAAGCGCGAAGAGCTGGCAGAACAGCTCGCGATGATCGCGCGTAAACGTGCCGATGCGCAGACCGGTGAGAAGCTAGAGATTAACCGCCAAGCCGAACGGTTTGAGGTGATTGAGAATGCGATTGTGCCAGACTTCCCGGTCTCGCCCAACCGGCGCAAGATTCTGATGATGGGAAGTGTGGCGAGCATTGCCCTGGCCGCGGCACTCGCCTTCTTCATCGAGATCATGAACCCGGCGATCCGCTCGGCCCAACAATTGGAGCGGAAACTCGATCTGCGCCCGGTCGTCTCGATCCCGTACATTCGCACCGCGGCCGAGAGGCGGCGGCGGCGGGCAGTCTTTGCATCAATCCTCCTTGTTCTTGGGATAGGAGTACCCGCGGCTTTGGCAGCGATAGACCGATACTATCTTCCTTTGGAGTTGGTCGGTACAAAGCTCGCGGAGCGAACCGGGTTAGACGAGGTCATTCGGGTCTTGGAGAACCGTCTTTGATCATCGCGAGACGTGAGAAGTTGGTCAGAGAAATGACACCATTTTTGCAGAGAATAAAGACGCAGGCGGCGGCCGATCACGCAGTCACAAGGTGTGCGTAAACGATGTATGAGAAATTCTTCGGCCTGTCAGAACGTCCGTTTCAGGTGATCCCTGATCCCGCGTTCCTCTATTGGTCCGAGGCCCATCTGATGGCCTTCACCATGTTGCGCTATGGCATTCTCAGCGCGTCACCTCTGACGGTTGTCACCGGTGATGTTGGTGCGGGAAAGACGACCTTGCTGCGCCAACTGCTCGAGGAGTTTCCAAACGACCTCGTCGCGGGCCTGATCTCAAACCTGCAATCTGGCAAGGGTGAGCTGCTGGAATGGGCGCTTATGGCGTTTGAGCAGCCCTATCACGGGACCCATGTCGAACGCTTTCAGCGCTTCCAGGACTACGTGATCGAAACCTATGCCTCGGGCATGCAAGTCGCGTTGATCGTTGATGAGGCGCAGAACCTGGATATCGGTCAGTTGGAGGAGCTGCGCATGCTCTCCAACATCAACGCCGAGAAGGACCAACTGCTGCAGATCATCCTCGTCGGACAGCCGGAACTGCGTGAGATCCTGGCCCGGCCAGAAATGCGGCAGTTTTCGCAACGGATCACATCAGACTTCCACCTCGAGGCGCTAAAGGGTCACGAAGTGCAAGCCTATATCGAACGGCGGCTTAACGTGGCAGGCGCTCAATGGGAGATCTTCCCGACTGCAACCGCCGAGTTGATCGCCCATGTGACCCGCGGCATTCCTCGCCTGATCAACGTGCTCTGTGATCTCTGCCTCGTCTATGGCTTTGCCTCTGATCGTAAAGTAATCGACACGGATCTTTTGCGTGAGCTGATGGCAAGCACCGAACGCAATGGGATTTTCAATCAGTTCACACCGCTTACCTCGCAACCCACTCTGGTAACGACCGATGGATCTGCCAGCGGACCGGGGACTGGGTAAGAGGACGACTTAACCCGTCCCAAACTACGATGCGGGACGCACCGGCCTGATGATGGTATGAGGTCGGCAAGAACAACAGGAGACCGGCTATGGTCGAGCGTTTGAAAGTTGCAATTCAAAAAGCGCAAGCGCAGCGCAACGAGGCGCGCACGGGGGCGCCGGCTGCCCCACGCGCAACAACGCGCTCGGCGCTCAGCCCGTCACAGACCGAGGATGCGGAACGCGCCCAGATCTGGGACTCGTTGGAAGAGATCGAACTTGACCCAAGGATGCTCGAGGACAACCGCGTGGTCAGCCATGCGAAAAACGAGCCCGCCTATATCGCATTTGATGTTCTTCGAACGCGCATTTTGGCTGCGTTTCAGCGCCATGGGTGGAGCCGGATCGGGATCACCTCGCCCACCAAAAGCTCTGGCAAAACCTTTGTCTCGACGAACCTCGCCCTCTCGATGACGCGCAGCCAGCAGCAACGCGCTGTGCTCATGGATATGGATCTGCGCCTGCCGAATGTAGCGAAGACGCTGGGTGTAAAGAACGTCGACTCAGCCCGTTGGTTCCTGACCGGAGATGTGCCACCGGATGAGTTCTTCCGCCGTGTCGGTCCAAATTTGGCCTTGGGCCTGAACGACAAGCGCGTGCGCGATTCCGCCGAGTTGATCCTCGATCAATCCACAGGTGACGCGCTATCGCGGATGCGTCGGGTGTTGCAGCCCGATGTCGAAGTCTACGATCTTCCGCCAATCCTCGCCTGTGACGATGTGATGGGCTTTCTGCCGCAGGTGGATTGTATCCTGCTCGTGATTGGCGGCGGGTCGACCCGTGCCGATGAGATCGTGGAGTGTGAGCGGATCCTGAAGGACCAAACCCAGCTCCTCGGTGTTCTCCTGAACAAGGCCGAAGACCCAGATCCGACACAGTATGGCTATGGCTACGGCTATGGTTACGGGTACTATTAAGGCCTCGACGGCTCGATAGACTTAGACCTGCTGCGCAAAGCCCACGCTCCCCGCCTTTTGCCGAATCGGGGAGTGGACCTCGTGCAAAAAAGCCAGTAGTTTCCGCGCAGTCGAGACAAGTGTTGGGAAAAATCTCGAAGAAACAAACGCGGGGACGTTATGCAGAAACTCGTCAAGAAGTTGGCCCTTGTGTTGGGTCTGATCGTCGGGAGCGGTCTTGCGGCATATGCGGCAGAGGATGAGGGACCCTACCTTTTGGCCCCAGGTGACACAATCGACGTGACCGTCCTCGAAGATCCTGAGCTCAACCGCACCGTTCTGGTCAGGCCCGATGGAAAGGTCGCCTTGCCAATCGCAGGCACGCTGACCGCCGAAGGCCGCAGCCCAGAACAGCTGATGCGCGTTATCCGGAGCCGCTTGTCCAGCAACTTCATCGAACCGCCGAATGTGACTGTCTCGCTCACCTCACTTGGGACGGAGGATGAGGAAGAAGACGAAACTCTCAGCGTCTATATCTTGGGCGAAGTCGCGCGCCCCGGGCGGTATGATTACGAGGATGATGAGACGCTGAACGTCCTGCAAGCGCTGACCTTGGCCGGTGGCCCGGGCCCGTTCGCAGCCCGCAAGCGTATCCAGGTCCGCGAAGTCGTCGAGGACACCGAAACACTTCGCTTGTTCGACTATGATGCAGCCGAGGATGGCTTACTGAACACATCCCAAGATTTGGCGGATCTTACGGACGAAGCTGTCATCATTGTCCCCGAGCGCGGTTTGTTCGAGTAACTGGCGGATGACCCGCTAGGGGTCGATCATGATCAAACGCTCCATAAGCGCCGCGGCAGGCCTCGCGCTGGCGATCTGGTCAGCGGGAGCGATCGCGCAGACGTCGCCTCAACCGGTCGCCAAACCGATTGGACCCGGCGTGGACTGGAGCCTGCGCGGCTTCGCCGTGCAGCGCTTTGAGTTCGATAGCAACCGTGAGCTTGATCCCGAGAGTGACGGCGCGGTCTATGGATCGATCTCGACCCTTGGCCTGCGGATGGATGCGCGCACGAAGCGCGCGCTCTTCAGCGTCAATGCGGGCTTTTCAGGCCGATACTATGGCGGGCCGGGAGACACCGAGAACCTCAACACAATCAACCCCAACATCGCCGCTAGCCTGACCTATAATGGCAAAGACTATCAGATCTCGAACCAGATGGCCTTAAGCGTGCAACCGACAACTGAGACGCAGTTCGAGGACTCAGGAATTGTGGACGAGGACGTCAATCAGTTCACGTTCTCCTATAACACAGGCTATGCACATCTGATCGATGCCCGGAACACCTGGAGCTTGAACGGTGATATCCGAATTATCCGCTTCGATGAGGACGTCGATGACCTGAACGAAAGCGAGTCGGCGGGGATCAACACGTCCTGGCGACACCAGCTTTCGCAAACCACCTTCCTCTTTGCACGAACGGGGTTTCGTTACTTCAACACCGATGACGACTCGCAAAGCCAAACAATCGACTTCACAACGGGGGTCGATCACCAACGGACCTCACGTCATCAGTTCGGCGCAAGCGGCGGGGTCAGTGTTGTCCGAAGCGAGGATCAAGACACGCCAGGTGAAGATGCCGAGATTAATGTTGGCTTCAACGGTGGCGCGAACTTTTCCTACCGAGTGAAGCGGTTCAATGCGGGTCTGAACTTCAGTCAAAGCCTGGACCCAAGCTCGGACGGTGATGTGGATGCGTTCACCCGGCTGAGCGGCAGCGTGGGCTATCAGATCACGCGTTTCTCGTCCTTGTCTGGTACGGCATCCGTTTCGCGCCGCACGTCCCTGTCGGACGCTACAGGTTCCGATAGCGATGAAGGACAATTTTTGTCCCTGGGGCCCACATTCCGGACACAGCTTACCGATACAGTCGATTTGAGTATCGGATATCAGTTCCGCCTGGACGACGAAAGTGACAGCGACATCGGAACCGGTCATCAGATGTTCTTGACGATCAGCAAGAATTTCGAGGTAATCGAGTAGCCTGCGAATTCTCTGCTCGAGGCTTGTGGAATTCGAAGAACACGTTGACGTTTTTGGTAGTAATATCCGATAGAAGGCCCCGAACTGATTTGGTGCCCCATGGCGCCCCTTGGCATAGGATGCTTGCTCGATGACTTGGCTGACTGCTCACTTCCGCACAGTTTTTCTGTCGTTCTCCTTACTTCTGCTCGTCGCGGCTTGCGACAGTGCGGAGGATAGAGCGGAGAAGCACTACCAAAGCGGGTTGGAACTGGTTGAGAGTGAGCCAGAGAAGGCGATTCTCGAGTTTCGCAACGCGGTTCGACTGAACGAGAACCATGTTGGCTCACATTACCAATTGGGCCTCTTGATGGAGCTCCAGAACAACCTGCCAGAAGCCTATCGCAGGTTCACCAAGGTCATCGATATCCAACCAGAGCATGTCGATGCGCGGATCAAAGTCGCGCGCCTCTTGATGGTGGATAACGCTGCAGATCGGGCGGCAACAGAAATCGACATCATCCTTCGACTGGAGGACAACCGGGCGGAGGTTTATGCTCTGCTTGCGGCGATCAAACTCAACGAGAATGATCTTCCTGCCGCACGCGAGGCGCTCGACAAATCTCTTGCTTTGGACCCCGACGACGCGGATGCGGCGGTTGGGGAGTCGTCTTACTTTTTCCGGACCGGTCAGCACGCGAAAGCTCTTGCCCGGGTCAATGGCGCGCTCGAGCAGTCACCTCGGGCTGTCGCGCTGCACCTGACAAAGCTCCAAACCTTGGAGCGGCTGGGTCAGATGGAGGAACTCGGTGAACACCTTCAGGTGATGGTCGACACCTTCCCGGATGCGGTTCGGTTCCGCCAAGCCTTTGTCAATTGGGCGATCCGAATGGAGCGTAACGAGATCGCAGAACGTGAGCTGCGGGTCTTGATTGATTTGCAACCTGATCGCGATGCGCCAGTCACCGATCTCATCCGTTTCATCCGCCGTGAGCGCGGCGATGGGGACGCCCGGGTTGAACTCGTCAAACTGATTGATGCCGCCGAAGATCCGCGCAGCCTGCAGCTTCTTCTCGCGAAATACGATGTTGAGATCGGCGATCGGGAGCGCGCGATCGAGGATCTTACAGCAATCATTGCTGACGATCCGAAGGGGTCGAACCAGGCCCGTATGGAACTTGCCCGGCTTTACTATGAAGACCAGAACACTGAAGCAGCAGATCGATTGGTGGAGGCTGCACTTACAGAAGACGGCCGCGATGTCGAAGCGCTTGCCCTTTTGGGCGCCCGCCAGATTGACACGGACCGGCTGGAGCAAGCGACACAAACCATTCGGAAAGGTTTGAACGAAGCGCCGAGCAATGTGCGGCTGTTGCAACTGGCCGCCAGGGCTCAGGAGCTGTCCGGAAATTTGGATCTCGCGAATGACCGTTTCGCAGCAGCGATGCGCGCCTCGGATTTTCAAGTCGAAGTGGTCGAACGATATGTGCAATTTCTGATCCGGCTGGGCCGGTTCACTGCCGCTGAAACCGTGCTGTCAGATGCGGTCCGACGCAAGCAAGGCGATCGGGATCTTCTGGATCTGCTCGGATTCACGCGGATCCGGCTGGAAGACTGGCTGGGGGCTGAGGCTGCGGCTGAGGAGCTGAGGCAATACGATCCAGAACGGGCGCAGCAACTCCTCGCAGCGATCCTGCTCGGACAAGAGAAGTTTGAGGAAGGCGCGAATGTCCTGCGCGACTTGCCTTCGGATGAGCGTCGGAGGGCAGCATCAATCGCAGCCCTTATGCAAACCTATCTGCGCGATGGTGATTTGGGCGAAGCGACAGCCTTCTTGGATGATCTTCTGGTAGAGGATCCCGACGACCTCCAAGCGCTCGGCCTGCGTGGAAACCTCTACATCATTGAGGAGAAGTATGACGAGGCAGAGGCCAACTACCGGCGGATCCTCGACATTGATCCAGGCAATGGCGGTGCGCACTCAGCCCTTGCGCGGCTCTACGCGGTCAAAGGCGATGCGGAGGGATCGGAAAACGCTTTGATGGCGGGCCTCGAGGCATCGCCGACCAGCATCGTTTTGCTGAGCCGTCTCGCGCAACTGCGGGAGGTCCAGGGCCGTTTTGATGACGCGATCGAGGTCTACGAGGAACTCTACAAGCGCGTTCCCGACTCGCTTTTGGTTGCAAACAACCTGGCGAGCCTGCTCTCCGATCACCATGCCGATGATCGGGTCGCGGTCGAACGGGCCTATACGATCGCGAGCCGTCTGCGCCCCTCCGAGCTTCCGCACTATCGCGATACTTACGGTTGGACCCGCTACCTCAAAGGCGAATACGAGGAGGCTCTGGAAAAGATCGCGCCAGTGATCGAGGCGCTGCCGACCAATCCTTGGGTCCACTATCATCTGGGTATGATCTACCTCGCGATGGATCGCGATGAAGATGCGAAACCGCATCTTGAACAAGCTCTAACCTTCAGCGAGGGATCAGCGTTTCCACCGCGAGACGAAATCGCCGAGAAGCTCCGCGAGCTCTAAGAAAGCGCCTGCGACGCGACGCAATCGTGTTGGGCTAAGTCAGCCTAAAGCCGCATTATTGGTGCGCGGTAGCGTTCGCGAGCTTTGTCGGGACCGACTCACCCCTTAGAGACGCGCTTCGGACTAGATCACGGTCCGCCGTGATTGCTCTTTCGGCTCAGACAACTCCTGCACCTCGGTCGGTTGCGACCTCTGACGCGCAGAGGCCGCATAACCCGTTATCGATCCAGCCAAGAGCCAAGTCCAAGGCCCAAAGGTTGTGTTGGGGATCAGCTCGATGAGGCTGATCGCAAGCAGCAGCGATGCGCCAACCACAGTAAAAGGTACGTCCTGGCGCGCTCCCAGCCGCCAAACGAGATAAACCGGAATGAAGATGAGACCAAAGGTCGACAGGAAACCGACCCAACCTCTCGTTCCAATCAGAATAATCCACATCCCGTCAAGAATTGCCGTGCTCCCACCCTCGAAGGCTGCCGAGTTGCGTCCACCTGAGCCCCAGCCAAGGAGCGGCCGCTCCTGCGCATGCGCAAGCAGAGCGTCCTCACTCACAAACCGCGTGTTCAATGAGAAGGCGCGTGCCGGATCGATCCAGTTGGCAAACTCGAGAAGTTGTTGCGTGGGGAAGAGACCTGCCGATCGCGTGATTGGAAGTGTCACGGCAATCAGAACCAAACAGAACGCGATCGTCCTGATCAGTTTCTTCGAACCGAGCCAGAGCAATGGTGCCGCCGTACAGCCAAAAATGATGCTCCCAAGGCTCTTACAGAGAAGTATCGAAATCCCCATAAAACCGAGCTGACCAGTCGTGATCATACTGGTCTGGATCAACCGCGCTCTTAGAAGAATGACTAGGGCACAGAAAGACAGCATTGCAAAGAACGCGACATGGAGCCCATGGCTCATGAACACAATTGGGCGAAATCCTCCATCCCTCACGTGCTGTAAGAAGTCATGCTGGAAGAAACCGTAGAGCCTAAGATGGAGTTGAGGGCTCATCCGAGCTTCGAACCAAATCAAGAACCCATATGCGAAACCAAACAGTACGAGGAGCTTGAGTATCCTCTCTATATGCTCTTGCTTCTGGTAGACGAACACTCCAATCAGGTATGGAGCTATCACAAGCAACCAGTTTACTGACCAAGACAGTCCCTCGTAAATAGATACACCAGGATATATATTACCAGCCCTGACTACTGTATCTGAATTAAAAATATTTGTAACTAAAATACTGATTACAGAGACAAAGAAAACAAATAAATAGAGATGATTCACTATTTTTATCCACATTTTTCGAATTATTATTAGAGATATAAAAGTATATATTCCAATTATTTCTGACTTTCCAACGGGTATGAAAAGAGGCATATCAATAGCAACTTGCGGTAAAAACAAGTGAAATGAAAGAATAGCCGGAAGGTATGATCTAAAGAAGCCAAAGCGACTCGAGATCAGTAGTCCAATGGGAAGAGCCGATAAAAGCACAACGTATGAGAGTGTATTTCCCATCAAAAACTCAAGCCGCCCCAGCCATCAGCCAAAAAACCAAGCTATGTGAAAATACGAGAGTAAAGCGAAACAAGCGAGCCAGAGAAGATTCACCCTCCAACCAATTGTTTTCGAGAGGCCACCAAACAAAAATAGCGTTTGGCTTTGGACAACAGGCAAAGTGGCATAGGCGAGTATCGCAAGCTTAATTCCCCCCTCATTCAACGCCCACCAAACCGATATGAAAGTCAAAGCGCTGGTTGCGATCATTGTGACCGCAATCAATCGACTGTTGCCGATCACCGTGACGGTTGCTGAGTAAACCGACATGGGTACGTGGATCAGCGATAACGCGATGAGACTTAGATATTGGATTGCTCCTTCGTACTCGTCAGGGAACAAGGCATCGATAATCAGCGTAACCACGACCGGAAGAGCAAAGATCATCACAATCACAATTGCAGTTTGCAGCGATACCAGAAACTCGAGCTTTGATCTGAGGTCGGATCTATTCTCCCGCACAAGCTCTCCGATGACGGGTTGAACCACGCGCGAGATCAGTTGTTGCAGGAGCATCCTGCCCGCATCGATCCAGTTGAACGCAATTGCGTAGAGCGAAAAAATCCCAGCACTTACGCTAAAGGAAAAAATGATCCGGTCGGTGTTCCTCAAGAGGTATCCAAAGACGGAGGATACGATGATCCATCGCCCAAACTTCCAAAGGCGCTCCATCACAGCCTTATCGTAGATGAAGCGCATTGGGGGGCCGTCAATCCAGAGGTAGCTGAGAACGGCGCCGATAATGTGCGACAGGATGATCCCTGCCAGGATTGACCAAACCGAGCCAGTGATTACAGCAAGTAGGACCATCGTAAGAGTCGAGGCCACGCTGGCTGTCAGCTGCAGCTTCATAAGCTGGACTGTCTGGAGCCTACGCCGCGCGACTTGAGTATTGACCGACCCCAGCCCTCCAATGAGAAAGCTGACGCTTGACGCAATGATCAAGTGCGGCAGGAGAGGATCTGCGTAAATCGTATCCGCTTCGATCCAAGTATCTTGAAAGATCAGCAATAAAACACCGATCAATGCCGTCACCGTAGTCAAAGCGGCGCCGCGGATAACTTTTACGGTCCAGACAATGCAAAGAAAGTCTGCTCGCTCGCCATCTTTCTCTCGAATAATGCTCTCTTGAAGGCCGACATCTGAGAGCAGACCTAGGCCCATGTGCAACAGTGTAATTGTTGCCATCAAACCAAACGCTTCTGGAAACAGGAACTGGACAAGAACAAGGTTGCCAATCAGTCGAAGCGGAACAGACACTCCCATCAACAGGACTTCGAGAAGACCTGTTTGTATCGCCCGCCACTTGAGAGATGCGGGCGCAGCTAGTGCATTAATGAGGCCGTTAACGCGCATCAAAGTTGCCAATTCGTCCAGGGTCACCCGCCATATGACCATAGGATCCTTACCAGATTTGCAATCGATCGGCGCGAGAAGCAGAAGTGCCGAGGGTGAAGTTCCTACTTAACGGCTTCCTCTGCCTAGTAGAACGACCCGTACGGTCTTCAATAGGATCGCAATGTCAAGCCAGATGGACCAGTTACGAGCGTACCAACGGTCGAGGCGCACCCGCTCTTGGTGGGTCGTCGATGCGCGGCCAGAGACCTGCCACAAGCCTGTAATACCAGGGCGCGTCGAAATATAGTAGCTGAACTCCTCACTGTCGAAATAGGCGCGATCGCTTGAGTATCCGGGAACTTCAGGCGCCACAATGGGCCTCGGACCAACCAAGCTCATATCGCCGGACAAGACATTGAAGAGCTGGGGCAACTCATCGAGCGAGGTCTTTCGGAGGGTCGCCCCAAAACGCGTAATCCTTGGATCATTCTCCAGTTTTTGGTGTTTCTGCCATTGCATACGAGCGGCTGGATCAGAGGCCAGAAGGTCTTGCAGCCGGTCTTCTGCATCTGGACGCATCGATCTGAACTTGTGGCACCAAAACCGCCGACCGTCGCGACCGACGCGCAACTGGTTGAAGAAGATCGGCCCTCCCTCCACCATGAGACAAAGCGAGATCACGGCCAGCAAAGGCAACAAAAGGATGACAATCGCGCTTGTTGCCAGAATGTCAAAGCCGCGCTTGATCACCCGCCCCGGCAAGGTCCAGCGCATCGGTCTGATGTCAGCCAGGATCATGTCAGAGCCGATCACTTTGTGCAAGTTCAAACCATTCCGCGCGAGCCCGTCAAAAGGCAGGACAATGCTATAGGGAAGGCCCGTCGCATTCAGCAGACCCACCGTCTCTTGAACCCGCACGGCTTCCTCTGGTGAAGGAGAGACGATCACCTGGATCCTATGGGGCGGGATCCCGGCGCTTCTCGCTAAACGATCGAACATCTGTTGCAGGACGGTTGGGTCGCGGCCTTGCAATTGCTCAAGATCCATACTGCGCAGCAGCCTGATAGTGCCGCTCCGGCTCTCCCTCAACTGGCTGATAAACAGATCGACCGGAGTACCGCTGCCTAGAAGAACCACATGGGAAGTCAGAGCCTCGCGCATAAAGGGTAAGCTGCGGAGCGACATCCGGCAGATAATGATGCTGAGCGCAATCGTTGGATAGGCCGTCAAGAACCACAGACGCGAGAAGTGATCCCGCATGATAAATTGCAGCGCAACATCGAAGAGCGCGATCAGCGCGACGCCTGCAACCAACCGGCGAATTTCATCGGAGTCCCAAGTGTTGCGTCGATAGAGGCCGCCGAAGGCAAAAATCCCAACAGTCAGAACCGAGAGAAGCGTAATCTCCCGCCCGCGTTCCTGCAGCAACTGCCAGGAGACCGCTTCCCCGATGCCACTTTGCATCCGGACAATGTCAGCGATAAATGCTCCAACGGCATGACCAATTATGATGCCAACCAGATCGATCGAGATCATCACAACGACGAGCAGGGTCGCCCAGCGCCAGTTCTCGCGGCGCACACCCCTCCCCGCGACGGCCTGGTCCCCTGATGGCACGGCTGATGCGGACGTGACGTCCGCCGGTGCAAGCAGAGGTGCCGACCGGAGCCCGGTCCGATGATCCGTCAGTCTCGTCACTCGCGCCGCTCCAGGCATTCCAGTTCGACCGCTTGACCCAAAAGTGCCACCCCAACACTCACACAACGGATACTGGTCGAATCGTTCACTCGTTTTACTCTTACTATGCTCATCTTATCATACCGCAACTGCGTTAGCGAAAATTGTTGGCGATGTTTTGAGACGGTTGTGAGACCAGATCGTGGCCGCGATCGGGCAGTTGCATACCGATCAGCTTGGATTTTGCAGCAAGAAATCGGGCGCCCTCGATGCTCAGGTGATGACTATCGAAGTAGAACGCTCGGCCGCCATAGGCACCCAAGCAGTGTAGATCTGGACAGAAAACCGCTGCGGGATCAACGACTCGGGCCAGCATTGAAAACTCCAAAAGTTTCGCATGTATCGCATCTTGCAATACGGCTCGAGCAGCTTCAGGCAGAATGGTGATCCGGGCCTCAGCCCCGATTTCAGGGGTCTTGTTGAGTGCAAGTTTCGGCAATTGAACCCCAAGTTCAGGGATCGAAGCCAGAACGGTGATTTGCCTGCCTGGGCTGGCGATCCGCTGGAGCATAGTCTCAAAACTCGCCCAATAGATGCGCTCACGCTCTTGATCCGACTTGCCCGAGAGGACGGCGCTAACCCGGTCACTGACGGGGACTTCGTTCTTGCCATAGAGGTAGCCACCATGGCGATAGACCAG
>JBCDAS010000028.1:0-21835 GCA_039185235.1 Pseudomonadota bacterium
GATCTGGAGCCTCACAGTTTGGGTAGAGCGGCGCGCATATGGTGGACTGCAGGAGCTACTCCCGACTCAATCACTCCTGACCGGACGCGGGTCGCTCTATGCTGGCGCGATTGGCCTCGCGGTTGTTGGCATCGGCTGCTTACTGCTCTTTCAGCGCCCATGGGGTGTGACGGCTGGATTTGCGCTCTGGGGGGCGAAGCTGTTTCAAATAGTCGGTATTCCCGTCACCGAATGGGGTTATTGGAGCGGGTGGCGTGCAGGTCAGCTGGAGACAAGTGTTTTTGCCAACCGAACGTCAGTGATGAACTTCGGCATTGTCTTCGGCGCGATGGCAGCCGCTTGCCTTGCAGGCCGGTTCGCACCGGTTTGGAAGCTCTCTCGGCGGGATGTTTTGACCGCAGTGATCGGAGGGCTCCTGATGGGCTATGGCGCAAGACTTGCCTATGGTTGCAATATCGGCGCCTATCTTGGCGGGCTGGTCTCGGGCTCGATGCATGGGTTCTGGTGGCTGATATGGGGGTTTGCGGGCTCTTGGCTCGGCACGTGGCTGCGCGGGGTGCTCGAGATGGATCCGCCATTGGCGCCGCGACAGGCAGCTGTTTGAACGAGGTTGTTATGCGCTTTTGCCTAATTGCATTGATGACGCTTTTGGTCGGATCTCAGGCGTTCGCCGGTCCAATCGCCTCGCGCGAAGGATGGGCGGTTCATGATACCGAACTCAGCCATGTCGAGCTCTTTGAGCGGTTAAAAGCTGCTGTCAAAGCTGAAGGATTGATCATTGTCACGCGCGCAGGGCCTACAAAAGCGGCCGCGCGCCGGGGGATTACAATCCCGGACAATATGGTCGTGGGCGTCTACAACAATGACTTCGCTGTCCGTGCACTCGGGTTCTCTACCGCCGCGATGATCGAGGCGCCGATCCGATTCTACCTCACCGGCGATGGCGATGGCACCGCCACGCTCTCTTACAAAACGCCAAGCCATGTCTTCGCCCCCTATTTCGGGGAAGGTGGGCAGGGGCTGCGCGATCTGGCGGCCGAATTGGACGCAAGATTCGCGGCGATCGCTGCGGCAACCGTCGACTAGTGGATTTTGCCTACGATCGAAGCTCTTGGCAGTGAAAGAGTCTGCCTTAAAAACCCTAGATTGCTCGCCCTGCTGTCTTGGGTAGCGTAGAGAAGGGGAGATCCGGAAGAAAGGATGCGCCCATGCTTCTCGCCCGTCTCTCCGCCCTTACCGTGCCACTGGTCCTGTTAGCCGCAAGCGCGCAGGCACAGATGGGTCCCTTGCCGGTCGATGTCGCCTCGCCACTTGTCGAGAAGATCGTCGATTGGGATGAATTCACTGGCCGGTTCGAAGCGGTTGAACGGGTGGAACTCAGGGCCAGGGTTTCCGGCTATTTGCAGCGCAAAGAATTCGATGATGGCAAGTTTGTGCAGCAGGGCGATGTCCTCTACGTGATCGACCCTCGTCCGTTCCAGGCCGAATACGCCTCGACCGTCGCACAAGTTGCCGCAGCCAAAGCCGAACAGACTAGGGCGGAGATCGAGCTTATCCGGGCGCGTGAACTTCTGGAGCGCAATACGGTCGCGCAAACCACTGTCGATCAACGCCTTGCGGAGAAGCTTCGCGCGGATGCCGAGGTTGCGATCGCTGAAGCCTCGGTGCGCTCGGCGCTCTTGAATATCGAGTTCACCGAGGTGACGGCGCCTTTCACGGGTCGGATCTCTGAAAGCGCGGTCGATGTCGGCAATCTCGTGACGTCAGGTGAGACTGTCATGGCAACCATTGTCTCAACCGACCCGATCCATCTGAGTTTCACAGCCTCTGAAGCGGACTTCCTTAAGTACACCCGCCTCAATCTTGAAGGCGCGCGGCCAAGCTCGCGAACCACGGCAAACCAGGTTCAGGCGAAACTTTTGGACGAGGCCGATTGGAGCTGGATTGGGGAGATGGACTACGTCGCCAACGAGATCAATCCAAACGCTGGCACAATCACTGGAAGGGCGGTGTTTGCAAACCCCGATGGGGTGCTTGCACCAGGCTTGTTTGCACGTCTAAGACTGATTGGCTCCGGCGAGTATGACGCGATCCTAATCCCTGATGCGGCGATCCTCTCGGACCAAGACCGTAAGATCGTGATGACGGTCGACGGTGAGGGCGTGGTCGCGCCCAAGATTGTGACCCTGGGCCCGCTCTACCGCGGCCTCAGGGTGATCCGGACCGGTTTGACCGCTGAGGACAAAATCGTCGTGACCGGGGTTCAGAGGGCGCGGCCCGGGGGCAAAGTGGTCCCGCAAGCGATTGAGCTCACCTTCCCAGACGCGACGAACTGAGGCGCGGGCCATGTTCTCCCATTTCTTTATCGACCGACCGATTTTTGCCGGAGTGATCTCGGTCGTGATCAGTCTTGTGGGCGTGGCGGCCTATTTCACGCTGCCCGTCGCGCAATACCCGGAAATCGCCCCACCCCAGATCTCGATCAGCGCCTCCTATCCGGGCGCCTCTGCCGAGACGATCGCGGATACGGTCGCGACCCCGATTGAGCAGGAGATCAATGGGGTTGAGGACATGCTGTTCATGTCGAGCCAGTCGACCAGTGACGGACGGCTCTCGATCTCGGTCGTGTTCGAGACGGGCACCGACCTCGATTTCGCGCAGGTGCTGGTGCAAAATCGGGTGGCCATTGCCGAGCCTCGCCTTCCTGAGGAAGTCCGGCGTCTTGGGATCACAACCAAGAAATCCTCGCCGGATCTGATGATGGTGATCCACCTGGTCACGCCGGATGGCTCCCGCGATGAGCTTTACCTTTCCAACTACGCCCGAACGCAGTTGATCGATCGACTGGCGCGGATCGATGGGATCGGTGATGTCTTTATCGGCGCTGAGCGGGCTTATTCCATGCGCATCTGGCTGGATCCCGAACGGGTTGCGAGCTTCGGCATGACGGCGGGGGAGGTCGTCACCGCGCTTCAGAACAACAATGTTCAGGTTGCCTCTGGTGTGCTCAATCAACCGCCCGTGCCCATCGCGGCCGACTTCCAGTATTCGGTCGAAACCCAAGGCCGGCTCACAGCGCCAGAGGCCTTTGCCAACATCGTTGTGAAGACAACGGAAGACGGCGGCCAGGTTCGTGTTCGTGATGTCGCGCGGGTCGAACTCGGTGCCCAAGACTACAACACTAATGGTTTTCTGGACGAGGACACTGCGACCCCGATCCTCGTTTTTCAACGGCCTGGCTCTAACGCGCTCGAGACAGCCGCTGAGATCATCGCGCTGATGGAAGAGGCGAAACCGGATTTCCCGACCGGCGTCGACTATGACATCATCTACAATCCGACCGAATACATCGCCCAATCCGTGGATGCGGTCTACCAGACGCTGTTCGAAGCGATGGCTTTGGTGATTTTGGTGATACTGATCTTCCTCCAAAGCTTCCGCGCGGCCCTGATCCCGGTGATTGCAATCCCTGTTTCGCTGGTCGGAACCTTTGCTCTGATGGCTGTCTTTGGTTTCTCGCTGAACACGCTGACGCTCTTTGGCCTCGTGCTTGCCATCGGGATCGTGGTCGATGACGCCATCGTGGTCGTCGAAAATGTGGAGCGCTACCTCGCCGAAGGGCTCTCACCTCGAGAGGCGTCGCGCAAGACCATGACCGAGGTTTTCGGCGCCTTGATTGCCACATCGCTTGTCATGATGGCGGTCTTTATCCCCGCGAGCCTTCTTCCAGGGATCACCGGGCAGTTCTTCCGGCAGTTCGCGTTGACAATCGCAGTCGCGACCGCGATTTCGACGATCGTCTCGGTCACCCTGTCACCGGCTCTTGCCGCCCAGCTTTTGCGCCCAAAGGGGGCACCGCCTGAAGGCATATTTGGGAAAGCGATGAGCGTTCTTCTCGCGCCCCTGACAGCGGCAGGCAATGCATTCAACTGGGCCTTTGATCGGTTCACGACGGGATATGCCTGGGTTGTGAAGCGCTTTCTCCGCATCGCCTTACTGGTCATGGTTGGGTATGGCGGCTTGATGTATCTAACCTCGGTGCAATTCGAGAGAGCGCCACAAGGGTTTATTCCGGATCAGAACCAAGGTTATCTTATCGCTGTCGTTGACCTGCCTCCGGGCGCTGCCCTGTCGCGTACCGATGCGGTGATCCGCAGGGCGACGCAGATCGTTCTTTCCCACCCCGCTGTGAAGAACACAGCCGGGTTTGCAGGGCTAGACGGCTCGACTTTTACAAATGCGTCGAATGCGGGGGTGATCTTTATGCCCTTCAAACCGTTCGATGAATTGATCGAGCTGGGGATGGATCAAGAACAGATCTTGACCGAGATCCAAGGTGCGCTGTTCCAGATCAAAGAGGCGAACGTCTTCGTCGTCGCCCCGCCGCCGGTACGCGGGATCGGAACAGGAGGGGGATGGCGGCTTTACATCCAGGATCGGCGAGGTCGGGGCGTCGAAGCTCTGCAAGCAGCGCTGCAGTCGGTCGGGCTCGCCGCGAACCAAACGGAGGGTCTGACGCGGGTCTACTCGACCTTCAATCAGTCTACACCAAGGGTCTATGCCGATATCGACCGGGTGAAGGCTGAAAAGCTGGGCGTCACGCCGGATCGGATCTTCGAAGCGTTGGAGGTCTATCTGGGGTCGGCCTTTGTGAATGACTTCAACTTCCTCGGCCGCACCTATCGCGTGACCGCCCAAGCAGATTCAGAGTTTCGCGACGAGGTTCGCGATATTGAGAACCTGCGCACCCGGACGGATTCAGGCGAGATGATGCCAATCGGCTCGGTCGCGACGTTCCAAGACACGACCGGTCCTTACCGGCTGGCGCGCTACAATCTCTATCCAGCGGCGGCTTTGAATGGGGCGACGCTGCCGGGCTTCTCTACGGGACAAGCGATTGAGGCGATGGAGGCGCTGCTCGATGAGCAACTGCCCGATGGATTTGGCTATGAGTGGACTGATCTCGCGCTGCAGGAGAAGCTTCAGGGCGATACAACAATCATCGTCTTCGCCTTCGCCATCGTCTTCGTTTTCCTGGTCCTAGCAGCGCAATATGAGAGCCTTTTGCTGCCCATGGCCGTGATTTTCATCGTGCCCATGTGCTTGCTGACCGCGATCTCAGGCGTGCTCTGGCGTGGGTTCGACAACAACATTATGACACAGATCGGGCTGGTGGTTTTGGTTGGCCTCTCCGCCAAGAACGCCATCTTGATCGTTGAGTTCGCCAAGCAGCTTGAGGATCAGGGGCGAACACGGGTCGAGGCGGCGGTTGAGGCGGCGCGTCTGCGGTTGAGACCCATCCTGATGACCGCCTTCTCCTTTATCCTAGGAGTTGTGCCCTTGGTGATCGCCACGGGCGCCGGCGCGGAGTTGCGCCAGGCTTTGGGGACAGCGGTTTTCTTTGGGATGGTGGGTGTGACGCTCTTTGGTCTCGTGCTGACGCCGGTTTTTTATGTGGTCTTCCGCTGGATTGGCTCGCTCTTCCAGCGCTCTGAGGCGAAAAGCGAAACGGCCAGATAGAACTTTACCCATTTTGCCCGATTGGAACCACCAAGCAGTGACCGAAGCTCCTCTCGTAAGGACGCATGGCGATGGCGCCCTCAGATCGAGCGGTGTGGGCGCTTGGACCTGCCGAGTTGCGGGGATGCCTTAGCGCCCTCCCAAGGTCGGGCGCTGCCCTTCTCTTGAGGGACTAAAATATGTCCGGCTCCGCCGCTGTCCGCCCGAAATCGCTCTGCAAATAGTCGAAATCACAGCCCTTATCTGCTTGGGTCACATGACGGGCGAACATCCAATTATAGCCGCGCGTGGCTTTTGGCGCTGGCGGAGCCCAGGCGGCCCGGCGGGCCTCCAGCTCCGCCTCTTTGACCAACAGCGAGATCTCCCGCTCCGGAACATTCACCCGGACCCGGTCGCCGGTCTGCGCCAGCGCCAGCGGGCCTCCGATCGCCGCCTCTGGCGCGACATGGAGGATGCAGGCGCCATAGGCGGTCCCGCTCATCCGGCAATCCGAGATCCGGATCATATCGCGGTAGCCTTGGTTCAGAAGCGCCACTGGGATTGGCAAGAACCCCCATTCAGGCATCCCGGGCGCCCCAATCGGCCCGGCGCCGCGGAAGATCATCACATGGTCTGGCGTGACTTCAAGATTGGGATCATCCGCAGCGGCCTTCATCTCGGGATAGGTGTCAAAGACCAGCGCCGGGCCTTCGTGGACCTGCAAGCGCGGCTCCATTGCCGCCGGTTTCACCACACAGCCATCGGGCGCGAGATTGCCCGTCAGAACAGCCAGCGAGCCTTCGGGGTAAATTGGATTGTCGAGCGGGCGAATAACGTCCTCATTGAAAACCTCTGCCCCTTCCAGCGTTTGCCCCAAGGTCTCACCCGTCACAGTCAACGCATCGAGATGCAAACGGTCGGTCAAGCGGCTCATCAAGCCCCGAAGGCCACCTGCATAGTAGAAATCCTCCATCAGATAGGTCTCACCCGAAGGTCGGATATTCGCGATTACCGGCACTTCGCGCCCGGCCAGATCCAGATCATCCATCTTCAGCGCGACCCCGGCGCGCCGAGCCATGGCGATCAGATGGATGATTGCATTGGTCGAGCATCCCGTTGCCATTGCCACAGTGACCCCGTTCGCCACCGCGTTCTTGGTCAGGATTTTGTCGGGCGTCAGATCTTCGCGCACCATCTCCACGATCCGCCGCCCCGAGGCCGCCGACATCCGCGGATGGCCCGAATCCGCCGCGGGGATCGAGGTCGCTCCGGGCAAGGTCATCCCCAAAGCCTCAGTGATCGAGGTCATTGTCGAAGCCGTGCCCATGGTCATACAGGTGCCAAAACTCCGCGCGATCCCGGCCTCCATCTCGAACCACTGCTCTTTGGAGATCTTGCCCGCCCGGCGCTCATCCCAATACTTCAGCACATCCGAGCCCGAGCCCAGAACCTCACCTCGCCAGTTTCCCCGCAGCATCGGCCCCGCGGGCAGAAAAATCGCGGGGATCCCCATCGAGATCGCACCCATCAGCAAACCCGGCGTTGTCTTGTCGCAGCCGCCCATCAGCACCGCGCCATCGATCGGGTGAGAGCGCAAAAGCTCCTCCGTCTCGATCGCCAGCAGGTTGCGGTAGAGCATGGTTGAGGGTTTGACGATCGGCTCCGAAAGCGAGATCGCAGGAAGCTCGATCGGGAAGCCGCCAGCCTGCAAAACACCTCGTTTGACGTCCTCGACCCGATGTTTGAAATGCTGATGGCATTGGTTGATATCCGACCAGGTGTTGATCAGGGCGATCACCGGCTTGCCGGTCCAATCCTCTGGATCATAGCCCATCTGAAAGATGCGAGAGCGGTGATGCATTCCTCTCAGCGTGTCATGGGCGAACCAGCGTGCCGAGCGGTAGGTGGATGGGTCTTTTGTCATGACGTGTCTCCCTTGACGCGACTATGGCATGGATCCCGAGCCTGGCAATCAGATGCTTGCGTAATGTGGCGGCCGTGCTTAAGCGCGAGCTATGAGCCTCGCTGATGAAAAAGCCGCCCTGCGCCGCCAAGCCTACGCTACGCGCAAGATCGCCCACACCCAGGCGGGTTCCGCCTCCTTGGCAGCGCGGGATCACTTTCTCGCATCACGGATGCATACTGGCGCCCGGGTGATCGCAGCCTATCGCCCGATCCGGACCGAGATCGACCCAACCCCATTGATGCAGGCCTTGAACGCGGCCGGCCATGTGCTCTGCGTCCCGGTGATCCAGGGTGAGGGGATGCCGCTGCGCTTTGCAGAATGGGTGCCCGGGGAGGTGATGACCGAAGGGCCCTTCAAAGCGGAGGTTCCGGCTGATCTGCGCTGGGTGCGCCCTGATCTGCTGATCGCGCCTTTGGTTGCGTTTGATGCGGGGTGTTGGAGGCTCGGCTATGGCGGCGGCTTTTACGACCGGTCGCTTGACGAGTTGAAAGCCATGCAACCAACCCGCGCGGTTGGCTTTGCATACGCCGCGCAGCAATTGCCGGAGATCCCGAGGGAGCCCACCGATCAACGCCTGGACGCAGTTGTCACCGAACAAGGTCTGATCCGCCCCAGCCCAGTTTCGGATTGACGCAAGCACGCTTGCGCCGTTAACTCGAGCTACCTCTGGCACAGGTCATCAGGGCCATTCCATCCCGTTTGGAAGAGAAGTCCAATGACCGTAAGCACCCACGCGCCGCGCCGCATCTACCCGCCGATTGTTCTTTGGGCAGCGCTTCTGGGCGCAGGGTTGTGCTGGGGCGGGACACAGCTTTTCGCAAAGATTTCGGTCGCCTCAGGCCATCCAGCCATGGGTCTGGTTTTGTGGCAAACAATCATCGGGGCGCTGATGATGTTGGCCTATCTGGTGATCACCAGACGTCCGTTGCCCCTGGGGCGCAGTTTTTTGATCTTTTACGCGGTCTGCGGATTTCTGGGAACGGCTTTCCCCCATTCCCTCTCCTACACCTACATCAAACATCTGCCAGTCGGTATCGCGTCGATCCTGATCGCGATTGTCCCAATGTTGACCCTAGGCCTCTCCTATCTGCTCAAAGTCGATCATATTGACTGGAAGCGGGTGCTTGGTCTTTTGCTTGGAACTGCGGCGGTCTTCTTGATCCTGCTGCCCGAGGCAAGTCTGCCTGAAGAGGGGCAGTGGCTCTGGGCGTTCCTGCCGCTGATCACCGCCCTGTCTTATGCCTGCGAGAATGTCTACATCGCCAAAGCGCAACCTGACGGATGCGATGCTGTGCAGGCGCTCGCGGGTCTCTCTTTCGCAGCACTTCTGATGGTTGTCCCGATAGCTGTCAGCCAAGGCGCATGGGTCGACCTGACCTTGTTTGGGCCAGAGGAACTGGCGCTGATTGCGAGCTCAATCCTCCACATCCTGGCCTATTTTGGTCTGGTCTGGCTGATCTCTCAGGCAGGGCCGGTTTTCACCGCGCAGATTGGCTATATCGTGACCCTCTCCGGAGTGTTCTTTGGTGTGATCTTCCTGGGAGAGAGCTTTGCGCCGACGGTTTGGATCTCGCTGGCGCTTATGATGGTGGGGCTGAGCCTGGTGAAGCCCGTGCGCTAAACCAAAACTGTTTCAGCCAGAATCTGATTGAAAGAATTTTTTTTCAACAGGTTCAGATCCTTGAGCATGATCTGACCGCTTCAGTCAGATCCGGCCCCCTATCTTCGGCGCGCTTTGCGGGCGGCTTTTGCTTTTGCGATCTTGGACTTAGCGAGTTTGCGCCGAGGGGTTGCCCCACGGCGTCCTTTGCTGCGCGGAACGGTGCCCGTGCCCTCGGCCGAGAGAAGCTCAAAGCGTAGCCCTCCCGTCACCGGCGTTACCTCGGCGAGACGCACCATGGCCCGTTGGCCGACGGTGTAGCGGGTGCCAGATCGCTCACCGATAAGGATCAACGCCTCTGGGTCAAAGTGAAAATACTCCCGACCAAGCGTTGAAATTGGGATCAACCCATCGGCGCCGGTTTCATCCAGCTTCACAAAAAGCCCGAACTTGGCGACACCCGAGATCCGTCCTGGGAACTCAGCCCCTTCGCGATCTGACAGGTAATGTGCCACATAGCGATCCACCGTATCGCGCTCCGCCTCCATCGACCGGCGTTCGGTCTTGGAGATGTGATCCGCGATTTTGGCTAGATCCTCCATCTCCTCCGGTGCGAGTTCGCCCATCAAAGCTCGGTGGACGACCAGGTCCGCATAGCGCCGGATCGGAGAGGTGAAATGGCCGTATTTCGCAAGGTTCAAGCCGAAATGCCCGAAGTTCTCGGGGGCATAGTAGGCCTGTGTCTGGGCGCGCAGCACTTGCATGTTCACCAGCTCCTCCGCATCCGTCCCGCGCGCGCCAGAGAGGATTTGGTTGAGGTGGCTGGTCCGCACCGCCTGACCTTTGGCGAGCGTCAGGCCGAGACCTTCGACCGTCTCGCGCAGGGCGTCGAGCTTGTCCGGGTTTGGCTCCTCATGCACGCGGTAAAGGCAGGGTCGGCGCAACGCCTCCAGCGCCTCGGCGGCGGCGACATTGGCGAGGATCATAAACTCCTCGATCAGCCGATGGGCGTCGAGCCGGTCGCGCAGGCGGATGGCGGCGACTTGGCCCTCTGCGTCAAGCTCAACCCGCCGCTCCGGCAGATCAAGCTCCAAAGGTTGGCGGCGGTCCCGCGCGCCTGCGGCGGCCCGATAGGCGGCATAGAGATGGTCGATCGCGGTGTTCAACTCGGTCGTCAGGTCCAACGCCCCATCGGCCATTGCCTGCGCCTGCTCATAGGTCAAGGAGGCCGCCGAACGCATCAAGCCGCGCGTCACCCGTTGGCCGATCTTCTCACCCTCGGCATTCAACACCATCCGGATCGCCAGACAGGCCCGGTCCTGCCCCTCATGCAGGGAACAGAGATTGGCCGAGAGCGCTTCGGGCAGCATCGGGCTGACGCGATCTGGGAAGTAGGTCGAGTTCCCGCGCGCCCGCGCCTCGCGATCCAATGCGGTCCCGGGGCGCACATAATGCGCCACATCCGCAATGGCGACCCAGACGATATGGCCGCCTTGATTCTTAGGATCGTCGTCGGGAAAGGCCGCGACCGCATCATCGTGATCGCGCGCATCGGCGGGATCGATGGTCAGCAGCGGCAGGTCACGCAGATCCTCGCGGCGGGCGAGGGGGGCGGGCTGGGCGGCCTCGGCTTCGGCGATCACCTTGTCCGAAAACGCATCCGGGATGTCATGCTCATGCAACGCGATCAGAGAGACCTGACGCGGCGCGCTTGGATCGCCCAGCCGCTCGACCACCCGCGCCCGCGGTAGACCCATGCGCGGGCCAGAAAGCTGCTCCGCCTCGACCAGCTCTCCGTCCTTGGCGCCATCCGAGGCGCCCTCGGGCACCAGCCACTCCTTGTCCGAGCGTTTTGAGACGGGGAGGATCCGGCCACCCTCGCGGTAGATCCCGAGGATCCGGTTGGGCGAGGCCTGGATCTTCTTGATCAACCGCGCCTCGTAGTTCAGCGCAAACTCGCCTTCGACGGGACGCAGGCGCGCCAGAAACCGATCGCCGGGTCCAAGTGCCGGATCGCCTTTCTTGGGTAGAACCAAAATGCGTGGTGGCTCCTGGTCTTCTTCCCAAGCCTCCGGCTCGGCAAAAACATCGCCATCCCCGTCTGGCGGCAAGGCGCGCAGCATCGTGACGGGGGGCAGCTCTCCGGGCGGGCGAATGCGTTTGTTGCGTTTGGCGATCAACCCCTCATCCTGCATCTCACGCAACAGGCGCTTGAGCTCGATCCGGGCGGCACCTTTGACATTGAAGGCCCGCGCGAGCTCGCGCTTGCCCGAGGCGCGCGGGTTCGCCTTCAGCCATTCTAGGATCTCAGTCTTGGAGGGGACACTCATTCGCCAGCCCTAGCATGGGGTCGGGCACCGTGCGATGACAATCTCAGCCAAACTGCCAGAGTAAGGCGCCCGCCGCGATCATCTGGACAAAATTGATGGCGACTGACGCTTTGTGCAGGAGGTCGAACTTCTTGCCCGCCGCCGCATCGCCAGCCAATTGCGCATCGCGGAGGCTGTTGATCTTTGGCATCAACCCTTGGCGATTGAGAACCCCCAGAACTCCCATCGTCGCCGCCACTCCAGCCCAGAAAAAGTCAATGGTTGCGAGTGCAGCTGCGGCCACAATGAAAAGCAGTGCCACGACCAGGAAGTACCATGGGAACACTTGGCGAATGAATGGCCCCGCTGTCTCCGCTGGCAGGTGGATGAACACCAGGGGAGAGAATACGAAGGAGAAGAAGACCATTCCTCCCAGCAAGAGGGCGATCATGAAGAGGCTCAAGATCTCCATCAGGCAGCGTCGGTTTCCGATGGTTTCGGGGCTTTTGGCTTCTTCTTCGTAGCTTTCTTGGCGGTCGACTTTTTTGTCTTTTTCGTGCCCGCCTTCGCTGCGATCAGCACCAGCGCCTCCTCGACCGAGATCGTAGTGGGGTCCTGGTCCTTGGGGATCGTCGCGTTGATCTTTTCCCATTTCACATAAGGCCCATACCGCCCGTCCATCACCGCGATTGGGCCGCCATCAGGGTGCTCGCCCAGCTCACGCAGCGGTTTTTGAGCTGCACCTCGGCCCGGTCCTTTGCGCTGCTTCTGGGCGATTAGTTCCACGGCCCGGTTCATCCCGACGGTCAGAACATCGTCGCCTTTCTCCAGGCTTGCATAGATTTTGCCGTGCTTCACATAGGGCCCATAGCGGCCGATCGCGGCTTCGATGATCTCTCCGTCATCCGGGTGTGGGCCCACTTCGCGCGGCAGCGACAACAGACCAAGCGCCAGTTCCAGCGTGACGTCCGAGATCCCGGTGCCTTTGGGCAAGGATGAACGTTTCGGTTTCTCGCCCTCCAGCGCTTCGCCCAGTTGGACATAAGGCCCGAAACGACCGGTCTTTAGCCGGACTTCGATATCGTGATCATTCAGACCCAGCAGCTTCCCGTCGCCCGAGAGCTCGGCTTCCGCCTCATCGCCGCCCAGCGGTCGCGTATAGCGGCAGTCAGGATAGTTCGAACAGCCGATGAATGCGCTGCCAGACCGTGCGGTTCGAAGCGACAAGGTCCCACCACTGCATTTCGAGCAGGCCCTCGGATCGGTTCCATCGCCCGGATCGGGGAAGAGATGCGGCGCCAGCACTTCGTTGATCTTCTCCAACACCTCGCCGATCCTCAGATCGGTGGTCTGCTCCAACGCGCCTGAGAAATCGGCCCAGAACTGTTTCAGCACCTCTTGCCAATTCACCCGGCCGCCGGAGATATCATCCAGTTCCTCCTCCAGCGCCGCGGTGAAATCGTACTCCACATAGCGCCGGAAGTAGTTGGCGAGGAAAATGGTCACCAGCCGGCCTTTATCCTCGGGGATCAGCCGGTTCTTGTCCTTGCGGACATACTCGCGGGTCTCGATCGTGTTGATGATTGAGGCATAGGTGGAGGGACGGCCGATTCCCAGTTCCTCCATACGCTTGACCAGAGTCGCTTCCGTGTAGCGCGGCGGGGGCTGTGTGAAGTGCTGTTCCGGCGTCACCGAGCGGCGCTCGAGGCTGTCGCTCTGGCGGATCTCCGGCAGGCGCTTGTCGTCATCGTCGATCAGGCTGTCATCGCGGCCTTCCTCGTAGATCTTGAGGAACCCGTCGAAGGTCACAACCTGCCCCGTTGCGCGCAGGCCGGTTTTCCCATCGCCGATTTCGACGGTGGTGCGTTGGAATTTTGCGGCTTCCATCTGGCTCGCGATCGCGCGTTTCCAGATCAGCTCGTAAAGGCGGGTCTGCGAAAGCTCGACCGCGAGTTTGTCGGGCGAGATGTGCATCCGGCTGGGGCGGATGCATTCATGGGCCTCCTGCGCGTTTTTGGCCTTGTTCTTGTACATGCGCGGAGAGTTGGGCAGGTAGCTCTCGCCATAGCGGTCTTTGATCGCATCGCGGGCGGCCATCACGGCCTCGGGCGCCATGTCGATGCCGTCCGTGCGCATATAGGTGATGTGACCTGCTTCATAGAGGCGCTGCGCTGTGCGCATGCATTCCTGCGCGCCCATGCCGAGCTTGCGCGAGGCTTCCTGTTGCAGGGTCGAGGTCATGAAGGGCGGTGCAGGATTGCGCGATGTGGGTTTTGCCTCGACCGAATTGACGTCTAGTTTCGCCGCTTCGATCGCAGCGACCGCAGCTTTCGCTTGAGCTTCGTTCGCGAGGTCATGCTTGTCGAGCTTCTTGCCATCCAGGACTGTGAGCCGCGCTTCGAACTCATCTCCCCGGGGGGTTTTGAGCAGCGCTTTGACCGACCAGTACTCGACCGGGCGGAAGGCTTCGATCTCCATCTCCCGCTCGACAATCAGGCGCAGGGCGACCGATTGCACCCGGCCCGCGGATTTTGCACCCGGGAGCTTGCGCCAGAGGACAGGGGAGAGGTTGAAGCCCACGAGGTAGTCCAAGGCACGGCGGGCGAGATAGGCCTCCACCAGTTCCATATCGATGTCGCGCGGCTTGCCCATGGCCTCGGTCACGGCGGTTTTGGTGATTGCATTGAAGACCACGCGCTCGACCCCGGTCGACTTCTTCACCGCCCGGCGTTTGCGCAAAGCCTCCAGCAGATGCCACGAGATCGCCTCGCCTTCGCGATCGGGGTCAGTGGCGAGGATCAGTCGGTCATCGTCTTTCAGCGCCTCAGCGATCGCGCGGATATGGGCCTGGGATTTGCTGTCCACCTCCCAGATCATCTCGAACCCATTCTCCGGGTCGACCGAGCCGTCCTTTGAAGGCAGATCGCGGACATGGCCATAGGAGGCGAGAACCGTGAAATCCCCTCCTAGATACTTGTTGATCGTCTTTGCTTTCGCTGGGGATTCGACGACAACAACGGCCATTCGCTGGCTCCTCTGGTTTTAGGCTGCTCGGCGTTGGGAAGATGGGTGCGACTGCGAAGACTGTCAACGGTCACGCGTCGAGTGGGCGCAATCGTCCCACTCGATCGGGTGTTCTCGATCAGAGGCGGGAGACCATTCCACCCGGCAGGATTTGCACTTGACCGCTGAGTTCAAGCTCAAGCAGCAAGAGTGAAAGATCTGCTGGAGCGACCCCGCATTCCCGAGCCACATCATCGACTTCGGTTGGATGTGGGCCGAGGAGTGTGAGAACCTGGTCAGAGAGCGCGCGATCGTCCGCCGCACCTACTTCGTCGAAATCGGTCAATGCGTCGTAGTCGTCGCGCATCGTCTCGTCGCCATACTCATCCGCGTCGAAGACAAAGTCGTTGCCATCCTCGGCGAGCCCAAGCGTCCGCGGCCCGCAGAGCGCTTCGCGTACATCCGAGCCGTCACGGATCAGGGCAGCGCCATCGCGGATCAGGCTGTTGCACCCGCCCGCCCTCGGATCCTCGGGCGTGCCAGGGCAGGCCATCACCTCGCGCCCTTGATCAAGCGCATAGCGTGCCGTGATCAGCGAGCCAGAGCGGATTGCAGCCTCAACCAACAATACGCCGCGTGCGAGACCTGAGATCAGGCGATTGCGGCGAGGAAAGTGGCGAGACCCGGGCTCGATGCCCATGGGACATTCCGAGATCAGGCAACCAGTCTCGGCAATCCTTTCTGCCAACTCAGTGTGCTCAGGCGGGTAGATCTGGTCCACACCTCCCGCCATCACAGCGATCGTGCCTGTGGCCAACGAGGTCTCATGCGCGGCGGCATCGATCCCACGGGCAAGGCCCGAGACGATCACCAAACCATCGCCCGCAAGCTCCGTCACGATCCGGCGCACAGCACGCAGACCGAGCGCTGAGGCGTTGCGCGCTCCCACGACGGCCAGCGCTTCGCGTTGAAGGATATCGAGCCGCCCCTTTACCCAAAGCGCAGGCGGCGGATTGTCGATCGCTGCGAGCAGGGGCGGATAGGCGCGCTCTCCCAGCAGAACAAGCTCTGCCCCAGCAGCTTGGCCCGCGGCCAATTCGGCCTCCGCCTCGGCGTGTTCCGTGGCTTGGTAATTGCGCGCGCCCCCTCGGCTGGCGAGTTCAGGCAAAGCCGCCAGCGCACGCTTGGCCGACCCGTATCGGCGCATTAGATCGCCATAGGTGCGCGGCCCGACATTGCGAGACCGTGCGAGCCGTAACCGGGCCAGACGCTCGTCGTTGGGCAGGGGAGGGGCGACGCCCAACGGCGTCGATAGATCGTCCAATGCAGGTTCGGCAATCGACATCAAAGCTCTCCTTTGAAAGCTAAGAGGGCTGATTCTAGGTTAAGCCGCCGTTAATGATGGCGCGGACTGTTCAGGCCTTTTCGCCGATCTTCGGCTCGGTCCCGGCAAGCAATCGCCGGATGTTCGCCGAATGCCGGATCCAGACCAGAAGAACGATCAGGATCATCACCAGAACCGCTTCCCACCGGTCGAAGACGGCCAACCAGATCGGTGCGCTGAGGCTTGCGACCAGAGCGGCGGCGGATGAAATCCTGGAGAGACCAGCTGTGACCAACCAAGTCAGACAGGCAAGCAGGCCCGCGGGCCAGAAAACTCCCATCAGGACCCCAAGGAAGGTCGCAACCCCTTTGCCGCCGCGAAACTTGAGCCAGACCGGGAAGCAATGGCCAAGAAACGCGCCAAGCCCTGCTGCCTGGGCTGCCAGATCTCCCCAGCCAAGAAACACCAGAACCGGAAGCGCGCCCTTCAAAGAATCAAGGATCAATGTCAATGCAGCGGCCGGCTTGCTACCGGTGCGCAAAACATTGGTGGCGCCGATGTTTCCCGATCCAATTCCGCGCGGATCTGGCAAGGCAAAAATCCGTGCGACAACCAGTCCCATCGGGATCGAGCCCGCCAGGTAACCCGCCGCAAAGGCGCCGATCAGCCAGGGCAAGGCGCGCTCCAACCCCATGATCTCATGCAGCATCTCAGCCTCCGAAAACGCGGGTCCCGCCAACCCATGTGCCCAGAACTTTGCCTTGCATCCGCTGGCGATCAAAGGGTGTGTTTTTGGATTTCGAACGAAGGCTCTCGCGGTCTAAAACAAAGGGCGCATCAGGGTCAAAAAGCACCAGATCGGCCGGTGCACCTGCCACCAACCGTCCGCAATCCAGGCCCAGGCGGCGCGCCGGTGCCAGGGAAGCGCGCTCGAAGAGTTTGAGCAGGCTTAGCTGACCCTCATGGACCAACCGCATGCAGGCGGGCAGGAACGTCTCGAGCCCGACCGCGCCGCTGGCGGCTTCCTCAAAGGGCAGGCGCTTGGCCTCCTCATCCTGGGGGTTATGAGACGAGCAGATCACGTCAATCGCACCTGAGGCGACGGCCTCGATCATCGCTTGGCGGTCGTTCTCTGGCCTGAGCGGCGGGGTAAGTTTGAAGAAGGTCTGATAGGCCGCGATATCTAACTCGTTGAGTGTAAGGTGATGGATCGAGGTTGCAGCGCTGACATCCATCGCGCTCTCGCGCGCCCGGATCAGCGGGGGCAGGGCGCCTGCGGTCGAGACGAGGGCTGCGTGATAGCGACAGCCGGTGCTGGCCACAAGGGCTAGGTCACGCTCCAGCGCCATCTGCTCAGCGATCGCGGGAACCGAGGGCAGGCCGAGCCGCGAGGCCATCTCGCCGGATGTGGCGCACGCGCCTTTGGAAAGGCTCGGCTCTTGCGTCGCATGGGCAATCAGCGCATCGAGCCCCTTGGCATAGGCCATGATCGCTCGCAGCACTTTGGCCGATCCAACCACATGATCCCCATCGCTGAGCGCCACCGCGCCCGCATCCAGCAGGAATTGCTGCTCGGTCATCAGCTGACCTTCGAGCCCTTTTGTCAGCGCGCCCATGAGATGGATATTGACCTTTGCCGCCGCTCTGGCGCGGGTCAGGGCGAACTGCACGAGGGCGGGATCGTCAAGGCAGGGAGTGGTGTCGGGTTGGGCCACAAAAGTGGTTACGCCGCCCGCCGCTGCCGAAGCGCCCGCCGTCCGAAAGCTCTCCCGATGCCGCGCCCCGGGCTCACCGACAAAGACGCGCATATCGACTAAGCCGGGCGCCAAGACTTTGCCGCCGCAATCGAGACCAGGCACTGCGGGTGAGGGGCCTTTGACGATCTCTTCGATCCTGCCGTTCACGATCTGAAGAGCGCCAGGACCATCATATCCAATCGCGGGATCAATCAGGCGGGCATTGAGGAGGTGCTGGATACTCATGTGTTCCCCTGGACCCTTCTGATCATATCGTGAACGTCGCGAGGGTGGCGGATCCCAATAAACCCGGCAGCTTTTACGCCTCTACCAACGCGCGGATAATCGAAGATTACGCTTCCTCGGCGTCCGTCCCGGAGCGTCAAGGGCGCCTCCGATGAGATTGGTATGGTCATGATCTCGGTTGCCAGCGCGCCGCGGCGGATCAGCACTCTTCTGTCCGTCACAGCATAGCGCGTCCGCCATTGCTGAAGCGGGGCCAAAACCCCCGCCAAAATTACGGCCAGTGCAATCGCCCCGAACAAGTAACCGACAATCGGAAGCTTTCCAGTTTCGTAGACCGTCGCCGCGATCCAACCTAGAACCAAGAATACCCAAACTGACATAAAGGCGAACACAAAGCCGCCCGCCAGGAGATTTTCAATTGTAAGATGGAATGGGAAGGGCGGGCGATCGGCCCAAAGCAGTCGCTCATTTGGTTCGAGATAGGGGGACCAGAACCTGTCATCGGCCAATGAGGGGGCGTTCAGGGTCACGCCGCGCCCTCCAGGTTCCGGGCCAGCAGATCCAGCATCGCCATGCGCACCGCGACGCCCATTTCGACTTGTTCTTGGATCGCCGAACGCTCGGGGTCATCGGCGATCTCGGCATCGATCTCGACGCCTCGGTTCATAGGACCGGGGTGCATCACGATGGCGTCGGGCTCGGCCAGGGCTAGTTTCTCTCGGGTCAGGCCGTAGCGGTGATAGTATTCACGAGTCGAGGGGATCGCAGCCCCTGTCAGCCGCTCGTTCTGGATGCGAAGCATCATCACCACGTCACAGCCCTTTAGACCCGCCTCCATATCGGTGAAGACTTCCACCCCGAACCGATCGATCCCTGAGGGCAGCAAGGTGGGCGGCGCGATCACACGGACCCGGTTCTCCATCTTTAAGAGGGCGAGGATGTTTGACCGCGCGACCCTTGAATTGGCGATATCTCCGCAAATCGCGATGGTCAGCCTGTGCAACCGGCCTTTACGCCTGCGGATCGTGAGCGCGTCGAGCAGTGCTTGCGTTGGGTGCTCATGTCGCCCGTCGCCTGCATTCAAGACCGCGCCATTGACCTTTTGCGCCAAAAGATCCACCGCACCTGAATTCTGGTGGCGCACGACCAAGAGATCCGGATGCATCGCATTCAGCGTCGCAGCCGTGTCGAGCAGCGTCTCGCCCTTGTTCATCGAACTCGCGAGCACATTCATGTTCATCACATCCGCACCAAGGCGTTTGCCCGCGATCTCGAAGCTCGCCATTGTCCGCGTAGAGCTTTCGAAGAAAAGATTGATCTGCGTGCGCCCGCTGAGCACATCGGCATGCTTGGCCCCTCGACGGTTCAGCTCGACATATGAATCAGAGAGATCGAGAATCTGGGTGATGTCTTGGGGAGAGAGCGGTGCAATGCCAAGCAGATGGCGATGGGCGAACATGCGCGAACCTCATTCCGTCCGCGGCTCTATATCGTTCGTCCGTCAATGCGGCAAGCCCAGGACCGTGCTCAGCCGTTCCGCTTCTTCATGCCTGATTTGATGCCGGTCACTAGAACGAAGCGTGCGACAAGCAGATAGACCAGCGCGACGATCAAAACGACGACGCCAAGGATCGTGGCATCGATCTCCAGAAGCCCTTTGAGCTCGTCCAATCCGGCTGGTGCCAAGACCATGAAAAGAGCGATGAGACCGGCCGCTAAGACAAAACTGATCACGATACCGGTCAGAGTGAGCTTGAGGGCCAGGCCCCAGAGCACTCCAGAACTCGGTATTTGATCCAATCGCTCGCCAAGTTTTGCGCCTGCGCCGATCACCGCGACGAGAAAAGGCACAACGCCAAGGCCGCCAGGTGCATCAATTTGAAGATAGGTGTCCAAGATGGCGCTAAGGATGGTAATCGCGACAATGGCGCCAGCATAATAGACTGAGAAGTTCAGCAGCGTTCTCGACGTCAAAGACATAGCGATCCCCACAGCAATATCCTCATTGCTATTGATCGATCCGCAGAGTTTCAAGTCAGCCAGCTCTTGGATGTGGTCGTGGGGAGAGATAGATAGACAAGAAACTCCAGGAGCCACCGATGACCCTTCCCACACCCGTCCTGCTCTATGATCAGCCCCGGGCGCCGAACCCGATGCGGTTGAATTTGTTTCTGGCGGAGAAGGGTGTCGAGATCCCGCGCCAGGTGGTGGACTTGATGGCCAATGAGCACAAGACGCCTGAGTATCTCGCTAAGGTGGGTCAGGCGATTTGCCCGGCCTTGGAGCTCTCGGATGGCAGCGTTCTAACCGAAACGGTTGTGATCGCGCGCTATATCGAGGCGCTTTATCCGGACCCCAACATGTTCGGGACCACCGCGCGGGAGGCGGCCGAGATCGAGATGTGGCAGCGCCGGGTAGAGTTCGGCCTTTGGGCGGCTGCGGGTCAGTGTTTTCGGCACACGAACCCGCATCTTTCAGTGCTGGAGGATCAGATTCCAGAGTGGGGCGAGATCAATCGCGGCCGGATCGAGGGGCAGCTTCGGATGCTTGATGCGCATTTGGCCGGACGGGAGTATCTGGTAGCCGATCGCATGACCATCGCCGATGTGACAGGATTTGTTGCAACCGGCTTCACGCGGATCATCAAATACGAGATCCCAGAGGGGCTGGATCATCTCACCGCTTGGCGCGCGCGAATGGCAGCACGCCCCTCAGCCGCTGTTCTAGGGAGATAGAAATGAACCCGTTTTTGGAGCCATGGACGACCCCGTTTGAAGTGCCGCCCTTTGGCGAGATCGAGATCGCGCATTTCCGCCCAGCCTTCGATGCGGCGATTGCCGAGCATAAGGCCGAGATCGAGGCCATTGCCAGTGCGGCGGAACCGGCCGATTTCAAAAACACGATCGAGGCTATGGAGCGGGCTGGAGAGACCTTGGGCAAAGTCTCCTCGGTGTTCTTCAATCTCAGCTCCAGCCACACCAACAAAGACCTGCAAGCGATTGAGCGGGAGATCGCGCCAGTGCTCTCTCGGCATAGCTCCTCGATCATGCTGAACCAGGACTTGGCAAAGCGGGTCTTTGCGGTCTCGCCCGAAGGGCTTGATGCGCAACAGGCGCGGGTCTTGAAGCTCTATGTCGAGGGGTTCGAGCGCGCTGGTGCCCGGCTGGCGGCAGAGGGTCGAGCGCGCATTGCCGATATCCAGGCCCGGCTATCAGAGCTGGGTACAGCGTTTTCGCAAAATGTCCTGAAGGATGAGGCGGATTGGTCGATGACCCTGGGGCAGGGAGATCTCGATGGGCTCCCCGACTTTCTGATCGCGCAGGCGAAATCCGAGGCAGAGACACGCGGCGCTGAGGGGTATGTGATCACCCTGAGCCGCTCCTCGGTGGAGCCGTTCCTGGTCTTCTCGACCCGGCGAGACCTGCGTGAGACCGCGTGGAAGGCTTGGATCGCACGTGGGGAGGAGACCAATTGGCCTTTGGTTGAAGAGACCATCCAGCTTCGGGTCGAGCGCGCGAAGCTTTTGGGTTTCAAGGATTTTGCCTCCTTCAAGCTCGACAATCAGATGGCGAAGACACCCGCCAATGTGCGGGACTTGCTGATGGCTGTTTGGGAGCCTGCGCGGGCGCGGGCTGAAGAAGAAGCTGAGGCGCTGCAGAGTTTGGCCTCGGAAGAGGGAGCGAATATCCAGATCGAGGGCTGGGATTGGCGGCATTACTCGGAAAAGCTGCGCAAGAAGACCTATGACCTCGATGAGGCGGAGACGAAGCCGTATTTGACGCTGGATGCGATGATCTCGGCGGCATTTTCAGTAGCCGGGCGCCTCTTTGGTCTGTCCTTTGAGGAGGTCAAGGATCTCACACTGCATCACCCGGATGCGCGGGCTTGGGAAGTGACGAAGGATGGCGCACATGTGGCGCTTTTCATCGGCGACTACTTCGCGCGGCCCTCAAAGCGTTCGGGTGCCTGGATGTCGGCCTATCGCGGGCAGAGTAAGCTGAAACAACCCGAGCGCCCGATCATCCTGAACACCTGCAACTTCGCGAAAGGGGAGCCGACGCTTCTCACTTTTGACGATGCCCGCACGCTGTTTCACGAGTTTGGTCATGCGCTGCATGGGATGATGTCGGATGTAACCTACCCACGGATCGC
>JBCDAS010000029.1:0-20596 GCA_039185235.1 Pseudomonadota bacterium
ATATCGCTTCTTCATAACGGGTCTCCTCCTTCAGGATTCCCGCTGGAAAACTAACAAAGCTTCCGGACCACTTTCACCAGACCACGTCATCCTTGGAGACGCAATTTGGCTGCAGCACAGGGTAAAACCCGATACACTTGGATCGGCTACGGCCAAGAAACCCGGTCTCTACAGACTTGCGTGATCCAAGGAGCCAAGCAAACGGTCCTATCGAACGGAACGGCGACAGCGACGTGTTCGGCGCAAGATCCTTCGCTGGGTGGTGCGCGGTTTGGGTCTCTTGGTCTTTGCCCTCATTCTGACTGTGAGCCTGATCATGATTGGTCAGCGCTAGATCAAGATCGTTCCAACCTGAAGCAGGTTGAAAGAGAACTTTGGTCCAGATTCAAATGCTCGAGAAACATCCTAGGTTCTGACTGCTCAAGGCCGGTCCGGTTTTGCTCTAGCGCGCCGCACCGGTCAGCGCCTGGGCAAATTCTACCGGATCGAACGCGTCGAGATCCTCGATCGCCTCGCCCACCCCAATGGCGTGGATTGGCAGACCAAACCGATCTGCGAGTGATACCAGAACCCCGCCCTTCGCAGTGCCGTCGAGTTTGGTCATGACCAGACCCGAGACATCGGCAATCTTTTGGAAGATCTCAACTTGGCTGAGCGCGTTTTGCCCGGTCGTCGCATCCAAGACCAAGACCGTGTTATGGGGCGCCTCGGGGTCGCGCTTGCGGATCACGCGGACGATTTTGGCAAGCTCCTCCATCAGATCCGCCCGATTCTGGAGCCGCCCTGCAGTGTCGATCAGCAGGAGGTCGGCGCCATCCGCCTCGGCCCGCTCCATCGCCTCAAAGGCAAGCGAGGCGGGGTCCGAGCCTTGCTCGGCCACCATCACCGGCACATCCGCGCGCTGGCCCCAGACCTGGAGCTGCTCTACCGCCGCTGCCCGGAACGTGTCGCCCGCGGCGATCACCACCCGCTTGCCCGCGCCTTTGAGCTGGCTCGCCAATTTGCCAATCGTGGTCGTCTTGCCAGAGCCGTTGACGCCCACCACCAGCACCACTTGCGGGCGCTTGGGGTAGATCGGCAGGGGGCGGGCGACGGGTTCGAGGATCTTGGCGACCTCGCTGGCGAGCGCTTCTTTGATCTCGTCGGTCGAGACCCGCTTGCCAAATCGGCCCTCCGCCAGTCGGGCTGAGAGCTTCAGCGAGGTCTCTACCCCCATATCTGCAGTGATGAGGAGTTCCTCTAGGCTTTCCAACATCTCATCATCCAGAATGCGCTTCTTCACGGTGCGGGTGCCAGAGAGCGCACCGAATGCCCGGCCCATTAGGCCTGTGTTCTGAGGTTCGGGTTCGCCAGTCGATTGCGCCTCAGGCATCGGCTCAGGCGCGGTCAGGTCGGTTGGCTGGGGTGAGGTGATCTCTTGCGCTCGCGGGGCCACCTGCTCGACGACCTCCTCCGCCTCCTCCTCGACAATCGCATCTAGGCCCTCATCCAGCTTGGACGAGGACTTGAACAAACGCTCCCGCATTTTCTTGAAGAAGGACATAGAGGCTCCCGCAGTGATTTAGGCCCAGATAACCTGTGCCGGGCGCGGAATAAAGGCCACTGCGCGATGCGTTCGCCCTTCGCGCAGGATCATGGTAGAATCGCGCCAAGCAAAGCGAGGTGGCGATGAGCAACGATCCAACCGAAATCAGCGATGAGGACCTGAGTACCGCAACCGGCGGTGTCGCCAGCACGGCGGGCTCCAACCCTGAAGGCCTCCGCCGCATCGAGCGACGCGACTGGGGCCGCGTCTCAAGCTCGGCGAGCGGCAATCCGGAGGGCGTGCAATCGACTGCGGGCACGAACCCAGAAGGCGTGCAAAGCAGCGCAAGCGGCAACCCCGAAGGCTAATCAGGAGATCCCTGCGATGACACAAGAAGACAAGAAACCCGAGATGGCCGAGCTCGATGACCAGTCCCTCGACACCGCGCAGGGCGGGATGCGGAAACTGGCCCCAGGATCGAAAGACATCCTGTTCTTTGATGAGGCCGATGCGCTGTTTGGCAAGCGTGGCGATGTCAAGGACAGCGATGACAGCTACGCCAATCTTGAAGTGTCACACCTGAAGACGCGTTCCGACAAATCCTGAAGGTGTCGCTTCGACGATCGCGCCCACGGGCTGATCGGCGGCGAAATCCACCTCGGCGAAGCCCTCGGTCCGGCCCATACGCGGGTTCTCGGTCAGGATCCGCTGGGCCCTGCCCGCCTCCGCCGCCAGATGCGCCGCAACCCGTGCCTCGCCAGCGGCGCGGAGGATGCGTGCCCGTTCCTTGCGGATCTCTTTGCGAACCTGAGGCATGCGCGCCGCAGGGGTTCCTTTCCGCGCGCTGTAAGGGAAGACATGGAGCCATGTGAGACCGCAATCTTCGATCAGGCGGAGGCTGTTCTCAAACATCGCATTCGTCTCGGTTGGGAAGCCGGCGATCAAGTCAGCGCCAAAGACGATGTCGGGCCGCGCGGCGCGCATCTCCTCGCAGAACCGAATGGCGTCATCACGCAGATGCCGCCGTTTCATGCGCTTGAGGATCATGTCGTCGCCCGCTTGCAGACTGAGGTGCAAATGCGGCATCAGCCGAGGCTCGGAGGCGATGGCATCGATCAACATCGGGTCCGCCTCGATCGAGTCAATGGAGCTGATCCTGAGCCGTCGTAGATCCGGCACCATCCGCAAGATCCGTTGCACCAAGTCACCGAGCCGCGGAATGCTCGGCAAATCTGCGCCCCAGCTCGTGAGATCCACGCCGGTTAGAACAACCTCGTGATACCCATTGCCCACGAGGCGCTTGATCTGTTCGACCACTACGCCCGCTGGAACAGAGCGCGAGTTCCCTCTTCCATAGGGAATGATACAAAAGGTGCAGCGGTGATCACAGCCATTCTGGACTTGCACATAGGCCCGTGCACGAGTGCCGAACCCGTCAATCAGATGCCCCGCCGTCTCGCGCGCCGACATGATATCATCGACTTGGACGCGCTCAGTCTCGCCGATGAAACTAGGTGCAACGGCTTGCCAACTCTCCGGTCGGAGCTTCTCGAGGTTGCCGATCACCCGGTCGACTTCGGTCATTTCGGCGAAGGTCTCAGGCTCTGTCTGCGCGGCGCAGCCTGTGACGATCAGGGTCGCTTCCGGATGTTCCCGACGGAGCTTTCGGATCCGCTGGCGGGCCTGGCGCACGGCCTCGGCTGTCACCGCGCAGGTGTTCACGACGACAGCGTTCTCAACCCCCGCCTGACGGGCCAAGTCGCCCATCGCCTCGGTCTCATAGGCATTGAGACGGCAGCCAAAGGTCTCGAAGATGGGCGGCTTCATCCCGCCGCCTCAATTAGCTCGGGCGAGAGGACGCCGTCGAATGCATGGGCGATGGGGCCTGCCATCAACACATGGCCGTTCTCTGCCCATGTGATCTCGATCTCGCCACCATCGAGCGTTAGTTTTGCGTTGCGGTCCATCAACCCTCTGCGCACTGCGTTGACGACAACAGCGCAGGATGAGGAGCCCGAGGCCAGGGTCAGGCCGACGCCGCGTTCCCAGACCCGCATCCGGGCATGTTGGCGCGAGAAGACTTGTAGGACTTGGACATTTGTTCGCTCAGGAAACAACGGATGGTTTTCGATTTCCGGGCCCAGAGTGGCGAGATCGATCGCCTCTGCATCGTCGACAAAAAACGTACAATGGGGATTGCCCATCGATAGCGCGGCTGGGGAGCCGTCGATCGGAAGCATCAACGTATCAAGCGCCTCGGCCAAAGGCACGTCCCGCCAGTCAAGCATTGGCGGTCCCATATCGACCTCGACCAACCCATCTGGGCGGCGTCGGCATGCCAGCAAGCCGCGTTCTGTCCTCAGGGTCAGGGTTTCCGCATCGGTTTCGCTCATTAACGCGTGCGCGATGCAACGCGTTGCATTTCCACAAGCCCCTGCGGTGGATCCATCGGCGTTCCAGAAGATGAGCTCAGCATCGGCCTGATCGCTGGGCAGGATCTCAGCCAATTGATCAAAACCAACACCCCGATGCCTGTCACCGATAAGGCGAACCAGACCGGCAGATAAAGCAGACCGATCAACGCGCTGATCAATCAGTACGAAGTCATTGCCAAGGCCATGCATTTTGGAAAAGCGCAGGCCCGGCTCGCTAGAGGCCCGGTCTTTCATGACCTGGTGTATACCGAGAAGAACAGCGACACACCAGAGGGCAGCAGAGCGAACCAAGCGGAATGCGGCTACGCCGCATACACTTATACTGAGCACCCTTACGGGTGCATTGGCGCCCAGCCAATCCTGTGCTTGGACCGTGGAGCTGTGCGCCAGGCGTCCTGCCTTGCGCCACGCAAGGCTGGCGGGTTTGCCCGCCATGACCTCGTGAGAGGTCCAGGACGCGTGCGCTGTGGTTGGTCTAAGAGTAGGGATCGAGCGCGTCGCGCAGTGCATCGCCCATGAAGCTAAAGGCGAGCACCGCAAGAATAACCGGGACCATCGGGAACATAATCCATGGGTAGAGCTCGACTGCGTTCAAATTTAGCGCATCGTTTAACATCATGCCCCAACTGACCGCAGGTGGACGCAGCCCGAGGCCAAGGAAGGATAGTGCTGTCTCGCCGAGGATCATTGCAGGGATTGAAAGCGTGGCAGAGGCAATCAGGTGGCTCATGAAGTTGGGCATCATGTGGCTGAAGATCACCCGGCCCGGCTTGGCACCCATCAATTCCGCTGCACGAACGTAGTCTTCTTCACGCAAGGCAAGGAATTTCGAGCGCACCGCTCGCGCAAGTCCCGGCCAATCCAACAATCCGAGAATAATCGAGATCATGAAGAAGACGGAGATTGGATTCCAGTTCACCGGTACCGCTGCGGATAAGGCCAACCAAATCGGTAACTCTGGCAGCGAGCGGAAGATCTCGATCAGACGTTGAACTGTTGCATCGATCAGACCCCCGAAATAGCCCGCAATCCCGCCGAGGATGAGACCAATGGCAAAGCTCACCGCGACCCCAATCAGGCCGATGGTCATAGAAAGTCGTGCGCCATAGATCATCCGGCTCAAAACATCCCGGCCCAGGCGATCTGAACCGAGGAGAAACAGTTGGCCCTCTTCGGGGGAACAGATGAGCCGAAACCGCCCCTCGATAATCCCCAGCAGGTGATAGGCCTCGCCACAAACCGAGAAGAGTTTGACTGGGAGCACCTTGTCCTCGTCCATGGTTGGGCGAACAAGTCCGGTCTCTATGTCGTAGACCGTATAGGTTTGCTTGGTATGTAGCCCGACATACTCACCCTGGTGGAACAAGTAGAGGCCTTGAGGTGGCGCGTAGATATTGTCCTCGTTGAAGGTGTTTGGGTTGTAAGGCGCGAAGATCTCGACGAAGGGTAGCAGGGCGTAACCGATCGCGAGGAACAGAAAACAAGCGACGCCGAGCTTGTGCCTCCTGAAGCGCCGCCAAACCAAGACCCATGTCGGCGCATCAAGATCTGCTCGGTCCAGGACCTGACGATCAGCCTTGGCGTCATACTCTTCGGGTGCCACGTAATGGTCCATTCTCAGGCCCCCTTTCTGCCTGATGCGAGCCGAATACGCGGATCGAGCACAGCCAGTAGAATATCCGAGATCAACATTCCCACCAGTGTCAGCGCCGAGACGAACAGCAGAATGAAGCCTGACATGAAGATGTCCTGGCTACGAAGCGCCTGAAGCAAGATCGGTCCGATCGTTGGAAGGCTCATCACCACCGAAATCATAACGGAGCCGGATACCAATTGCGGTGCCAGATTGCCGATATCGGCAACAAACGGGTTGAGCGCCATGCGCAGCGGATACTTTATCACACTGGTTACTGGGTCGACGCCTTTTGCGCGCGCGGTCTCAACATAGGGCTTGTTGAGCTCATCCATGAGGTTCGCCCGCAGCCTCCGCATCACAGCCGCTGCAGCCGACGTGCCGATCACGATTGTGGGGACGATCAAATGGGTCAGGATGGACAGGAACTTGTCCCAGGACATTGGCTGGCCTTCATATTCCCGTGCCATCAGACCACCGATCGGGATGTCAAAGTAGCGCGCTCCATAGGTCAGTAGGATCAGCGCAAGCAGAAAATTCGGCGTTGCCAGCCCGATATAGCCGATGAACGAGGCGATATAGTCAACCATCCCGTTGGCGCGTACAGCCGCGATTGTGCCCAAGGGAAGGGCGATCAGATAGACGAAAAGGAGCGAAGAGAGATTGACCAAGATTGTCAGAACAACCGTCTCGCCAAGAACCTCCGAGACCGGGCGCTCCAACTCGAACGACCAACCGAGATTACCCTGGATCAGTCCGTTAAACCCGTCGATCCCAGGCGCGAGGCCGATCCAGATCAGATACTGGTGCCAGATGGGTTTATCCAACGCATAGCGCTCGATCAGCTCTTCGGCTTTCGCGATCCCGGCGGCCTCTCCCGTCGCCCGCATTTCGGCAATCTGGTTTGAGAGATAGTTGCCTGGCGGCAGGTTGATGATGATGAAGACCAGGGCCGAGATCGCCAGGAGCGTCAGAGCCATGGTGATCAATCGGCGGAAAAGAAACCTCAGCACCGGTCCCCTCCGACGGGAGACATAACTGTGCCACGGGTGCAGGAAGATCCCAGTGCGAGGATGCTCACGGGTTCTTGCCTCCTTCGAAGAAGAACTCGTCCATGCGATGGATGCCAAGTTGCGCGCCTGGATCCCAAGCGTAGAGACCTTCATCCGGAACATTCATAAGCGTTGATGCGGCCACAACGGGCATAGGTGCTCGACTGACCGTGCCGATCACAAAAACTTGGTCTGCGTGGATCGCGAGCATCTCGTTCCAGGCAGCCATTTTTTCCTCGTCTGAATAAGCCGAGCTCCAAGCTTCAAAAAGCTCCAATAGACGCGCGGCCTCGGCCACATCTGGCGGCGCGCCCATCTCTCCTTTGGTCTGATAGAACTGACCCCATTTCGGCCAGGTGAAATTCGATTGGTCGACTGGAGCCAGTTCGAAAGGCGCTGCGCGCGGCGTGGGCACGCCATTGTTCCAGCCATACCAAGCGACCATCATCGACCGGCCAGCATAGGCGCGGTTGCGTAGAATATCCCGATCGAGCGGGCGCACCAGCAGGCGGATGCCCAATTTGCTCCAGGTCGCGACGACGAGTTCCAGAGTGTCGGCGACTTCACGGCGCTCGCCCGCCGTCTCCAGGACAATCTCCATAGGACGACCGTCGGGGAGCAGCCGTATCCCAGCGCTGTTGCGTTTGGTCAAACCGATCTCATCCAGAAGCGCGTTTGCTTGGCCTAAGTCGAACTGAGTCCAGGCTGTTGCCTGGTCCTCGTTGAAGAACGGGCTCTCCTCAAGCGGTGCAACGCCGCGCTCCGCAGCCAGACCAAAATAGAGCACTTTGTTGATCATCTTCCGTGATATGCCCAGGCTGAGCGCACGGCGGAAACGCACATCGCGCATCAGATCACGCCAAACCGGGTCGAGGTAAGTGAGATTGGGGTAAATCGCGACCTCCGAGGCATATCCCGATCGCCAGAGCCGTGTCTTGAAACCGTATTCTGCCGCGTTCTTCTTTAGTACTGGTGCATCTGCAAAGCCAAGCGAACGGGTCTGCAGTCCCGCCTCGCCATTCGATGCCTTCAGTGGGATCAAGCCGCTGGCGGCAACCTCCAACTCTACCTGATCGACATAAGGCAATTGCCGCCCATTGGGGTCGATCCGATGGTAGAAAGGATTGCGCCTCAAAACATACCGCTGACCGTTCTTCTTAGACGTGTTGTACCAGGGCTGCAGGACCGGCAGCTTTGGATTATCGAACTTGTAGAGGTTGTCCTTGCGGTTATGGAGTTCGGCCCAGGTGCGATACTTCTCCCCCATAGACTCCTTGAGTTTCTCCGGATCCGCATAGTCTTTGTGGTACTTTTTCATGAAGTGAGACGGGCGGTAGATATAGACTGGGCGTGCCTGTGCAAGTGCTGGAAGAAGGCGCGGGTTCGGCGCGGTCCAGGTGTAGGAAATTGTTACCTCATCGATTACCTCTACCATGGGCGGTTGGCCATCGACCAACATCTCAACCGGGGGTCCTGCAGGGGAAGCCTCTTCGTTCATCGCGATGTCCTCCCACCAATAGCGGAAGTCCTCGGTGGTAAAGGGGGCACCATCTGACCATTTGTGGCCTTCGCGCAAGACAAGGACGAGGCGCTTCCCGCCTTCTTCCAGACGGTAGTCTTTGAGCAGATCGGGCTGCAGGGAGTAGTCCGCCGCATAACCGATCAGCCGTGCATAGCCATAAGCAGCCATATAGCGGACATCCTTGGCTCGGCTGACGAACATGCGGATCATGCCCCCGTTTAAACCAGGTTCTCGACCGCGAGCTTCGAGGTCCGAGATCAAGGGCTCACTCGGAATCCGCTCGGTGATCGGCGGTAACTCGCCCGCGGCAACCAGGTCCGCGAACGCAGGCACTTCTTTGAGATCGAGACCGGTCGCACCCGCGGGCAACGCGAAAAGACAAAGGGCAAAAACGGCAAGGGTTCTGATCATGCAGCAGCTCTCACGAAATGACCGGGCGCCACCTCCAAAAGGTCGGGCGCCTCATCGGCGTGGAATTGATAAGGGGGGTCCCAGGTTTCGGGCTCGCCCGCTCCGGCGGCGACGGCTTTGAGATCGAGACGCTGTTCCATATCCGGTTCTGGGCTCGCGGCCATCAGCGCTTTGGTGTAGGGGTGGCGGGCATCTCCGAAAATGCACTCCGTGGCTCCTTCCTCGACCACGCGGCCACGGCGCATCACCATGACCCTGTCGGCGAGTTTCGAGACCACCGCGAGATCATGGGAGATAAAGACGTAGGAAAGGCCCAACTCTTCTCTCAGCTCTGTTAGCAGCTCCAAGACCTCCGCCTGGACCGAGACATCGAGAGCTGAGGTTGGCTCATCACAGACCACAAGCTCTGGACCGAGCGCCAAGGCCCGCGCAATCGCAATCCGCTGACGCTGCCCGCCCGAGAATGCATAGGGGAAGCGTGCCAGGTGATCGGGGCTGAGGCCGACCCGGCCCATAAGATAGGCTGCGCGGTCACGCTGCTCGGCCTTCGTGCCCTTGCCATGGATCTTGAGCGGCTCGGTCAGGATGTCTTGGATCGACATTCTGGGGCTGAGCGAGGCGTATGGATCCTGGAAGACCATCTGCGCCTTGAGCCGGAATTCGGTCAACGCCTGGCCCTGAAGTTTCGCCACATCACAAGTCACGCCATCCTTGCCGCAGAAGGCGATCTGTGCCCCGGAATCGGGCCGCTCTGCCCGCAACATGAGCTTTGCCACAGTAGACTTGCCCGAGCCCGACTCGCCGACAACGGCGATGGTTTTGCCTCGATCGAGGGCCATTTCAAAATCCGTGACTGCTTTGACCGGCGGATCGGCTGGACCGAACGTCCGGCTGCGACCGGGATAGGTCTTTGACAAATTGCTCACCGTGAGAATTCGGTCATTCGAACTGACCGCATGGACACGGAGGTCATGTGGGATTTGCGGTGCAGCGGCAATCAGAGCCTTGGTGTAGCCATGACCGGGGGTCATCAGCACATCATGCGCAAGCCCCTGTTCGACGACTTTGCCCCGCCGCATGACAACAACCTGATCAGCCATGTTGGCCACAACTCCAAGATCATGGGTAATCATGATTACCGACATCTGGTGGTCGTGCTGAAGCCGCTTGATCAGATCAAGCACCATCGCCTGGGTCGTCACGTCGAGCGCTGTTGTCGGCTCGTCGGCGATCACCAGATCGGGTTGGCCGATCATCGCCATGGCGATCACCGCGCGTTGGCGCAATCCGCCGGAAAGCTCAAAGGGATAGGCGGCCCAGGCGCGTTCCGGGTTTGGAAAACCCACCTCGTCAAAGATCTCCAGAACACGTTTCTTCACGTTCAAACCCCGGTCGAGGCCGGCGACATTCAAGACCTCGGCAACTTGGCGCCCAACAGTGTGGAGCGGGGAAAGCGCGCTCATCGGTTCTTGAAAGATCATCGAGATCGTCGTCCCGCGCAGCTTGCGCAGCTTCGCATCTGGGATTGCAAGAAGATCCGTCTCTCCGCCTGCGAGCTCCATTCGGGCAGCGCCTGACATCACATGGGCGGCTTTGGGTAGGAGGCCCATGACCGCCTTGGCCGTCAGGGTTTTGCCCGAGCCCGACTCGCCTACGAGGGCCAGGGTCTCGCCCCGCGCAAGATCAAAGGATACGTTATCGACGACAGGAAATGAGAGGCCGGACTGCCCGAAGCAGATCGACATGTTCTCCAGGCTCAGCAAGATGTCACGTGTCACCATCCGCTCCTCGCCTGGAATTGCCCCTTTTCACCTCTACTCTAGGAACACCAAAGCTGGGCCGGACGCAAGGTTGGCGTGGTTCAAAACCGCTCGCGGGCTCAGTCTGGCGGCGGTTCGTTCAGGCTCTGTTGTGCAAGGGTCACGTCACCCAGTTGCAGGTCCATGTCGCGGACCGGATCATAGTCGGAGAGGCGGGCTTGCAGGATCGCGTTTGGAATTGCGGGGCCAGCACCTGTGGCGGCTTCTGCCAGCGCCCGACGAAGCGTGTGGAGGTGATCCGCATTTTCTGCTGATGTAATGAAGGGCAGACTGGGCATTGGCCGCGTCCAATCGATTGGCATCAGCTTTGCGGCGTTCACGGGTTCAATATCCTGATAGAGCTGCCAGGCGACCGCATCCAGGGCACAAAGATCCGCCCGTCCTTCAGCTACAGCGGTCGCCGAAGCGCGGTGAGAGCCTGTTATGATGGCAGATGAAAAGAATGGACCATCGCTCAAAAGTGTTCTCAGGTAATCGCGTAGGGCGTTACACCCAGATTGGCTGTCCGGCCCGTTGATTGCTACTCTTTGACCGCGGAAGTCATCCAAAACGCCTCCGCTTCTCTTCCGCGCCAGAATGACCGAACTGTAGGTGCCTGGGCCGCAACCTTCGACAGGATAGGTCGGGCGGGCGACAGGCACTGCCGTCCCTGCCTCTCCCCGAACCAATGGAAGCCCGCAGGTTTGGCCGAGAACGAGATCTTGATGCTGCCAAACTGCGGAGAGACTGCCGCCGCGGGTCAGGTCCGACGGCGGGTTGAGCTCTCGCAGATGTGGCGAAATGCGCGCCCAGAATGCATCAGTTTGGCCCTGAACCTCGGGCCAGTCATACATGGGAAACGCCGCGACTATGATCGCCGCCGCATGATCGGATGGATGTTTGGCTCCCGTGCCTTGAAGAGCCAGCGGCGCGCGACATCGCCGTAACCGCGATAGTAATACGCCTCGTTTTCGACGAGAACGCGCTGGCGCTCGGTTCTCCACAATCCCGGGAGTTTATACCAAGCGATGCTGGGCTTCTCGTGATGTAACTTGTGGAGGTTGTTGTTGAGGAAAAGCAGGCTCCAGAACCAGTTTGACTCGATGACCGCTGAGCGGGCACCTGGCGCGGCCGCTGCCCGATGCTCGATATAGGTTCGCAGTGAAAGCAACGAGACAGCTGGGATCGCGATGCCCAGGAGATAGAGCCAGATCGGTATTCCGGCCGCAGCAACCAAACCGAGTACTGGGATCAGGCCGATCGCATGGCGTACCCAGGCACCGATGATCTCGTCTTCTCCCGCGTGGACCCGCCGGATGTCGGCGCGCACGAAACCAAAAACTGCGAGAAAGGGTCCAATCACCAACCGTCCGGCGAGCGTCTGGTTCAACCGCAAGATCCGGCGCAGAAGCGGCGAGAGCTGGTCCCAATCTCCCTCGGCCACATAATGGGTCTCGGGGTCGTCATAGGGATCGGTGAGACGTTCATCATTATGGTGGCTCAGATGCGTCGCCTTGAACCGGCGAAATGGATAGAAGCAACCGAGAGGCAGAAAGACCAATGCCTCATTGACCAAGGCATTTCGGGTCGGATGGCCGTGGAGCACTTCATGCTGCAACGAGGAATGAAATGCCGTGACGAACGCGCCGGGAACAATCACCCAAGTTCCAAAATACTGATAACCCCAAAGTACGGCGCCCCAGGCTAAGTAGACGCCTATCAACGCAATCAGCGTTGGCCACTCCACCTCTTTGCGCGCACGGAATCGCACCATACAAGGATCTCGCAATCAAACTTTTGGGTTCGGGTCCGGCGATTTCCCCCCAGGAGTCTTCCGGATCCACCAATCACGCTATCGTGATTGTGCGAAATAGCAACTCTTTTTCGCATGCGCACCATGGTCGGGTTCCGATTGCACATATGGCCGAAATCGATAATTGTCCGCCCCGATCCAAAGGAAGAGCCACCGCGTGCGCAAAGTCTTCATCACTGGGACCGCCGGGTTCATCGGCTTCCACCTCGCCAAATTGCTCTTGGCCGAAGGGTTCCGAGTGCAAGGCTTTGACGGGATGACGGATTATTACGACGTCGCTCTGAAACAGCGCCGCCACCAGATGTTGCTCCAGATGCCAGGTTTCTCAGCGACGGAGTCAATGCTGGAGGACGAGCGGGTGCTAGTGGACACGATTGGGCAGTTCGAGCCGGATGTGATTGTCCATCTCGCGGCTCAAGCGGGAGTGCGCTACAGTCTCGAGAACCCGCGAGCCTATATCGATGCAAATCTCGTCGGCACGTTCAACGTAATGGAGGCGGCGCGAGAGGTCAGCCCCGAGCATCTTCTGATGGCCTCCACGTCCTCGGTCTATGGCGCGAGCGAGGAGATGCCTTTCTCCGAAACTCTGAAAGTTGATCACCCTCTGACGCTCTACGCCGCGACAAAAAAAGCGAATGAGGCGATGGCGCATTCCTATGCCCATCTCTGGCACTTGCCGACCACCATGTTCCGTTTCTTTACCGTCTACGGTCCCTGGGGCCGTCCAGATTTGGCGCTTTTTAAGTTTGTGGATGCGATCCTCGATGGGCGCCCAATCGATATCTACAATCACGGTGAAATGTTTCGCGACTTTACTCAAGTGGATGATCTGGTCCGGGCGATCCGGCTGTTGATCGATGCCGCCCCACCCTTGGTCGACGCCCGAGATGCGCCGATCGAGGGAGACAACCTCTCGCCCGTTGCGCCCTATCGAGTAGTCAACATTGGCAATGGCCAAAAAGTCCGCCTTTTGGATTTCATCGAAGCCATCGAGGATGCACTCGGGCAAAAGGCAATCCGGAACTACATGGAGATGCAGAAGGGCGATGTACCCGCGACCTGGGCTAACACAGATCTTCTGAGCGCACTTACTGGCTATGCGCCGCAAACCGATTTTCGAGAAGGCGTTGCTGACTTCGTCACCTGGTTCCGCGACTACCACGGGAAGTAGCTGATGTCGCAAGAGGTTATCGCGGTTGTTGGCCTCGGCTATGTCGGACTTCCCTTGGCGGTCGCTTTCTCGGGTCATCGCCAAGTGATTGGCTTTGATACTGATCGTTCACGGATCGAGGAACTGCGCGCCGGGCGGGACCGGACGCACGAAGTCAGCGCGGAGGATCTCGCCAAGGCTAATCGGCTGCAGTTTACCGCAGATCTAGATGACCTTAAGCAGGCTCAGATCTTCATAGTCACCGTGCCGACGCCGATCACGCCGGACAAGACGCCAGATCTAAGCCGTTTGCACGCGGCCTCTGAGTCCGTTGGCGGCGTCTTGAAGCCAGGCGATACCGTGGTCTTTGAGTCCACGGTCTTTCCCGGCGCGACCGAGGAGGAATGCATCCCGATTTTGGAGCAGATCTCTGGCCTGGCTCTTAATCAAGACTTCTACGCTGGCTACTCGCCCGAGCGGATCAACCCTGGCGACAAGGCGCATCGGGTAAACTCGATCATCAAAGTTGTTGCAGGATCGACACCGGATGTCACCGACCGCCTGGCAGAGCTCTATGGCGAGATTGTCTCGGCAGGGATTCACAAAGCCGAGAGTATCCGAGTGGCAGAAGCGGCGAAAGTGATCGAGAACACACAGCGTGATCTCAATATCGCGCTGATCAATGAGCTCGCGATTATCTTCGACAAGATGGGTCTGGACACCGAGGCGGTGCTGGAGGCGGCCGGGACGAAGTGGAACTTTCTACCTTTCCGGCCCGGATTGGTTGGGGGGCACTGTATCGGGGTCGATCCTTACTACCTCACCCACAAAGCCGAGGCGGTCGGGTGTCATCCAGAAATCATCCTCGCCGGTCGTCGATTGAACGACGCGATGGCCTCTCATGTCGCGGGTCAGATGCTCATGGCCATGGAAGGGCGCGGGATTCCGCCGGTGGGTTCGCGGATTTTGGTGATGGGGATCACATTCAAGGAAAACTGCCCCGATGCGCGCAACAGCCAAGTGGTTGGGTTGGTCAAAGAGATGCAAGCCGCGGGCGCTGCAGTCGATATCTGGGATCCGTTTGTGGATCAGGTCGCACTGCAAGCGACCTACGGTCTCGAGACGACCGAGCCCGAGGCCGCGAGCTACGATGGGATAATCCTTGCAGTCGGTCATGACGCATTTCGCAGCATGGGCGCGCCCGCGATCCGGGCCTATGGCAAAGCCAATCATCTTCTCTATGACGTCAAGTATCTCCTAGCGCCCGATGAGAGCGATTTGAGGCTATGAGCCCCCGGCGGATTCTTTTGATCGCGGGTGCGGCGGAGTCGCTGATCAACTTCCGAGGGCCCCTGATCGCAGAAATGATTGCCCAAGGGCACGAGGTGCATGTTGCCGCCCCCAATTATGAGGTTGCGTCGGGTGTTCGCTCTGCGCTGATTGGAATGGGCGCAAAGGCTCATGCGATCCCACTCAGCCGAACCGGATTGAATCCCTTGGCAGACCTGGGCGCGCTCGTCGCGCTCTACCGTCTCATGCGGCGCGTCCGGCCGGATGTTGCACTGGGTTACACAATCAAGCCGGTGGTCTATGGCACTTTGGCGGCTTGGATGGCCGGCGTGCCAGGCCGGTTCGCGATGATCACCGGGCTCGGCTATGCCTTCACCGGAAATGCGCATGGCCGTCGCGCTTTGGTGCAACGCCTCGCCCGCAGCCTTTACCGCCTGGCGCTGGCCCGTACGAGCGGTGTGATGTTTCAGAACCCCGATGACAAAGCGCTCTTTGCCGAGCTTGGCATGCTGGCACCGAATGTGCCCGTGACGATCGTCAATGGCTCTGGCGTGGATCTGAGCCACTATGCGCCACAGCCCCTTCCAAAAGGACCTGTGCAGTTCCTCATGATCGCTCGGCTTCTCGGCGATAAAGGCCTCCGCGAGTATGCCGCCGCCGCAAAAGAAATCCGGCAGACGCATCCCGAGGTTGGCATCCATCTGGTTGGTGATCATGACAGCAATCCCGATGCAATTCCGATTGACCAGATCCGCGCATGGCAGGCTGAGGGGTGGTTGACTTGGCACGGTGCCCTCGATGATGTCCGCCCGGCTATCGCGGCGGCGCATGTCTACGTCCTCCCCAGTTATCGAGAGGGCACGCCGCGAACCGTGCTTGAGGCAATGGCCATGGGTCGCCCTGTCATCACAACGAACGCGCCGGGTTGCCGCGAAACCATCGTGGATGGTGAAAGCGGATTCCTAGTTCCGGTCTGCGAGCTCAAAGCGCTTTGCACTGCGATGCGCCGGTTTGTCGACGCTCCTGCGCTGATCAACCGAATGGGCGCGGCGGCACAAGAGCGGGCGAAAGAACGCTATGACGTTCAGGTCGTGAACCGCCAAATCTTAGATGCGATTGATCTCTCGCGCTGAAGCAGATGACTTCCTTTCTGGCAGGGCAGGTCATTCAAACCACTCTCTCAAACGATTGTAGATCCCATCCTCGAAGCCAATTATGGCACGCATGTTTTACGACGAGCAAGATCACCAATCAGGCTTGCTGATCATAAATTGAAGATACCGGCACCCTGATCTGCTTAGAGGCGAGTTCGTCCATCCAAAGATAGAAGTTCAAGAAAATTAGACACTTACCTCTTTCGAATCCAGCAGAAATGTGGCACGAAAAAGGCATGGGGCTAAGGAAGAGTATGTTTCCCAGCACAATCCGAGTTTCGAAGATTGGGGCACACTCGCTATGAGAGACATCCTTTGGTCAGAGTATCGCATGCCGGATGGGTCACGTCCGGGGAGTGATGACGTGGTAGTGGTCGACTCGAATGTGCGGCTGACCTTCGACAAGGCGGACAGCCCTGCTCATGTAAAAGGCATTGTTATATATGGCGAGTTCACCGTCGAAGACGCAGGCACACCGCTCGAGCTGAGCACTGATTGGGCGATCGCTGCAGGCAATGGATGCTTCAAGATCGGCTCTGCCAACGCGCCCTACGAAGGCGCGTTCGAGTTCACGCTGGCGGGCAAGGACAACAGCTTCGATCTCGACTTGCGCGACTATCCCGACGGCAGCGGGATCCAGGATGGCCGCTGCCCGGTAACCGGCGGTGACTGCCATTGTGAAGAGGCCAACGACGCCGCCGATCACGAGCATCCGCATGTGATCGAGGATAACAACGCTTTCCTCATGGCGATGGGCGATGGCGCGTCGATCTCGATCCATGTGGATGATGCTACGAAGGAGAGCTGGACCCAGCTGGACGGCACGGTTGAGAAAGGGGCAACCGAGCTCACGTTCATTGATGCCACCGGTTGGGAAGTGGGCGACCGGATCGCCATCGCGTCGACCGACTTTAAAGCGGAGCAGGCCGAGGAGCGGACAATAATCGCGGTCTCGAATGATGGTAAGACGGTCATACTCGATGAGCCGCTCAACTACATGCATTATGGCGAGGTCGATACCTACAATGACCCCGATGGCGATGTGCACTATCTGGACATGCGGGCCGAAGTGGCGCTGCTCAGCCGGGATGTCACGATTCAGGGCGATGTCGATTTCGACCATTCCAAATCGGTGAACCAGCAAGACGACCAATACGGCGGTCACACCATGGTGATGCATGGGGGCGAGATGTACATCTCAGGCGTCGAGCTGGCTTATATGGGCCAGGCGGGTATCCTGGGCCGCTATCCAACCCACTGGCACGAGTCGGGCGATGTGACGGGCCAATATATCGAGAGTTCCTCGGTCCATCACAGCTTCAACAAGGGCATCACGATCCACGACACCCAAGGCGCGTTGGTTAGCAATAACGCCGTCTATGAAACCATTAGCCATAACTACTATCTCGAAGAGCGCGATACCTATGACAACACGCTGATCGGCAATCTCGGCATTTACGCGCGCCACGTTGGCCATTTTGGCACAATTCCACGCGCCTCGGATGATGAGCCGTCGAACTTCTATACTACGAATGGTATGAACACCTGGATCGGCAACCACGCAGCCGGATCGGATAACAAAGGCTTCTACTTCAATATCAATGAACGGGGCCCTTTTGGCTGGAATATTGGGACGATTGAGGACAATGCGGTCCACTCTGCTCAAAGCCGTGGCTTCTACGTAAATCACAGCCAGTTCGTCCGTGACAGCTCCCCTCAAGGCGATGCTGCGCAACCGCAGAAGGTAGATAAGTGGATTGTGGACGGTCTTACCGTATACAAAATACCTGGAGTAGGCGCCTATGTACAGGGCACTTACGGCACCTTCACAAACTCCACCTTCGCCGAGATGCAGTCCAATGCGCGGTTTCGTTTGAACCAGACGATCGAGGATAGTCTTGTCGTTGGGCGCTCGGACAACATAGGCAACCCCGAAACAAATGCGGAGATCGCCGCCGGGAGGAGCCTGCCCGGCGGCAACGGGGACTTCCAGGGCTTTCAATTCTATGACGGGCCCGCATCTTTGAGCAATGTGATGTTCGACGGCTTTACTGAGCCCGGCGATGGCGCAATTGAAACCTCGAATGCCGTTCATAAATCCGCTTCCTTTGGCGCCAATGGCATCACTTGGGGCAGCGATGTCGCCGAAGCCAACAAAATCAGCATGGCCGGCGGCGGCAATGCGATAGGCAATGACTCCTGGGCTCGTGGTATGGTTGATGTCGATGGCAGCCTAACCGGCCAAGCGGGCGCAATCCTCTATCAATACAGCAGAGATCAGGACGGTTCGAACGTCTTCAATGCTGGTGAGAATTACGAGATCGTGGAGGAGTGGGGCGCGATCGTTTCCTACGGATCGAAGAGCGGAACGCTACGCATTGACCGCGTGATGAAAAACAATGGGGCCGTCCAGGGAATTACTGAAGAAGGTCTCGTGATCACCCGGTCGGATCGCGAGACAGCAACTGGCATCGCCTCGCAAATCCCGGTCTTTATGGAGTACAGCTACGCGGTCGATTACCGTGATATCGAGGATCAGTTCCGTCTCTACCTGCATGATATGGACTGGGGTGACAGTGTCATCATCGATCTGGGTCCAACATCTGCACGATCGAGATTTACTGTCGCACATCCAAATACAGGTGAAGCCAGCCCCGCCCGCGAAGTCAGTTCGATGGAGATGCTGGAGGCCTCGCCCGACACGGCGGTATTCCGCGATGCCAGCGAGGTCGTACATATCAAGCTGGTAGCACAGATGGCCCATGGTTACCTCTGGCCGCAACCAGGCGTCGCCATGGAGGGATCGCTCCATTCGGGTGTGACCGTGCTAGTAGATACGACCGCCCGAGTAAATCTCAACAGGCTGGAGTTTGACAACCCCGAACCAGGAGAAGAACTGGGTCCGCCTCCCTATGCTGAGGGGCAAGAACCATCATGGAGACCCGCGAACCAAGCACCAAACGCACGCAATGATCGTGTTTCGATCGATGATGGTCAGACGGTTCGCGTCAATGTCATCGCAAATGACAAAGATCCAGACAGGGACGTCCTGACCGTTTCGATCGTTGGGACAACGACTGGTGGATCTTCCAGGGTCGATGGACAGAATCGAATTGTTTTTACACCAGAGGATGGCTTTACCGGTGAAGCTCAGGTGACCTATCGGGTTAGAGATGGCAATGGCGGCTCCGATCGGGCGATCCTGAGCATTAATGTGACCCCTCCCGCACCGCCTGACGATTTGCCGTCACCTCCCAGTGACGGTGACACACGAGCACCTACGGCTCGAAATGACCGATACGAGGTCTCAGGCAGCGCAACCTCAGTATTGAATGTTGTGACCAACGACCGGGATCACGTGACTGCCCGGCAGGATTTGGAGATCATTTCTGTCTCTAACCCTAATGCCGGTTCGGTTCAAATTGCCGACGACACAATCCACTTCACACCGGACTACAGAGCCTACGAAACTGAGAGCGGTCTTCTGGATCAGGATGCAGAGGAGACGTTTACCTATCGCGTCGCGGATGCGGCTGGGAATAGTTCGCAAGCTCGCGTCACCGTCGAACTGCATTTTGAGCCAGGTGTGGTCAATGGCTGGTTGTTTCAGGATGATGACGGGAGCGGAACCTTTAACGAAGACGCAGATTCCGGCCAAAGCGGATACCAAGTCCGACTTATGCAATCTGGCCAGAGTGTTGCATCCACTACAACCATTTCGAACGGCTTTTACCAATTCGACGGCGTGCCCGCTGGGAGCGGATATAGCGTGCGCTTCTATCGACAGGATGGGACTGAGTTTCAATCGAGTGACGGCCAATTCGTTGGCGGTGCAGGAAACCTGAATTCTACAAGCTTTGAAGTCACTCCTGGTGCGACCGTGCGCCAAGTCAACGGGATTGTGCAGCCCACTTTGTCTGATGTCACTAGCGAGCCCGATGTCAACTCGGCGCGGCTTGAGCTGGGCTCGCTCGAGATCACACAGCTTGGCCGGGATCTCTGGACCCGAGTGGACTTTGAGGTGAACGTTCCGGATGCCATTGTTGTTCTTGGACCGCTCAGTTCAAACGGTTCTGACGAGGCGACGGTGCGTGTTCGCAATGTCGACGAGACTGGCTTCGAGATCCAAATCGGGGAGTGGGCCTATTTGGAGGGCTGGCACGTGACTGAGAGTGTCAGCTGGATGGCGGCGTCCCGCGGCTCTCACCGTCTGCAGGACGGCACGGTGATCGAGGCCGGGCGAGAGGTCGCCGGCAACGGAGACCAAACCCAAGTCGCATTCGAGACTTCATTCAGCAGCGAGCCCATCGTGTTCACACAAGTGGCCTCTGCCAATGGGACAGATGCAGTCGCCACGCGGAACTCTGACATCAGCCATGAAGGTTTCACGGTGCAGATGCAGGAAGAGGAAGCCCGCGACGGTTTCCATGTCCCCGAACACATCGACTGGATCGCTGTGGAACGATCGGAAGGGATTTTGTCGACCGGCTTCGAGCAGGTAGATCACGAGTTTGTGACGCTCGATCTCGATCCGCGCGATGTGTTTCTGGCCGATATGCAGACCATTAACGGATACGATACGGCAACCCTTCGCTACGATGAAGCGGAGGGCGGCGCTTTGCGGATCAAGGTCGATGATGAAAGGTCCGCAGACCTGGAGAAGTGGCATGTTGCCGAGCAGATCGGCTTCGTAACTGCCAGTGAGGGGATCTACGTGCTAGATGAGCTGGATTCGATCTAGTCTTGATACTGACTTAAAAGTCTAACATCTAATTCTTTTTTGGCCTAGAGCACTTCTCTCGTAATCCGGCA
>JBCDAS010000030.1:0-20462 GCA_039185235.1 Pseudomonadota bacterium
GACGAGCCGCGACAGCTCGCCCGCCTCGGCCAGGACATGGGCGAGGGATACGGAATCCAATCCGCCAGAGCAGATGACATTCGTTCTCATTTCAAACCCTTGTTTTGGTGACCGGGTAGGCTGCGACCGGTGGCTTGCGCCGATGGCGCGAGGCGTTAGCAGATTGGCCGCTTGCTCTCAAGAGTGTCGCGAGTCGGGCGCCTCGCAGGTGGATCTTGCACCGGTTGGCAATTGGAAGCGCGGGTCCAGCAAGTCTCAAAAATTGACTGATATTTCGTTCGGGCAATTATGTCATCCGGTCGTGATTCTAGCGGGAATGTGGCAGGCGCCGCCTCCCTTTCGCCACAATTGAGGGCGGATTTCACCCAAGAGATGCAAAATATTCTTAACCATGTCCACTTCTGGGAATTCCTTTGCCGGGAAAAATGGATTCCGGTACTTTCACCGCATTCGCGGATGGGATCTTTGAGTTGTCTTTCTATCGAAACAGTTGGTCTTCCAAACAGACCTTTTGATCGACGCATAGACCAAGACCGTCTGGCGTGGGCGGCAGCGTGCATGAAGTGGGGCTATCATGGACTCGTCTCTTAACGAGTATGTACTTTCAGATGCAATCGCGGGCTTTGCTGCGACCGGATTGGAGATGAGCGAGGCGCAGTCGGTTGCACCGGTTCCAGACACGGCAGCGACCGGCACCTTCAGCGTCGCCTACAACCCCGCGACCATGGAAGTCACGATTTCGGGCCTTTTCTCGGATCTCGCAGGGCCGATCACAATGCTGCACCTGCATTCAGGCGCGACAGGATCGACCGGCCCAGTGATCGAAGGTCTGAATTTCTCCACGACCGACAACACGGGAACCTCGGGCAGCTTCCGCGAGACGTTCACTGTGACGGCTCAGGAGGCGGCGGAGCTGCTGGCGGGCGAGACCTATGTCAACTTGCATACCGAAGCAGTGCCAGGCGGTGAGTTGCGTGGCCAGGTCGTGGTTGTGGAGACCGACGATATCAGCGAGGCGATGGTTGGTCCCTGCCCGGTCACTGGCGACGCGGTCTGCCACTGCGATGACGGTCAGGACGCTGAATACACAAATGCGGGTCCGTGCCCGGTTACTGGCGAGGCGGTCTGCCACTGCGACGACGGCATGTACATGGAAGAGCATGGTGATGGGCATACCCATGACATGACTTCGACCTCGGATGCTGGCCATGCCCACCATATGTCGCACGACCTGATCGAGAATAACAACGCCTTCCTAATGGCGATGGGCACGGGCAGCCGGATCGAGATCCATGCGGTTGACGCGGCAAAGGAGAGTTGGACCCAACTGACCGAGACCGTGAAGGAGGGCGATACGGTCCTACACTTCTCCGAGGCCACCCAATGGGAGGTTGGCGATGTGATCGCGATTGCCCCCTCGGGCCGCGATTTCCAGGAGGACGAGGTCCGGATCATCACGGCGGTCTCGAATAACGGGCGCACGGTGACGATCGATGAACCTCTGGCCTTTGACCATTACGGCGAGATCAAGACCTTCTCGAATGGCGAGGATACTTGGGACCTCGATATGCGCGCCGAAGTAGCGCTCTTGTCGCGCAATATCACGATCCAGGGCGATGAGGACAGTGTCTACGATGGGTTCGGGGCGCATACGATGGTCATGCACGGCGCCACGCAGCATATTTCGGGCGCTGAGTTTACCCGTGTCGGCCAGGAGGACATTGTCGGTCGTTATCCGATCCACTGGCATATGCTGGGCGAGGCCGATGGCCAATATGTGGAGAATGTATCGGTCTATATGAGCTATCAGAAGGGCTCAACGATCCACGGCACCTCGAACATTCGCTTTGAAGACAACGTGCTCTTTGACCATGTTGGCCATGGCTTGTTTCTGGAGGATGGCGCCGAGTATGGCAATGTGATCAAAAACAACCTGGTCTTCGGAACCAAGGCGTCCAAGACCGGTGAGCCCATCCCGACCGACAAGACCCAAGTCTCGAGCTATTGGATTGAGAACGGGTCGAACACCTTTATCGGCAATCACGCGGCCGGATCCGAGAATAACGGGTTCATGATCGCGCCAGCGAAGAATGGGCCGCATGGGGAGTCCGCCGAGGTCTTCGCGGATGTACGCAACGATCTCTCGGAGATGGTGTTTGCGGACAACACCAGCCACTCAAGCAAAGATGGCATATTCGCGGATGGCATGGTCGATCCTGAAGATCTGACCTGGGACGATAGCGATATCCAGCGCGACTTGATCATCAGCGGTCACACGGGCTACTCGCATAGCAGATTTGGCATCTGGGTTCGCAGCGACGGGACGTTTATCCACGGCGCCGCTCTGGCCGAGAACTCCAAGGCCATAGAGCTCCGGGGCGAACCCGATCACATGATCACCGACACGCTCATCGTGGGCGATGCGACATCGGCCATCGATTCGAACATTGATGCCGGGATCAAGCTCTATAACCCGTCTCAAACCGGTATCGACAACGTTCACTTTGTGAATTTCACGGATAGCGGCGATCCGGCCATCAACATGAGGTTGGGTTGGAAGATCGACCAGGGTTCATGGGTCAACGACGTTACGTTCAGCAATGTTGAGAAAAAGATCAACTTTGAAGAGCGCTGGGTTACCGAGAGGACTGAATGGTTGATGGCGGTCAACACGCGGTTGATCGATTTGGACGGCAGCCTGACCGGCATTCCCGGGGCGACCCTGAGCCCAGGATTTATCAAGGGCAACGAAGGGACAGTTTACGAGTGGGACTTCCTAGGTGGCTTTGATGCGAGCGAGGCTGGGGCGGCGCTTGATAACGCGCTTCTCACAACCAATGGAAGCATCGCGAGCGTCGAGATCACCACTGATACCAGCGAGAACGGCTTGTTCGTGACCCGGTCCGATGGTCTCGAATATCCAGAAAACTTCAACTGGTATAGGGACCAACGGGAATTCGTGGTGGCGATGGATGGCGAACACGAAACTGCCTATCTCCTCGATTTTGACAAAGTGCCAGGAAGCCTGCGGATCGACACAACCGGAATGCGGGTCGGAGAGGCGATCACCTATCAGGTGCCCAATGTCGCCTCGTTCAATGAAGACAACAAAAGCATCTCGAAAGGGCAGTACAGTGTCGTCGACAACATGGCGGCGCTGTTTGCCGCCCAAAAGTCAGCGGTGCTTTTGAAAGACGGCAGCCTGTTCATCCGCGTCGTGGCAGAGGCGCCGAGTGCGGATGGCAAGATTTTCACGGAAACCGCCAATGCCGCCAATCCTGCCGCTGCATTCTTGGGCGGCGACTCGATCACCCGGCTCAGATTGACCGAGGTCGACGCGCCCATTGCCTATGGCAGCGCCCAGTTCGACGCGGACTTGCTGAGTAAGATCAATGCCACCGACGGACCGAGCGGGTTCTCGATACCAGAGCTCGACGAGGTCGCGCACCGCCAGGAACACGCCACGCATGCATCGACTTCGGACACGGTTGTTGTCACCGAGGAGATGCAACGCTGGTCGGATGCGAGCGTCTGGAGCGGCGGCGTGCCGGATGAAAACACGACCGTCGTGATCGGCGCTGGTCAGACGATTGTCCTGGACCAAAGCGTGACGGTGAAAGGCATCATTGTCGATGGCGGGAACCTGATCATCGAAGACGCGCCAGGCGGCCCTGCAAACGCGATCATGCTGATCTCGGACTATGTTTTGGTGATCAATGGCGGTCTGTTCCAGGCGGGAACAGAGACCGACCCGCTGGATCGGGACTTCACCCTGGAGCTCACCGGAGATGACCCGGACTTCGATCTCGAGGTGGCTCGGATTGTCAATGGCGAGGTCGCAAACACGATCTTTGCTGCCAATGGAACAGCACCGGTCGCGCGGGATGATGTGTTCGACCATACCAGCGGAACGACCGCCATAATTGATGTTTTGGCAAATGACTCCGATGCCGAGACCCCCCGCGCTGACCTGAAGATTGCATCAGTGTCCAACCCCGATGCGGGATCAGTGAGCATTGTGGATGACACGATCCACTTCACACCCGATTACTCAGCCTATGTGACGTCGAATGGCCTTCTGGATCCAAATGCCGAGGAGGTTTTCACCTATCGGGTTTCCGATGCAGATGGGAACACCTCGCAGGCGCGCGTGACGGTCGACCTGAGCTTTGAGCCAGGTGTGGTCAATGGGTGGGTCTTTGTCGATGACAACCAAAATGGTGCCTTCGATCAGAACAGCGACACCTCCGTGGGCGGGATCGACGCCCATTTGATGCGAGGGGGCGAGACGATCGCCACAACCTCGACCCTCGCGGGCGGCTTCTATCAGTTCGAGAATGTACCCGCGGGAAGCGGCTATACGGTGCGGTTCTTCCAGCAGGATGGAACGGCGTTTGTACCGAGCCAGGGTCAGTATGTCGGCACGGCGAACAATCTGAACTCGGCCGTTTTTGATGTCGATCCGGGCGCCACAGTGCGTCAGGTGAACGGGATCGTTCAGGGCAACATCGTCGAAGTAAATGGCAAACCCGCGCGCATCGAGCTTGGCGCGTTGGAGATCACTCAAGAGGACCGTGGTGAATGGACCCGTGTCGATTTTGAGATCGCCATCCCCGATGCGGTTGTCGTGGCAGGACCACTGAGCTTTAACGGCATTGATTCAGCGACCGTCCGGGTGCGCAATGTCGATGAGACCGGTTTTGAAATCCAGATCAATGAGTGGGCCTATCTGGATGGTTGGCATGTGACCGAGAGCTTGAGCTGGATGGCTGCGACGCGCGGGACGCATCAACTCTCGGATGGAACTGTGATCCAGGCGGGCAGCACCCAGGCCCAAGATGAAACGAAGTCCGAAGTCACCTTCGACGCAGCGTTCGACGAAGCCCCGATCGTGTTTACCCAGGTCGCCTCGGACAATGGGTCGGACGCTGTTGCGACACGCAACACGGCTGTGACCGAAAACGGCTTCTCAGTCCAAATGCAGGAAGAGGAGTATCGCGACAAGCTCCACGTTCCCGAGCAGGTGGATTGGATCGCGGTCGAGAAGGGCAGCACGCTTCTGACAACCGCCGTTGAGATGATCGATCACGCCTACAAGCCCATCGACCTCACGGACCAAGGCGTGCTTCTGGCGGATATGCAGACCATGCATGGCGAAGACACGGCCAATATCAGATATGATGACAGCCAGGGCGGTATCAGACTGATCCTCGACGAAGAGAACTCGCTAGATGAGGAAGAGCTTCACCTCTATGAAGAGGTCGGGATCCTTGTGGCCAAAGAGGGCGGTCACTACCTGTCCGAGTTCGACGCGGTCTGAGCACATCTTCTAGGTCCCATCCAACAGCGGCGCTTGAGCGATTGAGCCCAAGCGCCGCTTGTTTTGGTGATCCAAGCGCTCGGCTTTGTCCGTTGGCTTTAGGAGGCGGCGCGGGCGCGCCTTGGTTCCTGTTGTCCAAGCAGGTTTACCCGCTTGCGGTCGCAGGGGTTGCTGCCTGCGTCTCCGCAAACCAGTCTTTGCCTGGCACTGCAGAGAAGAGCTCACGTGTATAGGAATGCTCCTGGCTCTCAAAAACCGACGCTGTCGGGCCGATCTCCACCACCTCGCCCTTGCGCATCACCGCGATCCGGTCGCAGACCTGGGCCGCCACGCGTAGATCATGGGTGATGAAGACCATCGAGAGGTTCATCCGGTCGCGGATCTCATCCAAAAGCATCAGAATCTGAGCCTGGATCGAGACGTCCAAAGCCGAGACAGGCTCATCAGCGACAAGGATCTCAGGTTCAAGCGCAAGCGCGCGGGCAATCCCGATGCGCTGGCGTTGGCCGCCGGAGAACTCATGCGGGAACCGGTTGAAGGCGCCGGCATCGAGGCCGACGGTCTCGAGCAGCTCCATCGTGCGCTGACGGGCGTCCTCGGCAGAGGCGCCCTGGAGCATTGGACCTTGGGCGATGATCTTGCCGACCTTGGCCCTAGGGTTCAGGGAGGCAAACGGATCCTGGAACACCATTTGGATCTTGGAGCGGAACGGGCGCATGGCCGCGCGACCAAGCGGGCGGATATCGACATCGCCGAGCATGATCTCGCCCGCCTCGGCATCGTTGAGGCGAACGATGCAACGCGCGACCGTAGACTTGCCGGAACCCGACTCGCCGACGATCCCCAATGTCTCGCCGCGAGCAAGATCGAAGGTCACGTCTTTGGCGGCATGGACAACCCGCGCTTCACCGCCCAGGAAACCACCACCTGAGCGGTAGGTTTTCTCGAGCTTGTCGACCTTCAGCACCAACTCATCGGCGCGAGGCCGGGCCGGGCGCGGGGTTAGGCTGGGAACCGCCGCAATCAGGGACTGGGTATAGGGATGCTGCGGGCGGCGCAGCACCTCATCCGAGGTCCCGGTCTCGACCACCAAGCCGTTTTGCATCACCGCAACCCGGTCAGCGATATCTGCGACCACTCCGAAATCATGGGTGATGAAGAGGACGCCGGTACCATGCTCGGCCTGCATCTCCTTGATCAGCTCAAGGATCCGGGCTTGGGTGGTGACATCGAGCGCTGTCGTCGGCTCATCCGCGATCAGGATCTTTGGGTCAAGCGCCAGCGCCATCGCGATCATCGCGCGTTGGCGCTGTCCGCCTGAGAGCTCATGGGGATAGGCTTTCAACGCCTGCTCGGGATCGGGGATGTGGACATCGTTCAGGAGCGCAAGCGCCCTCTCCTGGCGTTCCTTGGCGGGCATTTTGCCGTGGAAGCGGAACACCTCGTCGATCTGCACACCGATGGTCAGCACCGGGTTGAGGGCGGTCATCGGCTCCTGGAAGATCATCGAGATCTCGGAGCCGCGGATCTGGCGCATCCGGGCATCGCTGGCGGTGGCGAGGTCTTCGCCTTGAAAGTTGACCGCGCCCTGGGCGATGCGCACATGGGGCCGGGGCAAGAGGCCCATGACAGCGCGAGCGGTTAAGGACTTGCCAGACCCGGATTCGCCGACGATGCAGAGGATCTCATTCTCTTCGAGGAACAGATCAGCCTTTTGGACCGCATAGGGCCGCTGCCCGCCTTCGGGAAGTGCGATGTGGAGATCGTCGATGTCCAGAAGGCGGGTCATGAGGCGCGCTCCCGCAGGCGGGGATTCAGGGCATCGTTCAACCCTTCGCCCACAAGGTTGATTGCGAGCACCGTCAGCAGGATGGCGATACCGGGAAAGGTGCAGACCCACCAGGCTGACCGGAGCAGGGTGCGGCCAGCGCCGATCTGGAAACCCCAGCTCATCACGTTCGGATCACCGAGACCCAGGAAGGCGAGCCCCGACTCGATCAGGATCGCGGTCGCCACCATCAGCGAGCCGATGACGATGATCGGCGAGAGGCAGTTGGGCAGGATCTCCCCCAGCATGATCCGCACATCGCTCATACCCACCGTATGGCAAGCCTGGACGAACTCGCGGTTGCGTAGGGCCAGGAACTCGCCGCGCACCAGCCGGGCAACGGCGGGCCAGGAGACGACCGCGATGGCGATCACCACGCTCTCGATCGAGGGTTTCATGATCGCGACAAGCAGGATCGCGAAGACGAAGGAAGGGATCGTCTGGAACATCTCCGTCGTGCGCATCAGGAGGTCATCAGTGATCCCACCGTAATAGCCCGCCAAGGCCCCCATGATGACCCCGATCACCACTGCGACCAGCGTTGCGATAAGGCCGATCAGAAGCGAGGTCTTCGCCCCATGTGCGATCCCGGAGGCGACATCGCGCCCAAGACTGTCAGAGCCGAGGAGGAACCCGTTCTCTCCAGGCGGTGACATGGCACGGCCCGCCAGGCTGAACGGATCATCTGGGAAGAAGAGTTGAGCCGTGGCAGCCATCAAGACGATCACGATAATGATCCCGAGGCCGAGTAGGGCTGATCTGTTCCGGGCGAACCGCTTCCAGAAGTCTTGCATCATCCCACCTCGATCCGAGGGTCGAGCGACGAGTAGATGATGTCGACGACAAGATTGACCGCAACCACCAGAAGGGCGGAGAGGAGGAAGATCCCGAGGAGCAGATTAAGATCTCTCGAAAAGAGCGCCTCGAATGCCAGCATTCCGAGGCCGGGCCAGGCAAAGACCGACTCGACGATCACAGAGCCCCCGATCAGCGCGCCAACCTGCACACCCGCCATTGTGACCACCGGCAGCAGCGCATTGCGCAGCACATGGACAAAGACGATCCGGCGCTCTGTGACACCCTTTGCCCGCGCTGTTGTCACATAGTCCTGACCGTATTGCTCGAGCATCGATGCCCGCATCAGCCGTGTGTAGAGCGCGAGGTAGAAGAGCGAGAGTGTGATGGTCGGCAGCACCAGATGATGCGCGATATCCCAAACACGATCCCAGCCTTCATAGAATTTCGTCAGGTTCTCCATTCCAGAGGTCGGGAACCAGCCGAGATTGAGCGAGAAGACCACGATCAGCATCAGCCCGACCCAGAAGAGCGGCGTTGCATAGGTAATCAGAGCGAAAATCGAGATTGCAGTGTCGCGCCAGGTATTCAAACCGGTCGCCGCGACAAGGCCGAGGATGATCCCAAAACCGACCGCAAGGCATATCGTCGAGACCATGAGAAGAAGCGTCGGCAAAAGCCGGTCAAAGATAAGCTCGCTGACGGGCATCTCGTGGCGGAACGAGTAGCCGAGGTCGAACATCAGCACGTTTTTGAGATAGATAGCGAGTTGCACCGGCAAGGGCTTGTCGAGCCCAAATTTTGCCCGAAGCTCAGCCATGTATTCGGGGGTCGCCGATCCGGCCTCTCCTGCCAGCACATCCACCGCGTCACCTTCTGCAAACTGCAAGAGGCAGAAGTTCATGATGATGATGGCAAACACGATTGGAACCGCCTGTAAAAGGCGTTTGATCACGTAGCGCAGCCGCCGCGTGGAGTGGTTCATGCTTGGTCCCCCGGGGTAGACGCCGGCCTAAAGGGCCGGCGCCGCATTTAGGTCACTCGTCGATCCAAGCTTCGGCAAACGAGCCGTAGGAGCCGAGCGCAGACTTATCGTGATCCTTCAGCTTGTCATTGTAGACAGTGAGGAACTCCATCTCGAAGAGGTTCACGACCGGCATGTCATTGGCGAGGATCGACTGGATCTCGGCATAGATCTCCGCACGTTTCGTGGCATCCGCTTCCTGAGCGCCAGCCGCCAAGAGGGCATCCAGGTCAGGGTTGGAATAGCGGCTAGAGTTCACGAAATGCGTGCCTTGACGGATCTGGTCAGTGCCGTAGTGGCGGTGAACGCCCAGCACCGGATCCGGCAGCTGGTAGAAGTAGTTCACGTTCATCGCGAAGTCATAGTTGTGATAGATCCGCTTCAGCCAGGTCGGCACGTCTTCATAGCGCAGCTCAACTTCGATGCCGATCGGGGCAAGCGCCTGCTTCATGTACTCGCCAGCCCGGCGCCAGTCTTCGCCATAAGGGATGAGGTCCAGCACAGCCTTCGCCCGGATGCCATCGGCATCTTTGGCAATCCCTGCATCATCGAGCAGTTTGTTGGCAGCTTCGAGATCCGCATTGGCGACGTAATTCGGCATTGGATCCTTGTAGAGGCCGGTCGCCGCGAAGTTCGACGAAAGTGCCGAGGTCGCCGGCTTGCCATAGCCGAACCAGATGTTCTCGATCAGAAACTCACGATCGAGTGCCAGCGAGATCGCTTTGCGCAGCGCCGGGTTATCAAACGGCGGCTCGGTCGTGTCGAACTCGATCAGCGAGACCGGGTTGATCATCGCATACCCGTTGGTCGTGACAGAGAAGCCGTCCGTGTCGCGAAGCCTGACGGCGTCGATGTTCGGGATCGCACCAAAGGCCCCGTACATCACTTCGCCATTCTCCATGGCAGCCGTCCGGGTCGAGGCATCCGGGATGAAGCGTCCCACAACGCGGTCGATATAGGGCAGGCCCTCTTTCCAGTAGTTCTCGTTCTTCTCGAGACGAACGAACTGGCCTTTTTTCCACTCAACAAAGGTGAAAGGACCAGTGCCGACTGGGTTGTTCGCGAGGTCCGCGCTGCGCACATCTTGCCCTTCGAGCAGGTGCTTGGGCACCATCGGGCTTTCATAGCCAGACAGGGCGCGGAGCATATAGGGCGCAGGGTTCTCCAAGTTGAAGACCGCGGTTGTCGCATCAGGCGTGTCGATCGACGTCACCTCACGGAACGAGTTTGGGCCGCGTGGATGGACCTTTTTCAGAACCTCCATAACGGTGAACTCGACATCGGCCGAAGTGAACGGCTTGCCATCATGCCAGGTCACGCCTTCCTGGAGTTTGAAGGTCACGGTCTTGCCGTCTTCGCTCACTTCATAGCTGGCGGCCAAGGACGGGATGATGTTCAGGTCCTTGTCATAGTCCAGCAGGCCCTCATAGATCTTCGGCGCCACCAGGCCGATCGGGCCCGAGGTCGAAAGATACGAGGCAAGCGAGGGAGGTTCGGGCTGGACGAGGTAGACCAGTGTTCCTCCAGCCTTCTGTGCAAGCGCTGGGCTCACACCGAGGGCGACACCGACGGCGCAGGCGGCCGCGGTGATGAGTGTCTTGAGTTTCATTGTGGAGCTCCTGTCGAGTCGCGCGAACTTGGCGCCGCGCCTTATCGTCATGATGCTGTCTTATTTTGCACCGCAACACAAGGTAGTCGGGAAGACGGCAAAAGCCAGGCCGTTGATCGGGTCGATCCATGCGGGGGGCGACACTCGCAAACGACAGAAGCAACCAAACGGGCAATCCGCTCCTGCGATCATCAATTTGCCGTCACGACTTCGTTACGTGTGATTATTGTCACGACATTCTCCTCGCATGATCGCTATGAGACCGATCAGGCTAGGGCCGCAACACCACCACCTGAGACCATACGTTGGATCTGTCATGACAGTTCATCCTCGCAGCGTGCCGCATCTGGGCGATGGGGCTAACAGACTTTTGCCAGCCTCACGGGCGATTGTGGCACCCCCGCAAGGCCTTCAGGTCGGGCGTTGGTATGTCGATCGGGCATCCCGAGAAGTCACGGATGGCCATCTCGTGCGCCGTCTCTCGCCCAGGGCGATGGGCGTTCTGCTCAAGCTGATCGAGGCCGAGGGGTCCGTGGTTGGACGGGTTGAACTGCTGGAGGCGGTCTGGCCGGATGTCCATGTCAGCGATGAAAGCCTGACCCAGGCGGTTGCCGAGTTGCGGCGTGTTCTCGGCAGAGATGCCCAGGGGCGTCGGTATATCGAGACGGTGCCCAAAGCTGGCTATCGGTTGCAGGCGGCGAGCAATTCCCGGTCTGTTGAGCCAGAGAACCCGCTCGCCCTACTTGGGTCCGATATCCCGAAAGCCCAAGTCGCAGCCCATCTTGCGGTGACCGAGGCACGGCGCCTCGCGCGGAACAAGGGGCTGATTGCGGTTAACGAAATCGACCGCCTGATCGGCGAGGCCGTGGCCACCGCACCAGCAACAGCGCATGTGCAAGCGGAATACGCCTTGCAGATGGTCTGTGCCGCGGTTCATGTGGGCGATCGGTATGGGCGCTTGGCGCTTGCATCCGAGGCGGCGAATGATGCGGTCCGGCTGCGCCCCGATCAGATCGCCTCGCGGCGCGCGCTCGGTTTTGTCCAGGGAATGACCAACGATATGGAAGGCGCCTTATCGAATTTTTCGGCCTGTCTCTCCATCGATCCCGACGATTTCGAGACGCATTATCTGGCGGCAAAAGTGTGCATGGGCAGCGGTTATCTGCGCCAGTCGATCATCCTCGCCGAACGCGCATCAGAGTTGGATCCGGACGACTATCGGCCGGCTTTCAACGCGGCTCGCGCGGCATTGAAGCTTGGTGATCTGGAGCGGTCCTACGAGCTGGCATCACTCGCCTTGCGCCGGATCGATGCGCATCTGGCCTTATGCGCCAATTCGCGGCGCTATCTCAGCGCTCGGGCTGCGACTTGCGCAATGCTGGGCAGGCCGACCGACCATATCGAGGTGATCCAGGAGCGCGCGTTGGTCCGGCCCTTCCTCTATGATGTGGTCTCGTTTGCGCATTTGGGCGCGCGGGATCTTGCGGTCGAGACCTTCGATCATCTGGTCGAGCAAGGCATGACCTATGCGGGCTGGATCGAGGCTGATCCGATCAGCGACATGCTTTCGGACGCAGCGGGCTTCCGCCGCGCGTTCGAACGGATGCAAGCGGCCTAAACCAAACCTATTCGCGATGATCCCACCACTCGGCGCCTCTGTCGGCGCCGAGTGAAAAGCCGTTGCCAAGGCCTTGCCCAAACGCAACGCGCAACACCGGCACGTTTCAGGATTCATTTCTGTTTCCTTCAGGTGTTTCGACGCCGCGCAGTTCAAATTCCTCTCCACACGGCGAGCGCTCCCTGAGGGTCCAGCTCAAGAAATCACACAGAAAGGAGATCAAAATGACTGTGCAAAACGAGACCGCGACGGTTCAAAACGGTGTCAATGTCGAAGCACTGCTTGGTGCGCGTGAGGCGATGGAAGAGACCCCGGAACTCGGTCTCTTCACCTGGCGGGCCCGGGCCAAATGGGCCGGTGGGATCCACACCCAGATCGAGGTGGACGGGTTCTATGGGCTAAACGAAGAGCAAACCCGAGGTCGAGTTCACAAGATCGACTCGGATCATCCCGAGCATTTCGCAGCCGCGGATAAAGGCGCAACTCCGGTCGAGATTGTGTTGGCCGCGTTGGCCGGCTGCCTCGGCGCTGGCGTCGCCTCGGTGGCGCAGCATCGCGGCATCCAGCTCCGCTCGGTCGAGGCGCGTGTCGAGGGCGATATGGATATGGCCGGCATCATGGGGATCGATCCAGCTGTCCGAAACGGGTTCAGCGCAATCCGGATCGACTTTCAGATCGACGCCGATGCCACGGGCGATGAGATCGCGGCACTGGTTGCCCAATCGCAGAAACGCTCGGCGGTTTTCGACATCATCACCAACCCGACGAACGTGCATGCCACGGTGACAAAGGTGGGGGCTGCGTGATGTTGGCCGTAACCGATCTCGACCTTGCCCGGTTTGCCCATGGGTTAAGGGGCGCTCTCAAAGCCGTTCTCAGATGGCTCGCCTCGCTCAGGCGGCGCCATGCGAACCGGGTTGATTACCGGCGGATGCTGCGGATGAGCGACCGGGAGTTGAACGATGTCGGCCTCACACGGGACGACATTCGCGCAGCCCTCTCGGAGCCGCCTTTCTGGGACGCGCCGGATTGAGCATGACCAGACCGTGGCCGCCGCAATCACTGGCGGCCACGCAATCAGATCCAGGAGATGAATTGTGACGACCGCATCCACCGTGATCGTGGGCGCTGGGCAGGCTGGTCTCGCCATGAGCCTCGCCCTGAAGGACCGCGACATTGACCATATTCTGCTCGAGCGAGGCACTGTCGGGCATGCATGGAAGACCCAACGCTGGGACAGCCTTCGGACTCTGACGCCCAACTGGGCGAATGGCTTGCCTGGTGCGCCTTACACCGGCAAGGATCCGAACGGCTATATGCCGGTCGCCGAGCTCGTCCGAAACCTGACGGAGGCGGCAGCCCGGATAGATGCGCCGATCCAGTCGGAGACCGAAGTCCGATCAGTGACCCGCGTCGAGGATGGCTTTCAGATCGAGACGAGCAATGGCCCTATGGGCTGCCGCACCCTTGTCATCGCGACCGGCGCATGCGCCCAACCTCGCATCCCAGCGGTTGCGTCTGCCCTACCCCATGGGATCGCGCAGACCACACCTGATCGCTACAAACGCCCCGGTGACCTGCCTGAGGGCGAGGTGTTGGTTGTTGGTGCCTCGGCCTCCGGCGTGCAAATCGCGCGGGAGCTGGCGCGCTCTGGCCGTTCTGTCATCCTCGCTGTTGGGAGCCATATGCGCCTGCCGAGGCAGTATCGCGGCCATGACATTGAAAGCTGGCTCGACCTGCTGGGCTTCATGGATGAGCGCGCGGAGGATATCGATGATCTCCAGCGCGCCAGAAACCTGCCATCGCCGCAGCTGCAAGGTGGCCCCGAACCCGTTGATCTGAACGCCTTGCATGCGCTTGGCGTCACCATTGTCGGGCGGTTGACGGATATCCGCGAAGGCAAGGCCGTGTTCTCTGGCGGCTTGTCCGGGCTCATCACCGGCGCTGACTTGAAGATGAACCGGCTGCTGGATGATGTGGATCGCTGGGTGCTGTCCAACGCCCTCGATGGACTGATCCCCGCACCAGACCGACCGGAGAGGACTGAGTTGTCTGCAAGCCAGTCGCTGGACTGGGCGCTGGGCCAGGCAGGGATCCGCTCGGTCGTCTGGGCAACCGGATTCCGCCCTTCGCTGGAGTGGTTGACGCTTCCCGTCTTCGACACGCGGCAGCGCCTGAGGCACCAAAACGGTGTGCTCAACGTGCCCGGTGTCTACGCCATGGGTTTGCCGATCCTGCGCCGCCGCCGCTCGCACCAAATCTCAGGCGTCGAGGGCGACGCCAAGGCACTGGCCGCAGATCTGCACCGACATCTCACGGGTCGCGCAGGCATCGCCGCGTGATCGGGAAAGGAACGACCATGACCGAGACGCAACATATCCGTGACGCCCTTGAACGGGCGGAAAAGGCAGTAACCCTCCGCCCACAACGGGGCCAACGCATCTTTCGCAACACCGCCCAAGTGCGGCGGGGAACCCGCTGCGAAGTCATCGAGCAGGATGAACAGATGGTCATCGACGTGCCCCAGGCCTTGGGCGGCACGGGTGAGGGCCCATCGCCGAGCATGGTGCTGCGGGCAGCTTTCACCTCCTGCATCGCGATTGGGATCAGGCAATGGGCGGCGCGTCTGGATGTGCCAATCGACACGGTCGATGTCACCTTGGAGACGGATGTGGACGCGCGGGGCCAGCTTGGGGTCGCTGACGAGATCACGCCGGGTTTCCTAGGGCTGCGGCTGCAGATCGACATTGGCTCGGATGCTCCGCTGGCCGCGATCGACAAAATCGTTGCGACATCGCTCTGCTACAGCCCTTTGCTGGAGGTGTTCGAGAACCCGCAGACCGTCTCGCATCAGATCCACGTCACCCCCAACACAACAACGAATTAGGAGGCCACTATGGAAGCCAATCTTCAACGCCGCATTCAACGCTATGGCTGGGACCGGGCCGTAGGGTCCTATGAGGACGGCTGGAAGGCCAATCTCGCCCCCGCGCAAAACCGTCTTTTGCTAATGGCCGAGGCCTGGCCCAATGAGCATGCCGTTGATCTGGCCTGTGGCACCGGGCTCGTGACCTTGCCGCTGGCCCATGCTGTTGGCCGGTCCGGCCGTGTCATTGCGACCGATATCTCAGAGCGGATGGTCGATGCCGTTCTGGCCGAGGCCGAAGATCTGGACTTGCCGCAGATCGAAGCGTTCCGCGCCGATGCCGAGAGCTTGGATGTGATCCCAGACGCCAGTGTAGACCTCGTGACCTGCGCCTTGGGGCTGATGTATGTCGCCGACCCGCTGCGCGCGATGCAGGAGGTCTATCGGATCCTCAAACCCGGTGGCCGTGCTGTTTTTGCCGTCTGGGGGGAGCGACGGAATTGTGGTTGGGCCGAGATCTTCCCCATCGTTGATGCCCGAGTGCACTCCGCCGTCTGCCCATTGTTCTTCCGTCTGGGCACTGGGGAGACCCTGGCGCAGGAGATGGAGGAGGCCGGTCTCTACGGGATTGAAACCGCGCGGATCTCCTCTGAACTGGACTACCCAGACGACAAAAGCGCGCTTGTTGCAGCCTTTGCTGGCGGTCCAGTAGCACTGGCTTACCACCGTTTTGATGCCGAGACACGCATCGCGGTCCATCGCGAATACCTGCACTCCATCGCGCCGTTTCGCCGTGCGAAAGGCTACAAGATTTCGGGTGAGTTCGTGGTCTGCCGAGGGTTCAAGCCGGTCTAAAGGCTGATCTCCAGGCGGCCTGTGCGCCCTTGCTCGGATCATAGTGACGGCGGACGACCGAGCACTCGCCATTCATCGGCTGAGACGTGATTCTATAGACAGAAGCCTCCAAGGCGCATTGAATTGACGAATGGAATTCACAATCGCGAAGACATGGTCAGGCCTGGTGTTCTGGGATGGGGGAGTGTTCACCTCATGAGAGAACCAGTGGGCTCCACCACAATTTTCGAGAATACTTCGAACTGTGCACGCAGACGGAACGAAGACACCACGGATGTGTTTGACCTGGTTGTCATCGGTGCTGGGATTGCTGGATTAAACGCACTCTACGCTGCGACGGACTACCTGCCTCGGACCGCAAAAGTGCTGCTTTTGGATGAGAAGCAGGATGCCGGTGGGATGTGGAACACGACTTATGATTTCGTGCGTCTTCACCAACCTCATCCGATGTTTACCGTTGGCGACATGCGCTGGGATTGGCAGAAGCCCAAACACTATCTCGCACGACGCGACGAGGTGCGCGAACATCTGGCAAGGTCGCTCGATAGGGTTGCGGGGAGGGTTCATCTCAAGACGTCTTTTGGCCAGGTGATGACGGCGCGTGAGGAGATCAAAACCTGTGAGGGCTATCGAGCACGCGTCGTTTTTCATCCCGTTGGGGATGAGAATGCGCAGCAGATTGTTTTGGCGAAACGCGCGATCTATGCCCCGGGTCTCAATCATCGGGCCGCAGATCCTCTCGCTCTATCGAGCAGGTTGGTTCACTCAATCACACCCTATGATTTGATCCCGACCCTGGAGCGACTGCCAGATGCAGCGGTGTATGTGGTCGGAGGGGGCAAAACCGGGATGGACACCATCCTGGCCACCCTCGACCAAGACCCAGCACGCGCTGTTTTTCTGATCAATGGAAGCGGGACGAACTTTCTCAACCGCACCAAATACCTGCCAACCGGGATCAAGCGCTGGATCAGTGGCGCCCCGATGTCCCAAGTCTTTCGCGACATCGCGAGATTCTACGATGGTGACAATGAAGAGGAGACCATTGCCCGGATCCGAACCCATCATTCGACCGATGTCGCCTCTGAAAACCAGGCTTTCCTCTATGGCCTTCAGTCCGAAGATGAATTGGCCCGGGTCAAAGCGGGATTGCAGGGATGCATGGGTGGATATCTTTCAGATGTGATTGATACGCCCGATGGACCATCGCTGGAATTGAGAGATGGCGAGACGGCCAAGGTCCAGGCTGGGAGTATCTTCGTCAACTGTACCGGAAGCTTCTTCACAGCCCCACATATGGCCGAAGCGGTGCCTTGTGTCTCGGATCAGCAAACTCTGGTCACGGTCAACGGCCGGGACGGGTTTCACTGTCTGACCAGCGTTGCGGGGTTTTTTGTGGCTCATCTCGCCTACGGCAATGCGCTGAAAGGCAACGGGTTCTACACGCTCGATCACGAGGCGCTGTTTCGGCAGAACCGCAATGCATGGGTTGGTGCCTCGGCGACGCAGGCCTATATGAACCAGGTCTTGGCGTTGCAAACTCTGCCGCTCAGACTGCTGGATCGATGCAGGCTTGATCTGGACAGATGGTACCCGCTGCCGCGCCGATTGGCTGGCCTGATCCGGATTTTGGCGGGCGCGCGTGCCGACATTGCCCACTGCCGCAATACCCTGGACAGAGTGGCCGAGCGATTTAAGGTTTCTTGCAAACCTCTGAGCTAGAGAGGCGTTTCCTGCAGGAGCTCCAGCGGTCAGCACTCTGTTCAAGAACCCACTGGTAGAAGCCTCTCATCCTGCCGCTTGCGTCGGCAGATACAGCCTGCCATGCTTTCAGGCCATGCAACGACCATAGGAACCGGCATGCGCAAATTCATGGTGGTGGTCGATGAGACGCCTGAATGCTCCCAAGCCATGCGCTTTGCCGCGCGGCGCGCCCAGAATACCGGCGGCGGGGTTGTCATGCTCTATGTGATCGAGCCTGAGGATTTCCAGCACTGGATGGGGGTGGCCGAGGTCATGCGGGCCGAAGCCTTTGAGGTCGCCGAGCAGCGTTTGGCCGAGTTGGCGGCAGAAATGAAAGCTTATTCAGGCCATTCGCCCGAAATGGTGATCCGGGAGGGCAATCGACCGGAGGCGGTTTTGGAGCTGATCAAGGAAGACAGAGAAATCGGTGTCCTGGTCCTCGGTTCTGGGTCCGAAGGGGATGGGCCGGGGCCGCTGGTCACCCATCTTGTGACCAAAATGGCGGGGCGAATGCCGATCCCCGTGACTGTCGTGCCGGGTCAATTGAGCATGGAAGAGATCGATTCGGTCTGTTGAGGATCGAAATGGGCGCGAAACTTAGAATCATTCTTGATTTCAGCGGACATCAGGTCCATCTGTGCTTCAGTCAGAGGAGACCTCTATGTTTATTCAAACCGAAGCGACCCCAAACCCGGCAACGCTCAAGTTCCTGCCTGGGCAGACCGTCATGCAAGCTGGAAGCGCGGATTTCCCAGCGCCGACCACGGCGGATGTGTCCCCGCTCGCGGCGCGGATCTTTGATGTCGACGGCGTGACCGGTGTTTTCTTTGGCCGGGATTTTGTGACCGTCACCAAGGGTGATGTGGATTGGGCGCATATCAAACCCGCGGTCCTTGGCGCGATCATGGAGCATTTCCAGTCGGGCCAGCCTGTGATGGCCTCGGAGGCTGATGCGGCAGGTGGCCATGCGGAGCATGACGGCCCAGATTCCGAGATCGTTGGCCAGATCAAGGAATTGCTGGATACCCGCGTGCGTCCGGCGGTTGCTCAGGATGGCGGAGACATCACCTTTCATGGCTTTGACCAGGGTGTTGTCTATCTGACCATGCAAGGCGCCTGTGCCGGGTGCCCCTCGTCCACGATGACGCTGAAGCATGGGATCGAGAACCTGCTCCGCCATTACATCCCGGAAGTGACTGAGGTTCGCCCGGTCGGCGGCGTCTGAGGCTATTGATCCTCGCGATCGACACCTCGGCTGGCCAATGTGCGGTCGCGCTGGTCGGTGGCGATGCCAACGTCGTGAAGTCGGAACGGATGAGCCGCGGACATGCCGAGGCTCTGATGCCGATGGTGGGCGAGGTGACCGGCGGCGACTACTCGCGCGTCACCCGGATCGCGGTTTGCACAGGACCAGGCTCTTTTACCGGACTAAGGGTTGGGATCTCGGCAGCGCGCGGCCTTGCTTTGGGGCTCGGCGTTCCCTGCATCGGGGTGAGCCGGTTGGAGGCGATCGGATTTAAGCGCACAGGACAGGTCGCCCTGAAAGGTCGAGGCACGACGCTTTTCGTCCAGGAGTTCGAGGATGGCAAAGCGCTGAGCGATCCGCGGATTGAAAGCCGGTTGCCAGATGGAACCGTGTTTGGCGATGGCTCTTCAACAGGCACAGAAGAAGACGGGCTTCCCGATCCCTTAATCCTTGCCGAGATCGCCGCAACGCGCGAAGCTGGAATTCCACCCGCGCCTCTCTATTTGCGGGATGCCGCCGCTGATCCGCCGAGAGAGGGCCCGCCCAGGATGCTGGACTGATGTTCGAAGTGATCGAACCCTCCCATGCAACGGCCGAGCGCATGGCAACGTTGGGTCGTGTCGCATGGCAAGGGCGGGAGCGGCCTTGGAACGCCGCCAAGTTCCTCAGATTTGCGGTCACGGGCGATGTGCTCTTTCTGGGTGATAAAGCGCTGACAGAATGCCTGATCGTGCTTCGGATTGCCTTGGATGAGGCTGAGATCCTCAATCTTGGCGTTGTCCCGCCCGCAAGGCGGCGTGGGATTGCGAGCCGGCTGCTTGCACGCGCCGAGGAGGAAGCGGGGCTTTTGGGTGTGCGGGCGATGTTCCTGGAAGTGGCCCGGGACAATGAGCCTGCAAAATCCCTCTATGGGAGCGCCGCCTATCGAGAGGTGGGAGTTCGAATCGGCTACTACCTCCGCCCGGATGGCAGCAGAATGGATGCACTTGTGTTGCGCAAGGATTTGGACCCAGAGCGGGTCACACCGCTCGCCGGTCTTGCCCGGCGCAAACCGGCATAACACGCTGCGACAGAATCGAATTTTGCCTGCGTTGACGCGGCGCGCCGTCGAGATTAGGTTCCGCGCGAGCTACCGATGATGGACAAGCATGATGAGCCAGCCAAAGACGCTTTATGATAAAATATGGGACGCGCATGTGGCGCATGAGTCCGAGGACGGGACCTGCCTCCTCTATATTGACCGGCATCTTGTGCATGAGGTGACCAGCCCTCAGGCGTTTGAAGGGCTCCGTATGGCCGGGCGCAAAGTGCGTCACCCAGAGAAGACGCTGGCGACGCCGGATCACAACGTGCCGACGACACTAGATCGCGCCGAGGGGATCGACGATGAGCAAAGCCGGATCCAGGTCGAGGCTTTGCGCAAAAACGCGGCTGATTTCGGGGTGGAGATCTTCGATGTTGACGATGTGCGCCAAGGGGTTGTGCATATCGTTGGACCCGAACAGGGGCTCACCCAGCCGGGGATGACGATCGTTTGCGGGGACAGCCACACGGCGAC
>JBCDAS010000031.1:0-20417 GCA_039185235.1 Pseudomonadota bacterium
ATGGAAGGCATGGATCGTGCGGCCTTTGATGGCCGCGACCGTGTTCTCGACGAAGCCACTTTCATTCAGCGTATCGGTGTGGATCATGACTTGGACATCCATCGCGTCCGCGACCGAGAGGCAGCAGTCGATAGCGCCCGGGGTGGTCCCCCAATCCTCGTGGAGCTTCAGCGCACAGGCGCCGCCACGGACCATCTCCTCCAGCGCCGCTGGCTGGCTGGCATTGCCCTTGCCTGAGAGGCCGAAGTTGATTGGGAAGGCGTCGAGCGCCTGCAGCATCCGCCCGATATGCCAGGAGCCAGGAGTGCAGGTCGTCGCTAGCGTCCCATGCGCGGGGCCCGTTCCGCCGCCCAGCAGGGTCGTGACACCGGAATGCAAAGCGTCATCGATCTGCTGTGGGCAGATGAAGTGGATATGCGCGTCAAACCCGCCTGCCGTCAGGATTTTCCCCTCTCCCGCAATGGCTTCGGTGGAGGGGCCGATGATGATGTCAACGCCGGGCTGGGTGTCCGGGTTGCCCGCCTTGCCGATCTTGGCGATCCGTCCATCACGCAGGCCCACATCCGCTTTGTAGATGCCCGTATGATCAAGGATCAGGGCATTGGTGATGACTGTATCCACGGCCCCCTCTGCGCGGGTCACTTGGCTCTGCCCCATCCCGTCACGGATGACCTTACCGCCGCCGAATTTCACTTCTTCTCCATAGGTTGTGAGATCTTTCTCAACCTCGATGAAAAGCTCGGTATCGGCCAAGCGGACCTTGTCTCCGGTGGTCGGGCCGAACATGGCGGCATAGGCGGGGCGGGCGATGGTGGCGGGCATGGGCAGGCCTTTCCGGGCGGGTCAGGAGGAGGAGAACGGGTCGAAGATGATACCGAGGACAATCACCGAGAGCATGACCACAATCCAAGCCCAGAGGAGGCGGAAGAACCACTTCACAAAGAGCTGGGTGCCGCGGGATTTGTCCGAGAGGCGGACGGTCTTGCCATTGGTCGAAGATTGCATCTCAGTCCTCCCCAACTTTCACGATATCGTCCACGGGCACTTGCATGGCGGTTGCGACCGAGTTGCCGTAATGGGCCAGCGCCACGATCTCGAGGAACTCGCCATATTGGGCCTCGGTCATGCCTTGGCGGCGGGCGGCGGCGGTGTGGGTATGGGTGCAGTACTCGCAATTATTTGCAATGGAAACAGCGAGATAGACCAGTTCCTTGGTGAGCGGATCGAGCCCGCCTTTCCGCCCCTCGGCCATCACCCGCTTCATCTGCGACCACATGGAGGCGAGCAGCGGAGGGTCATTCGCCACGATCCGCCAGACATTGTTGACGTAGTCGGTGTTCCGGGTCTTGCGGATATCGTCAAAGATCGCCGCTGCCTCGGGGCTCAGTTCATCATCGGTCAGGATGCGGTTGGTGGCCATGATGGTCTCATTCAAAGCGGACGGTAACGGGAGTTGCGCGGCTGATCGCGCGTTGCCTGTCTTCGATGCTCTTGGTGGAGGCAAAGAGCGGCTTCAGGAGGCTATGGGGTTCCGGAGGATCTCCGAGATGGCCAGCCAAGTCAGAATCCCATTGAAAATCAGTAAGATGGAGCATTCTTTGCTTCAGGTCATTGCAGTCGAAAAGAAGATAGTACTCACTGCCAGTTTGCTGCGGGGTCGAGGTTCCTTGACAACGAATGGAGGGTTCGATTGTCATCTCCAGGGTGCAGCCTTTGAGGCAGAAACCGCCCGATTCTGAGCCCGAAAAAGCGACACTGCCATCGGCCGATTGCCCACTGAACTGAACGCCGGAGCAGCCAGCCAGTATAGAGACGGCGAGTGGCAGGAGAGCCCTCATAGATCGCCCATCACCGCCTGATTGAAGCCGAAGACCCTGCGGGCGCCGCTCAGAGGGATGAGTTGCACCTCTCGGCTCTGGCCCGGCTCGAAGCGCACGGCGGTGCCGGCGGGGATGTCGAGGCGGGTGCCTCTTGCGGCTGCTCGGTCGAAATCGAGGGCGCTGTTGGTCTCAGCAAAGTGGTAGTGGCTGCCGACTTGCACCGGGCGGTCGCCGGTATTGGCGACCATCAGGGTGATCGCTTTAGTGCCCTCGTTGAGGGTGATTTCGCCCTCGGCGCAGAGGATTTCTCCGGGGATCATGAGGCCTCCTTTCGGGGGGCATTTTTCCGTAGGTTTTGCGTAGTTCTTTCGTAACTCTTTTTGTCGGCGGCGCGTTCGGCGGTTTTGGGGGCGAAAACGGTGATTTTCGCCCCTCTCAGACCCTCTCTCATGCTGCCGGTTCCGGGTCGGGTTCCGCGGCGGAGGGGTGCGCGTGGCGTCGTCCTGTGTCGCGGGAGAGGCAGCTGGCGCCGATCACAGCCCCCGCAACCAGAGCGCCTGTGCCGAGGGCTGCCGCGCCCAACATGGCCGTGCAGACGAGTTTCTTCTTCACCACCAGGGGCGCGATCAAGAGCGGCGCGATGGCCATTTTGGTGAGGATCATGAGGGGCTCCTTTCGAACTGAGTGCTGCGGGACGGCGCCCTTGGGCGCGCGGGTGATGGGGGGGCGAGATCGCTCATGGGCTGGCCCCGGTTGGGTTTGTCGCGACCAAAAGCGCATTCACGACCAGGGCGATCCCAACCGTGCCGAGGATGCTCCACCGCCAGAACCCGGCCGAGAGGCTGGAGAGCCGGTCGAGCTCGACACGCTGCTCCAGCCAGTCGCGGGTTTCGCTGGCGGGTTGGGGCAGAGTGCTGTTCTCGCGGATATGGGAGAGCATGTATTCCCAGCCACCGATCTCTGGGTCGGCATATTTCTTCTCGAAATGCGCGAGGTATGAGCCAACGGTTCGGATGCCTTTGCTGATCCGCGTGCTTTGCAGATAGCAGAGATAGGCGATCAGCGTTGGCAGCAGGAAATTGAGCCGTGCCAGGAGGTCTGGAATGCTGCCACCCGTGGTGAGCAGCCAGGCATAGATCGCCACGATGGCCGAGGCGCCGAGCCGGTCTGTCAACCGCCGCTCGGTTTGGAGCGACATCATCTCGGTGCGGAGCGATTTGTACTCCTCGAGGTGGAACTCGAGATGGCGGGCGGTGTCGGACACGGGCGGTCACCGGATGGGGTGGTGGACGGTCACAAGCTTGGTGCCGTCCGGGAAGGTGGCTTCGACTTGGACTTCATGGATCATGTCGGGGATGCCGGGCATGCATTGCTCGGCGGTGATGACACCCGCGCCCGCCTCCATCAGATCGGCGACGGAGCGGCCGTCGCGGGCGCCTTCGACCACGTAATCGGTGATCAGGGCGATCGCCTCGGGGTGGTTGAGTTTGACGCCCCGCTCGAGCCTGCCACGGGCGACCATGGCGGCGAGGGAGACGAGGAGCTTATCCTTTTCGCGGGGGGTGAGCTGCATTAGAGGGTCCAGACTTTGGGCAAGGGGGCGCCGCGCAGGAGCGTCAGCGCTGGGATCAGGAATTGGCGGAGGCTGTGGCTGTCGGGTGCTGTGAGCCGGGCGGCCAGGACACCGTCGCGGATCAGGCTGGCGCCAGCGGATTGTGGCAGGGTGGCGCGGAGCGGGGCGAGCAGGGCTTCGGCCTGTGGGCAGATCAGGGCCAGGCTGGCGAATGCGCGGTCGCCGTTGAGGAGGGCGGCGCGCGTGGTCGTCTCGGCCACATTGCCCTCGAGCCGGAGCGCGTCGGCATAGACCAGAGATCCGCCGCGGTGGATGCGCCATTGATCGGAGAATTGGACCTGTTCGAGCCGCTCGCCCATGGCGGCACGCCCGAGGATCACGGTTTCGACGGCGAGGAGGCGCGCGCTCTCGGCCATATCCACCGTGAAGCGGCGGGTGAGGTTGCAGCCGTCGAACAAGATCGTCTCTTGCGGGAGCCAGTCGATGCGGGCGTCCTGGGCGAGGGTGAGTTGGGTCTCGAGCCGCCCGGTCAGGCCCGGCTGGGCGCGGTAGGCGCGCTCGGCGGTCTGGGTCGAGAGGGTGAGGCTGGCGCCCGCCTCGGCCCCTGCCTGCCAGTGGAACCGGTCGCCGCCGGTGATCCCGCCGGCTGTGTTGAGGAAGATGGCCTGCAGGTCGGGCGTGTGGGTGCGGGGCAGGAGGATCTTGGCCGAGCCTTCTTGGCGCAGGCTCGCCAGCCGGTTGGCACAGCGCTTCCTGGCCGCCACGATCACGCCCGCGCCGCGCGCCCGTGGCTGGGCTGGGGTGTCGATCACGCTCTCGATGTCACGGGCCATCGGGGTCTCCTTGGTTAAAATTCTGCATGACCGGGGCGGGGCCGCAACAAGAAAGCGGCAAAGGGTTGCATTTCGGGGCGCGATTGCCGGGTGGAGAGGCAGTTTCGCGCCCTCCTGCCGGTTCTTTGGTCAGCTTCTTGGCGCATCGCCCGTGCATATCCGCCTTGCAGCCTTGACCCATGGTCTGGGGATGCGCGCATGGTATGGGTAGCGAAATCATGGAGCCTTTGATGAGAGAACCCCCGCGCGTGATGGTCTCGCCAACCGGGGCCAGGCGGCAGAAAAGCGACGTACCTGGGATCCCGCTGACCGTGCCCGAGATTGCGGCGGAGGCTGCGGCCTGCCAGCGGGCGGGGGCGGATGCGATCCATCTGCATGTGAGGGATGGCGCGGGCGCGCATAGCCTGGATGCTGGTCTCTATCGCGAGGCGATCGCGGCGGTGGAGACGGCGGCGGCGGGTTTGGAGATCCAGATCACGACGGAGAGCGCGGGGCGTTTCGATGTCGCCGATCAGCTCCGCTGTCTTCGCGACGTGCAGCCTGCGCAGGCCAGCGCGGGGCTGCGCGAGATCCTGCGCGACCGGGCGCTGGCTGTGGAGTTCTACGGCTTCGCGGCCGAGGCTGGGATCCGGGTGCAGCATATCCTCTATGAGTTGGAGGACGTGGCGCGGTTGCGGGCGGCTTATGCTCAAGGTCTGATCGCGCCTGGGATGCGAGAGGCGATTTTCGTGCTTGGCAAATATGCACCGCCCACCACGGGTCTGCCGATCGACCTGGCGCCGCCTCTACAAGCGGCGGGTGATCTGGCGCTTGGCTGGATGGTCTGTGCCTTTGGTCCGCAAGAGCTCGCCTGCCTCACCGAGGCGATGCGCCAAGGCGGGCATGCCCGGGTGGGCTTTGAGAACAATATCCATCTGCCCGACGGGTCCGTTGCCGACAGCAACGCCCAATTGGTCGCTCTGGTGGCCGAGGCCCGGGCGAACCTCACCGAGGAGTGATCCCATGTCCCATGTCTTCCCCCGCCACACAAAGACCCTGCCCCCCAAGGCCGTTGGCGGCGAGGGCTGTTACCTGATCGATGAGGCGGGCGAACGCTATCTGGATGGCTCGGGCGGGGCGGCGGTCTCCTGCCTCGGTCATGGTGATCGCGCGGTGATCGAGGCCGTGAAGGCGCAGATGGATAGTCTCGCCTTTGCCCATACCGGGTTTTTCACCTCGGAGCCGGCCGAGCGATTGGCGGAGATGCTGATCGCCAAGGCGCCCGAGGGGATCGAGCGGGTCTATTTCGTCTCTGGCGGGTCGGAGGCGACGGAGGCTGCGATCAAATTGGCGCGGCAATACCATCTGGAGAAGGGCGCGCCGGAGCGCACCCGACTGATCGCGCGCAAGCAGAGCTATCACGGCAATACGCTGGGCGCTTTGGCGGCTGGCGGCAATGAATGGCGCCGGGCGCAGTTCGCGCCGATCTTGACCGAGATGAGCCATATCGAGCCCTGCTATCAATATGTCCTGAAGCGCGATGACGAGACGGTTGAAGACTACGGGCTGCGCGCCGCCCAGGCCCTGGAGGATGAGATCCTGCGCCTCGGCCCCAGCACGGTCATGGCGTTTATGGCGGAACCTGTGGTGGGGGCAACTCTGGGAGCGGTGCCGCCTGCGCCGGGCTATTACAAGCGGGTGCGCGAGATCTGTGACCGCTATGGCGTGCTGTTGATCCTTGACGAGGTGATGTGCGGGATGGGCCGGACGGGCACGCTGTTTGCCTCGGAGCAAGACGGGATCGCGCCTGATATCGTCTGTATCGCCAAGGGGCTCGGCGGCGGGTATCAGCCGATCGGCGCGATGCTGTGCACGGCGGAGATCTATGGGGCGATCGAGGCGGGCTCGGGGTTCTTCCAGCATGGGCATACCTATCTCGGCCACCCGGCGGCGACCGCGGCGGGGGTTGCGGTGATGACCGCGATTGAGGAGCGGGATTTGCTGAGCAATGTCCAGGCGATGGGGGCGGCCCTGCGCGCAGGGCTGGAGCAGGAGTTTGGCCAGCACCGCCATGTGGGCGATATCCGGGGCAGGGGCCTCTTCCAAGGGATCGAGATCGTCGAGGATCGCGAGACCAAGGCGCCGTTTGACCCGGGCCTGAAGATCGCGCCAAGATTTAAGAAAGCGGCGTTTGAAGCGGGCCTGATCTGTTACCCAATGCAGGGCACCCGCGATGGGGTGCATGGGGATCACGTGCTCTTGGCCCCGCCCTTCATCCTGGAGGAGGCGCATGTGGCGGAGCTGATCGGGAAGCTTTCCGTGGCGCTTGAGGCGGTTCTGCCCGCCAACGCCTGATGCGTCGCGCGAAGGGCAGCGCCCGACCCCGGCGAGCGCGCGGGGTCCGGCTGAGATGGGCTCATCAAAGCATCAATCCCTCCAGCGACACGGCCATGCGCCCGCCCAGGGCAAGGGTCGGGCGCTGCCCAGCGGCGTCGCCGGGCATAACGGGTTGAGCTTCGGGCCCTAACCGGTTCCAGGCTGAGACGGGTTGACGGCTCCTTTTCTCACCATAGAGTGATTTGATCTGCCGCGTGCACCACCGCTCGCGGCGTTCAGTATAATCAGGGAGTCACTCAGATGATGCGCAACTTTCTTGGCCTCGCCGCAGGCGCTGCCGTTGCCCTCACCACGCTGCCCGCCATGGCGCAGCAGCAGTTCATCTCGATCGGTACCGGCGGTGTGACCGGTGTCTACTACCCAACGGGCGGCGCGATCTGCCGCCTGGTGAACAAAGACCGCAAGGAGCACGGGATCCGCTGTTCGGCGGAATCCACCGGCGGGTCGATCTACAACATCAACACCATTCGCGCGGGCGAGTTGGAGTTTGGCGTTGCCCAATCCGACTGGCAGTACCACGCCTATAACGGCACCTCGAAGTTCGAAGATCAGGGCAAGTTCGAGAACCTGCGGGCGGTCTTCTCGGTGCACCCGGAGCCGGTGACGGTGATCGCCTCCGAATCCTCGGGCATCTCCAATATCACTGATGTGAAGGGCAAGCGGCTCAACATCGGCAACCCGGGCTCCGGTACGCGGGGGACTTGGGAGGTGATGGAAGCGGCCATGGGCTGGGACCGCTCGGACCTGAAACTGGCCGCCGAGATGAAGTCGGCCGAGACCGGCCAAGCGGTGTGCGACGGCAAGATCGACGCCTATTTCTGGCTGGTGGGGCATCCTTCGGCCTTGACGCAGGAGAGCTTGGCCACCTGTGCGGCCAAACTGGTCGATGTGACGGGCCCGGCGATCGACAGACTGGTTGCTGACAACCCGTTCTATCGCAAAGCCACGATCCCGGCGGGCATGTATAACAACGACAAGGACATCGAGACCTTTGGCGTGGGTGCTACCTTCGTGACCTCGGCCGATGTGCCGGATGAGGTCGTCTACATCGTCGTGAAAGCGGTCTTTGAGAATTTTGACCAGTTCAAGAAGCTGCACCCGGCATTTGCCAATCTCAGCGAAGAGCAGATGATCAAGGACAGCCTCTCGGCGCCGCTGCATGCTGGTGCTGCGAAATACTACAAAGAGCGCGGCTGGATGTAATCCGGCCATGACCATTGCACGCGGCGAGGGGCTCGCCGCGTGCGTCCCGCCCGATGAAGGGCGCTGAGGACAGAACCCGCGGGGGGCGTGGTTGATGACCGATAAAGCAGCAGATCTCGATCAGTTCACGGTGACCGATACCGGCGGGCGCAATCCGGTAGGCTGGCAAAAGGGCGTGATTTTCTGGGGCGCGCTGGCCTGGGCTTTCTTCCAACTCTACATCGCGTCTGCTTTCCCGTTCTGGGTCCAAGAGAATTTTGGCTTTGGTGTCGTCACCAACTCGAATGCGCGGCTGATCCACCTGGCCTTTGGCCTGTTCCTCGCGGCCATGGCCTTTCCGCTGTTCAAGTCGAGCCCCAAGGACCACATCCCTTGGTATGACTGGCTGTTGGCGGCGCTGGGGATCATTTCCTGCCTCTATATCGTTGTTTTGAGGAATGAAATCGCCGTGCGTGCGGGGCTGCCGACGACGGGAGATATGGTGATCTCGACCGTGGGTATGATCGTGCTTTTGATCACGGTTTATCGGGCGCTGGGCCTGCCTTTGGTGATCGTGGCCTGTTTCTTTCTGCTCTACACCTTCGGAGGCGATGCCCGTTGGCTGCCCGAGGTGATGCAGTGGAAGGGTGCGTCCTATGGCAAGGCGATGTGGCACTATTGGATGCAGGGCGAGGGGGTCTTTGGCGTCGCGCTGTCGGTCTCCGCCTCGCTGATCTTCCTGTTTGTGCTGTTTGGCTCGATCCTCGAGAAAGCGGGGGCGGGGAACTATTTCATCAAAGTCTCGTTTGCGCTGATGGGCCATCTGCGCGGTGGTCCGGCGAAGGCGGCTGTGGTCGCGTCTGCGATGAGTGGACTTTATTCGGGGTCTTCGATCGCCAACACGGTCACCACGGGGACCTTCACGATCCCGCTTATGAAACGCACGGGCTTCTCGGCGGAGAAGGCGGGCGCGGTCGAGGTGGCGTCGTCGACGAATGGTCAGCTGACCCCGCCGGTCATGGGGGCGGCTGCCTTTCTGATGGCCGAGTTCACGGGCGTCAGCTACACGGACATTATCAAACACGCGCTGGTGCCAGCGCTGGTGAGCTATATCGCGCTGGTCTACATTGTCCATCTCGAGGCGATGAAGCTGGGGCTGAAAGGCCTGAAGAAGCCGCCGTCGACGGTTACATTTGCCTCGAAGATCATCGGCGTCTTGTCCGGTTTCATCGGCGTCGCGGTCCTTGGCATCGCGGTCTATTACGGGCTTGGCTGGATCAAGGTTGCGATGCCGGACCAAGCCTTCTTCATCGTCACGGCGCTTTGTGCGATCGCCTATCTGATCCTGCTTTGGTTCGCTTCGCGCCTGCCGGATTTGGTGGTGGATGAGCCCGATGCCCCGATCACCGAACTGCCCAAGGCCGGTGAGACAGCGCTGACCGGTCTCTACTACATCCTGCCCATCGTGATCCTGATCTGGTGCATCGTGATCGAGCGGCTCTCGCCTGCATTCTCGGCGTTCTGGGCGACGCTGGCGATGATCGCGGTTACGCTGACCCAACACCCGATCAAGGCGTTGATGCGCGGCGAGGGGCGGTTGGCCGAGGGCTTCAAGCGCGGCTGGGGCGAGTGGATCGACGGCATGGTCTCGGGCTCGCGCAACATGATCGGGATTGGGGTCGCGACCGGGGCCGCCGGGATCATCGTGGGCACGATCTCGCTGACCGGGGCGCACCAGGTGATTGGCGAGCTGGTGGAGTATGCCTCCGGCGGCTACCTGATGGTGATGCTCTTCATGGTCGCGGTGATGAGCCTGATCCTGGGCATGGGGCTGCCGACGACGGCGAATTACATCGTGGTCAGCTCGCTCATGGCGCCGGTGATCTTAACCCTGGCAGCCGCTGACGGGCTGATCCTACCCTTGATCGCGGTCCATCTTTTTGTCTTCTATTTCGGGATCTTGGCGGATGATACGCCGCCTGTGGGGCTGGCCGCTTTTGCGGCGGCGGCGATCTCGAAGGGCGATCCGATCAAGACCGGGATCCAGGGCTTTGCCTATGACATCCGCACGGCGTTGCTGCCCTTCCTGTTCATCTTCAACACCGAGCTTCTGTTGATCGATGTCTCGCTCGGGAAGGCGTTTTTCGTCTTCGGGGTGGCGGTCGGGGCGATGCTGTTGTTTGCCTCGGCCACGCAAGGGTTCTTCCTGGTGCGCAACAAGGCCTGGGAGTCGGTTCTGTTGCTCCTGATCGCCTTCACGCTGTTCCGGCCAGGCTTTTTCTTGGATCAGGTGCAACCGCCCTTCCAGGATTCGCCTCCGGACAAAGTCTATGAGGTCGTCGGAGCCGCCCCTGAAAATGGCGTGCTGACCTTCGTGGTCAGTGGGCCTGATTTTGACACGGGCGAGACGACCTCGACCACGCTTTTGGTCCCTATGGGGCGGCCCGGCGAGGCGATCGAGCGGTTGGAGGCGGCCGGTTTGACGGTCATTTTGGAGGACGGGCTCGCGCGGATCGAGGAGCCGTTCCCGCAGACGCCGTTCTTCGAGAAAATCGGCACGCTGTTTGACTATTACGGCGATGAGCCCGTGCAGGTTGAGACCGTTCGCACCGATGCGGAGCGGATGCCGAAGGAGGTCTTCTACCTCCCGGCTTTGGTGCTTTTGGCGCTGGTCTACCTGATGCAGCGGCGGCGTCGTGATCAGGCGGCCTAGCGGATCACGGCTGCCTCAGCCCGGCGCTCGGCAAGGCGGCGGGCGGCGCGGGCCTCGGATTTCTCGAGAAGTTTCAACGCCTCGAGCCGGGCGGTCGCGCGGGCAGCGATTGCGCGACGTTCGGCGATGACCTCCTCGCTGGCGCGGAGCTCTTGTTCCATCCCAGCGCGGCGAAGCAGGGCTGATTGGCGCCAGCGGTCTGCCTGAGCACCAAGCTCCGGCGCCTCGGTCGCGCCGAGATGGCCTTCGGCGAGGATTTGCGCCTCCAGCGCCTCGATCCGCGCCTGGACCGCACCGGCGGCCTGGGTTGCCGCCCCCATGGCGGCCAGATCGCGGGTCTGTGCCAGCCGGGCGAGGTCGATCAGCTGGGACCAGGGGGAGGCGCTCATTCGCCACGCTCCCTTGCTTTGGCGCGCATCGCCTCGGCAAAGCGGATCGCAGCGGCGACGGCTTGGTAATGCGTGGGGTCGATTTCCTTGCCGATCGGAACGGTTGCTTCCAGCGCGCGGGCGGTTACGGGGTCGGAGTAAATCGGCACATCCGCCTCCGTCGCGACCCGGCGGATGGTGAGCGCGGTTTCGTCGACGCCCTTGGCGACCACAATTGGTGCTGGATCGAGCGCGCGGTTCCATTTCAGTGCCACCGCGTAGTGGGTCGGGTTGACCACGACAACCGTGGCCTCGGGCACTTTGGTCATCATGCGGTTGGTGGCAATCTCCTCGGCCCGCTGGCGGCGCTTGGATTTCATGGCCGGATCGCCTTCGGAGCGTTTCACCTCGTCCTTGATCTCCTGGACGCTCATGCGCAGCTTGCGGCGGTGATCGTAGAGCTGCCAGAGATAGTCGACCGCCCCGATCAAAAGTGCGATCAGCGCGATTTGGATGAGGAGCGCATTGGCCATCTCCATCATCGTGGCGGGGACAGCTTTTGGGATCGCGCGGACTGCGCCGACCACGGCATCCTTTTGCATGTACAAGAAGGCACCGAGCAGGATCGAGAAGATCAGCATCTTCACGGCGGATTTGGCGAACTCGAAAAGTCCGGTGATCCCGAACTTCTGCTTCGCCTGCTCGATGGGAGAGATCCGGTTCATCTTCGGGATGACTTTGTCAGGGACAAAGATGATCACCCGTTGGATCGCGAAGACCAGCAGGACCAGGAGGAACGGGATCCCGAAGATCGCCGAGAAGCCCAAGAGCGCCTCACCCACAATCTGCAGGCTGAGCCCGCGCCCGCCGGTTGCGAGCAGCCGAGCTGATAGTGTGTCCGCATCGGTGAAAATCCGGCTCATCACGGCGCCGGCCTGCTCCACAGCTGCCTGACCAGCGGCGGCCATCGCGATTAGGAGACCGAGATAGGCGGCAAAAACCGCGAGATCGGTGGATTTGGCAACGTCGCCCTTTTTGCGCGCATCCAGGATTTTTTGCTCTGTGGGCTCCTGGGTTTTTTCGCCTTCGTCGCTGCCACCTTCCTCCATCAGGGCATCCCAAACGGATTTGCGAGCGTGTCATCCAGTTGCGCCGCCCAGTGGGTCAGAATGGCGATCGAGCCCGCCCAGAGGAAGAAGAGTGTGAGCCCAGTGATCGCCGGTGCGCCGACCAGGGCGACCATCAGCTGCGGCATCGCGCGGTTAATGGCGCCCAGCGCCAGGTTGTAGAGAAGCGCTGCGATCACAAACGGAGCTGCCAGCGAGAAGGCCAGCGAGAAGGCCGCCATTGCCCTTGCCGCGCCCCACATCGCGACATCTGCGCCAAACGGGAAGGTGCCGAAAGGGATCACTTGGTAAGAGGAGACCATGGCCAGGGCGGCTTTGACATGGAGATCCATGCTCATCGCCAAGGCGATCCCGGCAATGGTGAGAAAGTTGCCGATCGCGGGCATCGGGTCTGGTGTGACGCCCGCACCAAAGATCTGCGCGACCGAGGTAGACTGCGCGGCGATCGAGCCCGCCAGTTGCAAGACCATGATCATCAGGCGGATCGCGAGGCCGAGCAGCAGCCCGGCAATCGCTTCTGCCGCCATCAGTTGGGTCAGCGCCATGGCATCACGGGTGCCTTCATTGGCGGCCATCGGTGTCTCGGCCGAGACCATGGGCCAGACGATGAAGGTAAAGGCGATCGCGGTGCCAAGGCGGATGCGCGCGGGCAGGGTCATCTCGCCGAAACCAGGCAAGAGCGCGACCGTGGCGCCAACCCGGGTGAAGACCGCGATCAGCGCATAGACTTCAGCGGCACCGAAATTCAGGATTTCGCCCAAAAGAACGAAGAGCTGGGTCGTCTCCATCGCTCAGGCGACCCCAACGAGGCTGGGTTTGGCACCGGTTCCGATTTCCTCGAAGGACAGCACCGTGTTGCGGATGCCTTTGGCGTTCAAGACCGTGCGCAGGAAGCGCCGCCGCCGCGACGTGGTGGCGATGATCGGTTGGCGCCCTTGTGCTGCGGCATCGGCGACTTTTTGGGCGACTGAAGTGGCCAGACGGTTGAACTCTGAAGGGGGCAGGGCGACATCGGCGACCCCGTCCTCGGTTTCGCGGCTATGCTCGGTGAAAAGCTCCTCCCATTCCGGGCCAAGCTGGATCATCGGCAGCGAGCCATCGGGTTCGGCCGCATCGGCAACCAGTTGGAAGCCCATGCGGTGGCGCACATGCTCGGCGATCACTTCGGGCAATTGGCTGGCATGGCGCGCCTCGGCGATCGACTCGAGGATCAGCGGCAGATTGCGGATCGAGACACATTCACGCAGAAGCTCGCGCAGCACCCCTTGGAGCATGTCGATCGGCACTTTGTCGGGGATGAACTCATCGAGCAGGCGACGGTTCGCGGCGGCCCTTTGTGTGTCGGAGACGGCGGCGAACTCATCCAACAGTTTGCGCAGTGCACGGCGCGAGAAGAGGCGGGCGAAGTTCTCCTTGATGGTCTCGAGAAGATGGGTCGCGACCACTTCGATCGGCGTGATCACGGGCAGGCCGGTGAGCGCCGCGCTCTCCTGATCCTCGGGCGCGATCCAACGGGCCGGGGCGCCATAGACGGGTTCTTTGACATCATCGCCAGGCGGTGCCAAAGCGTTGTCATCGTTCAGGAGCACCAGGCGGCGGTTCATATCGAGGGCGGCGCGGGCAAGCTCCACCCCTTGGATCTTGATCACATAGGTGCCCTCGGGCAGGCCCACATCATCGGTGAGCCGGATCTCGGGGATCACGATGCCGTAGAGCCCAACGATGTGGTTGCGCATATTGGTGATGCGGTTGGAGAGGCCCGAGGCTTCGTCCATCACCGCGTTCACCATGTCGGAGGAGAACTCCACATGGATCTCATCGAGATCGAGCAGATCGCCCAGGGTCTGGCTCGCCAGATCGGGTTTGTCGATCAGATCTTCGGCTTGGGTCTCAGCTTCCTCCGGCGGGCGGCTTGCGACCCAGGAGGCGGTGCCGAGCACGGCGCTGCCAACCAGGAAAGGGATCATCGGCAGACCGGGGACCAAGGCCAGGAGCGCCATCACGGCGGCCACGGTCGCAAGCGCGCCGGGGAAGCTGCCAAGCTGGTTGATCAGCGCCTGATCGGTCGAGCCGAGAAGGCCGCCTTTGGACAGCAAGAGCGCCGCGGCAATCGAGAGGATCACGGCCGGGATCTGGTTCACCAGACCATCCCCAACCGTGAGAATGGCATAGGTTTCGAAAGCTTGGCCGAGCGGCATGTCATGGACCATGATGCCCATGATCATGCCAACAACCAGATTGAGGAGCGTGATCAGGAGCCCTGCCACCGCATCGCCTTTGACAAATTTGGAAGCCCCGTCGAGGGAGCCGAAGAAGGTCGTCTCATCCTGTTCGAGTTTGCGCCTGGCGCGGGCTTCTTCGTGGTTGATCGCGCCCGCGGCCATGTCACTGTCGATGGCAAGCTGTTTGCCGGGCATCCCGTCAAGGGCAAACCGCGCGCCAACTTCGGCCATGCGGCCCGCACCTTTGGTGATCACGATGAAGTTCACGATCAAGAGGACGCCAAAGACGACCAGGCCCAGGAAGATCGATCCGCCCATCACGAAATTTGCAAATCCCTCAATCACTTCGCCAGCGGCATGGGTGCCGTTATGCCCCTCACCGATGATCAGCTTGGTCGAGGAGATATTGAGTGAGAGGCGCAACATCAGGGACGCCAGCAAAACCGTTGGAAAGGCGGAGAAATCCAAGGGTCGCTGTATGAAAAGCGTATTGGTGAAGACCAGGATTGCCAGCGCAAATGAGACCATCAGACCAAGATCCAGAATGAAGGCCGGCACCGGCAGGATCATCATTACGATGATCGCCATCAGGGCGAGCGCGAGGAGGATCGTGGGTTGGTAGAGGCGCGAGGTCATTGGTCGATCCCGAACAGCGGCTTAGCCCGGGTCAGCAGGCTTTTACCATTGTCAAAAGCGGTCAGCGCCACACCGCCAAGGGGCGCATGCTGGGGGGTTGAAAGCCGCACGCCGAGGCCCGCGATCAGCACGCCGGGCTCCTCTGGCGGTTGGTCTTGCGGCGGCGCGGGTGCGGGGTCGACCGGTGTGAGGTTGGCCAGAATCCGCTGGAACCGACCGGTGTATTTCGCGGCGAGATCGGGGGTTCGGGAGTGGTATTTGCCAACCGCACGGGTCCAGTCCCCCCCCTCGGCCTTTAGATCTTTGAGGAAACGCGCGGCGTAGTCGGCGTTGAGATCCTGGTCAAACATGGTCTCGATCGAGTCGAACGCCTGCCCGTGCCAGCGGAAATTGATCTGAAAACAGCCCACATCGAAGGAGCGGGCGCCGCGGGCGTGATGATCGAGGGCAAAGCGCAGAGCCTCTGCCCGTGTGTCGAACCAGTGACCAGCGCCTTCCATATTGATCGTCCAAGGCCAGGGTTCGAGCTGGCCCTCCCGCGGGCGACCGGTCTCGGTCCGGGTCAGGGCGCGCATGATTTCAAAGGGCACGTCGTGGCGGGCGCTGGCGCCGCGCGCGGCATGGTCGCAGATCTGATCGCGTGGGGTTGTGGTGTGATGCGCAAAGCCGGGTGCTGCGGCGATCAGGGCCAGAATCAGGAGCACAGCACGCATCTCATCCCCCGCCGATGATCGGAATGATCTGATCCTGGTAGAGCCCCACCAAGAGGTTCGACATATAGCTGAGCGTCAGCCAGATCGTCAGCGCCACGGCGCCGAGTTTCGGGACGAAGGTGAGGGTCAGTTCCTGGATCGAGGTAAGCGCTTGCAACAGGCCAATCACGATCCCGACGATCAGCGCGACTGCGAGCGTCGGGAACGCGACCATGAAGGTCAGCCACAGCATTTGCCGTGTGATATCCAGCAATTCTGCGCTGGTCATGACTTTGGCCCGGCCTCTCGGTCAGACCGGCATGCGCAGGATTTCCTGGTAAGCTTCGACGACCTTGTCGCGCACGGTAACAGCGGTTTGTACCGCCATCTCGGCGCTGGCCAGGGCGGCGACTACCGAATGAGGGTCGGCGCGGCCGACCATGCCCGACATCGCGGTCGTCTCGCCCGCGCGCAGGGTCTCGACAAAGCTCGCCGCCGTTCGGGCAAAGAGCTGCTGGCCCTCCTGCTGCGGGGGCGGTTGGGGGGCTGGGCCATTTGGCTTCAGCGCACCCTGCATCGTCTGGTAGAGCCGGGTGGCCAGGGTTGAGTTAAGCTCCATCAAAACCTCCTATTTGACGTCGCGGGGGAGCAGACGCCGCTTCTCAGCGTCGCAAAAGATCAAAAAGTGAGTTCAGCATGCCGCGCGATTGGTCGAACATGCGTAGGCTGGCTTCGTAGCTGCGCCGGCTTTCGCGGGCATCGGCCATCTCGACGATCAGATCGACATTCGAGCCGTTGTAGTAGCCATCGCTGCTGGCCATCGGATGGGCGGGATCATAGATCCGCTCGAGCTCTGAGCGATCGAGGCGCACTCGGCCCGGCACCACGGCGCGGGCATCCGATTGGCGGTGCACTTCCTCGAAGCTGATCGTCTTACGCCGATAACCCGGCGTGTCGATATTGGCGATATTCTCCGAGATCAGACGCAGGCGGGTGGTCTGGGAATCCATCCCACTGGTCGCTGCGATCATGCTGCGCATCAAGTCGCTCATCTCTCAGCCCCCTTATCCGGTCCGGCCGAGGGTCGCGCGGAGCATACCCATGGATTTCTGCAGAATACCGAGCGCCATCTCGTGTTTGAGCCTAGCCTCAGCCGCGCGGCCGAGTTGGTCTTCGACCGCCACGGTGTTGCCATTGGGCGAATCGGCGCCGACTTGGCTGATCGCGAGCGCCTCCATCTGGCGCAAGCCAGCCAGACCCGAGGCGTCCCGCTCAAAGCCCGTATGGCCGCCACGGGTTGCCACAGGTTTGAATGCGGTCGCGCGATCGGCCTCTCCCGGGGCACTATAGACTTCGGCAAAGGGGAGGACATCGCGGGCGCGATAGTTGGGGGTATCGGCATTGGCCACATTCTCTGTGATCAATGCCTGCCGTGTCGCCGCATGCCGGGTAAGGCTGCGCGCCATGTCAATTATGGTTAGCGGGTTCTCCAACGGGGTTCTCCGTCCGGTTTCGCAAGGCTGTCTTAAGCATCAGATGTTTATGATCCGTAACTGAGGGAAGAATTTCCGAGGAGAGTACAGAATGGACCTGGCCCGGCTCGAAGCTGAATTGCGCGCGATCCCTGAAACCTGGCGCTGCGGGCGGGTGATTGCCGCTGATGGAGCCTCGATCACCGTGGCGGGATTGGGGGCGAAGGCGCGGATCGGCGATCAGGTGAAGTTAGCCTCCGACCCTTGGGTGGAAGGGCCAATCGGCGAGATCATCGCGCTTTCTGGCGGAGAGGCACGGGCAATGATCCTTGATCCCACGCAAGGCGTGGCGCTGGAGGATTTAGTCTGGTTGATCCCGGAGCCAGAGCTGAAACCCTGTGATGCTTGGGTTGGCCGGGTGATCGACGGGTTTGGGCAACCCTTGGACGACAAACCGCTGGCAATTGGGACTGATGCTGCCGATATCCGGGCTGCGGCGCCACTCGCGACCCGGCGGGAGCGGTTGGGCGCCCAGGTTGCAACAGGTTTGGCGGTCACGGATACGCTGTTGCCACTGGCCAAAGGGCAGCGGATCGGGGTTTTCGCTGGCTCTGGCGTGGGCAAGTCACAGCTTTTGTCGGGGCTTGCACGGGGAATGGATGCGGACATCGTTGTCTTTGCCCTTATCGGCGAACGGGGCCGCGACCTGATGGAGTTTCTGGAGCATGGATTGGGGCCCGAGGCGCGGGCCCGATCGGTGGTTGTCGCCGCAACCTCGGATCAATCGGCTTTGGTTCGGCGGCGGGCTTTGTGGTCGGCCATGGCGGTGGCGGAGTATTTCCGGGCCCAGGGCAAGCATGTCTTGATGATCGTCGATTCGCTGACCCGGTTTGCCGAGGCCCATCGCGAGATTGCGCTCACAGCTGGCGAGCCACCGACTTTGCGAGCCTTCCCGCCCTCGACCACCAATTTGATCGCAAGTCTGACCGAGCGCGCGGGGCCTGGGGAAGCAGGGCAGGGGGCGATTACGGCGATCTTCTCGGTTTTGGTTGCCGGATCAGATATGGAGGAGCCCATCGCGGATATCACGCGTGGGCTGTTGGATGGGCATCTGGTGCTGGAGCGAGAGATTGCCGAGCGCGGTCGGTTTCCGGCGATCGACGCGGTGCGCTCGGTCTCGCGGTCCTTACCCGGTGTGGTTGGAGAGAGCGAGTTGGCTTTGATCAATCGGGCGCGGGCTCTGCTCAGCACTTATGAGAAAGCGCGGCCTATGGTGCAGACCGGTCTCTACGTTGTGGGATCGGATCCACAGCTTGACGCCGCGATTGCGGCTTTTGATGATTTGGACGGGTTCATCGCGGAGAAGGCGCCGGGTGGACCGGTTGCGAGCTTCAAGCGGCTTGCGGCCCTGTTGGAGCCGCGCGCGCCGGACGCCTGATCTATTGCAGCACGAACTCGGCGTGAAGCGCGCCGGCGGCTTTGATCGCGCTTAGGATATCGATCATATCATTTGTCGAGACGCCGAGCGCGTTTAACCCCTCGACCAGGCTTGAGAGCGAGACTGTATCTTGCACGATGGCAAGCCCGGTTCCCTGCGCCTCCTCAATTTCCACATCGGTCCGGGGAACGACGACGGTTTCGCCCTCGCCAAATGGGCTCGGTTGGACCGCGATGGGCGTTTCCTGGATCCGCAGCGTCAAATTGCCGTGGCTGATTGCGACCCGGCTGATCCGGACATCATCGCCAAGGACAATTGTGCCAGAGCGTTGGTCGACGACCACGCGGGCCTTGCGCTCGGTCCTCACGCGGATGTTCTCGATCTGGGCGATCAACTCCGCGGGTGAGCGCAGCGGGCTTCTCTGCAGGTCTAAAACCACGGTCCCAGAGTCCTGCATCACAGCAAGCTCGGTCCCGACGCGACGATTGATGCTGCCTGCAATCCTTGCGGCTGTGGTGAAGTCCGGCTCGCGGAGCGCGAGGCGGAGGGTCTCGAGCCGGGAGAGCTCAAAATTGATCTCCAATTCAACCCGCCCGCCATCGGGGATAACCCCTGCGGTTGGCACGCCTTGAGTGACGCGCGCGGCGATGCCCTCGGCGGTGATACCGCCCGCGATGACCGACCCTTGTGCGACCGCGTAGATCTGTCCATCCGCCGCATTCAGCGGTGTCATGATCAGCGTGCCGCCCAAGAGACTGGTCGCATCGCCAATCGCCGAGACGGTCACATCGATCTCACTTCCAGCCCGGGCAAAGGGCGGAAGTTCAGCCGTGACCAAGACGGCGGCGACATTGCGCGGGCGGAACTGCTCGCCGGTGACATTGATTCCCAGGCGCTCCAACAGATTGACCAGTGCTTCCTCGGTAAAGGGCGAATTTCTCAGCCCATCGCCGGTGCCATCGAGACCGACCACAAGGCCATAGCCAACCAGGTCGTTCCCGCGCACCCCGTCGAAATCGACGACATCCTTGAGCCGAACTTCGGTGGCCTGAGCGGTCTGTGCCAAAAGGCCGATGAGGGCCAGGCAGGCGATGATCGTTCTGATCATGAAGCCTCTTATATTTATCGGATGAAGTTGTTCAGGTTCAGTTGCGAAAGCCGGGCGGTGATGGAGAACATGGTCTGGAGCTGGCGCTCCAAAGCCGTGAATTCGGTTGCGGCTTCGAACGGGTCGCGTTGGACGATGGCGTTCAAAGCTTGGTTCAGGAATGTCCGCTCGCCAGAGCTGCGAGTGCGGGCGACTTCGATGCGCTCTTCTGCCACTCCGAGCGCCGAGCGCAGATCGATCACTTCCGGGGTGGCTGCGATTGCTGCCTGACCGGCGGCACCCAGAACCACGAGCCGGTTCGTGTCATTCGCCCCGGCATAGCTGCCCTCATTGCCGACAACGGCCAGGGCGAGACTGGTCAAAACCCCGCGCAATTGTGGATCGTCGCCGCGCACTGCGTAGTCCAGTCGGGCGCCTTCGGCGAGTTCAACCCCCGCTACGTCATTGGTCGAACCGACATAGCCAGTTGCCTCGAACCCGCCACCGGGGGCGAAGTAGCCCTCGACAATCGCAATCGCAGTTGTTGCATCCGGCGCCCCTGCAGTGAGGGTCTGGATTTCTGCGAGGATCTGGTCCGGGGGCGCAAGTGCTGCTTGATCCGTGGCGGCGCCCGCAAAGAGGGATCGGCCGCCAAACCGGGTGTTCAACGCGGAAACGACGGTTGCAAAGCTCGTTCGAGCAGATGCCGCTTTGCGCTCTGCCGAGGAGAGATCGTTGGTTTGGGTCGAGGCGAGCAAGTCGGGGCCGAAGGTCTCAATTGCACCTTGGACAACGCCCAGGGCGTCTTGCATGGTCTCGGCCCGCGAGCCTGAGACGTCGAGAATGCTTGATCGGCTGTCATTGAGCGTCAGTGCGCG